>NZ_JAXAVW010000015.1:0-230907 GCF_033949945.1 Lentzea miocenica
TGCTGAGGCACGACTCGTGACGGGACCACCCACCGGAACCTCCCGTTTCAAGCGTTAAAGACGCCTCGGCTTCGCCATCGGGTCGGCTCGCCTTCGGCTTCGCGTGGGATGGACGGCTCGGCTTCGCCATCGCGCACGAGCCCGCCCCGCCCTGCCGTTGAGATTGCGTGGAGTGTCAGACCTGCTGAGTACGTTGGGTCGCGGGGGATCCTGTAGCGCAGGCGACCCCTGCGTCAGCCTGCCTGGCGTGCTGCCGTTGCCTCGCCCCTCGCCCCTCGCCCCTCGCCCCTCGCCCCGCCGCTGCTGGCCCTGGCCCGGCCTGCTGGAGCCTTCTCGCGTGGTGGTGCGCGCTCCCTCCCTCGACGGGAAAGGGAGGAGCCCCCGGCGGGGGGACCGGGGGCTCCGAGGGTGGTGCGGCTGGCTCAGATGTCGAGCGTCCACGAGTCGATGTGGCCCGTGTCCTGGCGGTAGAGGTCGCGGACTCGCAGTTGCCAGGTGCCGTTGGCGTCTTCAGCGGCGGCGTTCACGGCGTAGGTGGCGTTGATGTCGTCTGCGCTGTCGCTGCCGCTGGAGACCTTCAGGAGCTTCACGGCGCCTGAGGGGGCGATCAGGGCCAGTTCCAGGTCGCCTCGGTAGGTGTGCTTGATGGCCACCTTGACGGAGCCGGTTGCGCTGGCTTTGCCGTTGCAGTCGGCGACGGTGATGGATGAGGTGACTGCTGAGGCGTCAGGGATGGCGGTGTCGGTGTCGTTGGTGGCTGCTGGGCATTGGCCGGGCGGGTTGCCGGGGGCCGTGCCGGTGATGTGCAGGAGCTTGTTCGGGGAGCCTGCTCCTGGGTTGCTGACGCTGTCGCTGGTGGCGTTTTCGACGAGGGCGTCGCGGACCTGTTGTGGCGTGGCCGTGGGGGACGAGCCCAGGTAGACGGCTGCTGCGCCTACTACGTGGGGCGTGGCCATTGAGGTGCCGCTGATGGTGTTGGTGGCGTTGTCGTCGGTCAGCCAGGCGCTGGTGATGTCGCGGCCTGGGGCGAAGATGTCCAGGCAGGTGCCCAGGTTGGAGAACGACGAGCGGGCGTCGGTTCGGTCGGTTGAGCCGACGGTGATGGCTTCCGGGGTGCGGGCCGGGGAGGTGTTGCAGGCGTTGCCGCCGTTGTCGTTGCCTGCGGCCAGGCCGTAGGTGACGCCTGCGGCGATGGAGCGCTTCACGGCGTCGTCGACGGTTTGGTTGGCGCCGCCGCCGAGGGACATGTTGGCCACCGCGGGCTTGTTGGCCGGGCTGGCGTTGACCTGTTCGGTCACCCAGTCGATGCCGGCGATGACGCCCGCGAAGGTGCCGGAGCCCGCGCAGTTGAGGACTCGGACGGCCACCAGTTTCACGTCCTTGGCGACGCCGTACTTGGTGCCGCCGACGGTGCCTGCGACGTGGGTGCCGTGGCCGTTGCAGTCGGTGGCATCGTTGTCGTTGTCCACGGTGTCACGGCCGGAGACGGCGCGGCCGCCGAAGTCGGCGTGGGTGAGGCGGATGCCGGTGTCGATGATGTACGCGGTGACGCCTGCGCCGCGGTTCGGGTAGGTGTAGCTGTTGTCCAGCGGGAGCGCGCGCTGGTCGATGCGGTCGAGGCCCCAGGACGGGGTCGGCGTCTGCGTGTCGGAGAGGTGGACTTCGCCGTCCTGCTCCACGTAGGCGACTGCCGGGTCGGCGGCGAGGCGCTTGGCCTGGGTCTCGGACATCTGTGCCGAGAAACCGCGCAAAGCGGACTTGTACGAGTGCTTCACCTGCGCGCTGTACTTAGCGCTGAGGTTCTCCACACTGGTCGTGCTCATGTCCTTCAGCACGACGATGTAGTTGTCCTTGACTGTGTTGGACGCACCGAGGTTCCGAATCTCCCCCTCGGGCGCAGCGGTGGCGGAGACGGACGTCAGTGCGAGCGTCGTGCCCGCTACCAGTCCGATTCCAGCCGCTCGTCTGAGCCACGATTCACCCATAGCAGCGTGCTCCCTCGTCGCAGGGTCGTGCAGGTGAGAGCCTTCTTAGTGGCGTTGACGGATTTCGCACAAGAAGGTCCACGAAACAACCTTCGAATGGCGAATCAACAGTTTTGATCTGCCCTGTGAAGTAATTGGTGCCGCTGATCTATGGACAAAACAATTGCGCCCCGAACGATGAACCGTTCGGGGCGCAAGTTGAGCCGTATGAATCGCGCGAGTTCGTGTCGGTCGTCCGGTTGCCTCTTCGGGTCAACCGCCCTAGGCGATTCGGGCCGAAGCGGTGGCCGGACGACCGACTTGAAGACGAACTCGCCGCCGTCTGCGGAGCGGCGGCAGTCGAGCACTGCCTCAATCGCCTCGGCGGACTGCTCCGAGGATCTGCTGTTCGGCCGGGGTCGTGTACAGGCGCAGGTGCGCCCACATGTCCTGGCCCATGGCGATGACCTGGTCGTCCTTGAGCTGGGTCAGCTGCTGGAACATCTGCGGGCGCAGGCGCCACATCTGCCCGGCGAGCTGCGCCTGGCCCATCGGGAGGCGCTGCAGCAGCACGAGGTCCGCGTTGTTCGCCGTCGACGAGGCCTGCGGGTGCAGGTACGGCAGCACGTACATCGTGGTCTGCCACGGGGCGCGCGGCGGGAACAGTTCCTGCGGGACGTGGCCGCCGTCGTGGATCACCAGCAGCGGCATGTCCTCGGTCGGCCGGGGGAGGTCGGCCGGGGACAGGCGGCGCAGCTGCACCAACTGAGACGGGCGGCCGTCCGGGCCCTGGCCCGCGGCGCGCACGACCGGTTGCCAGGCCTGAGGGCGGCCGGTGGCGATGATGATCCACGCGCCGGTCGCCATGGCGCGCAACGCGATCTGGCGGGCCAGGTACAGGCCGCCCACGACCACCATGCGGGTCGGCGTGGGGCGCAGCACGGACACCGCGAGCGGTTCGCCCTTGGTGCCCTGGCCGAGCATCATGCCGCCGCGGTCGCCACTCGGGCTGACCACGTCGAGCATGTTCGGCGACACCAGGAACTCCGGTGCCACCGCGCCGCGGCCGCGCGAGTCGAGCAGACGGGACGAGCTCATGCCACACCTCCCAGCGGCAGCGTCGCGGCCAGGCCGGCGAGCTGCATGCCCCGCAACGGGGTCAGCGTGATGTCGAGCTTGTCGCTCAGCTTCGACAACTGGTCCTCCGCGCGGTCCAGCTCGCTCGGCGTGCGGGCGCTCACCCGCACCAGGCCGCGCAGCGAGACCTGACCGTCCTCGCGGGACGGTGAGATCGACATCGCGAGCGTCGACGAGAGAGCGCGCACACCGGTCAGCGAGTTCAGGTTGCCCTTGAGGCCCTTCGACGGCCAGCCGGTGATCGCGTAGCTCGCGTGACCAACGCCACCCGCGGTGACGCCCGACCACTTCTCGCGCAGCGACACGGGGTTCGTGTTGCCGACGGCGGCGGTCAGTTCGGCCGACGAGATCGCCGCGCGCAGCAGTTCGTCCGAGTCGAGCGGGCGGATCGTGACGCCGGCGGACTCCAGGGCGTTGCGGACGCGGGACAACGCGCCGATCAACGCGCGGTGCGCACCGACCACGCCGCCGCCACGCTCCCTGATCGCCTCGCCACAGCGGCGCGGGTCGAGCCGGACCGTGATCCACGTGGTGCGCCGGGCCGCCGCGGGCAGCGGTCCGAGCACCTCCATGTACGAGCTGACCGCGGGCGAGTTCGGCGGGAGCGCCGCGCTGCCGGGGTAGCAGTGCCAGATCACGGTGATCGCGTCCAGGACGACACCGCGGTCCTCCAGGCACGGCGCCAGCGCGCCGAGCGGCAGCGACGGTGCCGAGCCGACCGCGGAGATCAGCGGCGGGGTCGGGTCGACCAGCAGCACCGCGGTCCACACGCCGTCGTGCCACGACAGCGCGAGCGGGCGGCGTTCGTGGTCGACGCCCTTCGCGATCACCAGGTCCGGGATCGCGAGGCGCAGCAACGCGACGCGCGGGTCCTCCGGGCCGAGCACCTGCATCTCGTCGTCACCGGGCTTGGACTCCTGCGGCTGCGCGCGGTTCGCCGTGCGGCTGTGCGACCGGAAGTTGTAGCGCAGCCGGACACCGATCCACTGGGTCAGCCAACGACCACGCGATCGGGTGAACGCCAGGATCAGTGCGATGAGGAGCACACCGCCGGCGATCGAGACGGAGACGACGTTCAGCGCGCCGTTCGGCTCTTTCACGCCCATGAGGGTCAGCACGAGCAGTGCGATGGCGAGACCGATCTCGATCGTGACTACGTTCGAGACGGGCAAAGAGCCGAGGCTTACTCCGGCACCTCTGCGCCGGACACGCCCGACAGGACGCGGAGGCACGGGTGCTTGAGGGCCAGGACCTGCAGGTCCCTGCGGCCGTGCCATCCCTGGGTTCGGCCGGGGCGGATGTGGAGTGGTCACGGACATCCGTTGTGGTCTCTTTCCCCTCGATGGTCGGTGGGCTTGGCGAACCGGCCCACGGAGCAACCTGCGTCCGGCTATCCTGCCGAACCGTACCGCGACTGGGAGAGCAGCGAGCCGAGAATGGCATCAACACCCACCACCAAGTCACAGGTCCAGGCCTACCAATTCGTCCTGCGGCGGATGCAGTCCGCTCTGGTCCGCAGAGACGCGGTGATGCTGCATGACCCCATGCGCAATCACTCGCGCGCGACATCGGTCGGCGTGGTCCTCGGCGTCGTCGGTCTGATCGGCTTCCTGGTGTACGGCCTTTTCAGCCCGGCACCGAAGCTCGACAGCGAGACGCAGATCGCCATCAGCAAGGAGACCGGCCAGGTCTACGTGGTCGACGCGTCGCCGCGGCGGCTCATCCCGATGACGAACCTGGCGTCGGCCCGGCTGCTCTGGTTCTCGCGCAACAACCCCGACCAGCAGGCCGGCGGCGGCGACGCACCGGGCGGGACGGCGAACGGCGCGCAGCAGGAGGCGGCCGGAGGCACGCCGAAGCTGGTGAGCGAGAAGGCACTCGCGAGCCTGCCGCGCGGCAGGCTCACCGGTCTGCCGGACGCGCCGGACGTGCTGCCGGCCGAGAACATGCGCATCGACGCGCAGTGGTCCGTCTGCGACACCCTCCGGCTGGACAAGTTCCGCGAGAACCAGGCGGTGGAGAACCAGATCAAGACCTCCGTGATCGCGGGCGTGAGCGGCGGCAACTCGGAGCTGGGCGACGAGGCGATGCTGGTGCAGCAGCGCACCGGCGACAAGAAGGCCTTCCTGATCTACAAGAGGCCCCAGCAGCTGAAGGACATCTCGTCGTCGACGGTCCGCGCCGAGGTGGACCTGAAGAACGACAAGGTGATGAACGCCCTGAAGCTGAAGGGCAAGCAGCCGCGCGCGATCAGCTCCGGTCTGCTCACCGCCATTCCCGAGGTCGCGGAGCTGCGGGCGCCGGTCATCCCCAACCAGGGCAAGCAGGCGACCTACGTCACCGAGACGAAGGTCCTCATCGGCGAGGTCGTCACGGTCGAGCGGACCAGCACGGCGGAGTTCATGGTGGCGCTGGAGGACGGCTTCCAGACCGTCGACGAGACCGTCGGTGACCTGCTGCGCTACGCGTACTCGAACAACCAGAAAGCCATTCCGCTCTCGCCGAACGCGATCGCGGACCACAAGGACCCGAAGAACCCGCTCGACCTGACCTCCTACCCGACCAAGATCCCCACCACGCTCGAGGCGAACCCGAACAACACGGTGTTGTGCCTGGGCTGGAAGGCCGAGAACTACACCGCGGACAACAAGGCCGAGCACATCTCGGTCACGGTCGGCTCCAGGCTGCCGGGACCGACGGAGATGGGCCCGGTCGAGCTGAACGCGCCGGGTGCGGGCGGCGAGATCGTCGACGAGTTCCTGATGCTGCCGGGCAAGCAGGCGGTGGTGCGGGCCAGCCAGGGCGTCAACGACTACGGCACGGGTCCGGTGCAGATCGTCACGGGCCGCGGTGTCCGCTACGGCGTCCCGGACGCCGGCACCGCTGGAGCGCTGGGTCTGCAGGGGAACTTCCCGCCGGCACCGAACCAGATCCTGAGCCTGTTGCCGATGGGGCCGCAGCTCAACAAGAACGAGGCGAACCGCAGCTACGACTCGATCACGGCGCCGGGCGGCAAGATCAAGGATCCGCAGCAGGCAGCGCAGAAGTAGCGGAACCACTCCGGGTGCATCACCGTCGAATGAGACAAAGCACCCGGAGTGTGTCGTTAGGGGACAGTTGTGGTCGGTCGCATTTCCGTTGATCCAGCGTGGCTGGAGCAGTACGCCGACCGGATCGACGGCACGACGGACGATCTGAGGCGGGTGCGGGACGCCATGAAGGTGTCGCCGCTGCGCGCGCAGTCGTTCGGCGAGATCGGCAGAACGGTGGGCACCGCCCAGGCCTACGCGCGTGCGGCCGAGTTGCTCAACTCGCAGCTCGCCCGTGCCTGCGACACGCTCGACGCCGCCGCCAAGGGCCTGCACGCCGTGGCGAAGGAGCACGGGCAGGGCGAGGACGACGCGCTGCGGCTCATCAAGAAGGCCGACCGGCGGTAGGGGGAGCTGTGGTGACCAAGGACGGCAGGCAGATCGCGGCCGAGGTCGGTCCCGAGCTCGACTACCTCTCGCGGGTGAGTCAGAAGCTCGGTGTCGTGGACCTCGTGCACGACTTCTTCGACCCGTTGGTGGGCGACTGGAACGACCTGCGCGAGGAAGCCGAACGCTGGCGCAAGGCCGCGAAGGTGTCCGAGGCGGTCAACAAGCACGTCGCGGCACCGCTGGGTGGCGTCGACGCGCGGTGGGAGGGCAAGGACGCCGACGCGTTCCTCGACCACATGCGCAAGGTGGGACTCGCGGGCGGCGACATGTCCGACGCGATGAACGCGATGGCGGACGCGCTGGAGGAGACCGCGGACGGCGTTCGCGACATCGTGCAGGACATGGCGCACGTGCTCGCCGACGCCGCCGACTCGGTGTCCGGCACGGCGGCGTTGCCCCTGGAGGGAGACCAGCGCGCGATCAAGCACATCGAGGAGCTCAAGGCACCGGTCCGCGAGCTGCACGAGTCCGCGCGGCAGGTGCTGGAGGCGTTCCTCAAGCTGTGCGACGGGGTTTCCGGTGAGGCCGACGGCTTCGACGCCGTGCGGATGGAGCACAAGTACCCGGACAAGGACTGGACCTACACGGCGCCCGCCAAGCCCGAGACGAAGACGCCGGAACCACCGAAGGCTTCCGCCACGGCCGCCGCGGGTACCGCTTCGTCCGGTGGCGGCGGCGGTGGTGTCGGTGGCGGCGTTGGCGGCGGAGTGGGTGGTGGTGTCGGCTCGGTGGGTGCGCCGGCCGCCGCGACCCAGCAGCCGATGCAGTTCGGCGGCTCCACAGGCGTCGCTGAGCAACTTCCGGGCGCGGACAAGGGTGCTGGGGCCGCTTCGGCCGCCGCGGCCGCTAGTGGCCGTTCTGGAGCCGCTCCCGGTGGCATGGCCGGCGGGATGATGGGTGGCATGCCGATGGGCGCCGGCGGTCAGCAGGGTGGCGACAAGGAGCACAAGCCGAAACAACGGCTCACCGGCTCGATCGACGACCTGCTCGGCAAGCCCAAGAAGGCCGCGCCGAAGACGATCGGCGACGACGACTAGCGGCCTCCGTTGGCGGGCGAACAAGATCGACATTACGCTGAACGGCGTAACGGTTGGTCTTCGTTTCTGGGGGTTTCGCCATGCGCAAATCGTTCATCGCCGCGATCGCGGTCGCCGGGCTGCTCGTGGGAGCGGCACCGGCGAGCGCGGCCGAGCACCGCGAATACGTCGGCGGCTACTGGAGTTTCCTGTACTTCGAGCAGGGCAACGCCTTCGGCAGCAACAGCTCGCAGGTTCCGCAGATCTGGATGGATCGCGCGACCAGCAGCAACCCCACGCGCTGGGACGGGTGGATCGGTGCCGCGAAGAACTCGATCTGGACCGCGCGCGTGCCGCACGGCGACTACTGGTGGCGCACCTGCTTCGAGGGGAACAAGGGCAAGCTGCACTGCGGATCCTGGTTCCACGCCTGACCTGACCACGAGAACGGCCCCGCTGAACTGGTCAGCGGGGCCGTTCTCGTGATGAGCAGGAGGAAAGCGGCTAGGCCGGCTTGCCTCGCTTGCGGTTGAGCGAGTTGCGGACGAGCAGCGTCAGCATGAGCAGCGCACCGCCGATGCCGATGCCGCTCAGCGCCACGATGATCGGCGGCCAGTCCAGCCCCTGCGGCGGGGTGACGGCCGTGTTGAGCTCCTTCGGCTGCGGCGCCTTGAACCCCTTCGCCTCAGCGGGCAGCACGGCGGTCAGCGCGGCCACCGGGTTGATCATGCCGGCGCCGGTCTTGTTGTCCCTTCCGGACACGTTGCCGGGGTGCAGGGCCGTGGCCTTGACGCGCTCCATCACCTGGCGCGCGGTGAGTTCCGGGAACCGCTCGCGCACCAGCGCCACAATGCCTGCGACGTAAGGGGACGCGAAGCTGGTGCCCTTGATGTCCTGCACGCCCTGCGCGGTGACGTTCGCGTTGGTAAGGCCGGTGCCCTTGGGGTCGACGGAGATGATCTCCTCACCCGGCGCGGCGATGCTGACCCACGGGCCCCACACGCTGAACGAGGACACCGCGCCCGACTGTGCGATCGATCCCACGGACAGCACGTCGTTGGCGAACCACGCGGGCGACGAGACCGAGTTGACGTTGGTCGGGTCCAGGTTGTCGTTCTGCTTGGCGCACCCGGTGCCCTGTTCGCTCAGGTTGCCGGCGGCGGTGACGATCACCACGTTCTTGACGTCCACCGCGTACTTGATCGCGGCCTGCAGCTTCTGGTCGTCCGCGCTGAACCCCTTGGGAGGGCCGCAGTTCGTCAGCGAGATGTTGATGACCTTGGCGTCCTTGTTCGCCGCGCGGACGATGGCCATCGCCAGGGTGCCCACCTTGCCGGCGGAGGAGCGCTTGTCCGGGTTCGCGGCGTCGCCCTTGAACTCGTAGCGGTCGCTCGTCTGCCGGATCGCGAGGATCGTCGCTCCCGGTGCGGCGCCGACGAAGTCGCCCTCGGTCCTGGCCGCCGCGGCGACGCCCGCAACCTCGGTGCCGTGACCGTCGCAGTCGTCGGTGCCGTTCGCGTTCTTGGAGTTGTCGACGTACTCGCCGCCGGCCTCGACCCGGCCCGCGAAGCGCGGGTTGCGCGGGTCGACACCGGTGTCGATGACCGCGATCTTGATGCCCTTGCCGGTCGCGAACCTGTGCGCCTGGTCGAGGTTCAGCTGAACCTGGCCCCAGGGCTTGGTCTCGATCAGTTCGCTCTTCGTGTCGGACTCGACGCACCCCTTGTTGGTGCGCTCGTACTTCACGTCGGGCTTGCCGTCGTCGTTCGGGGGCTGGGTGCCGGGCGGCAGGTCCGGCGGTACCGAGTTCGGGCGGGCCGTCGCGGGGGTGGACGACGACGGCTGCGCGGAGGCCTGCGGAAGCGCCCCCGTCAGCAGCAGCAGTCCGGCGGTCGCGGCCGCCGTGGTGCGCCTGATGCCGGACCTCATAGCGTGATCAGACCTCGGAACACCGAGTACATGTCCATCACCGCGAGCGCCAGCGGCACCACGGCGGCGATGAGGATCGCCTCGATGATGTCGACGGTGCGGCGCAACGGCGGCGAGAACTTCTGGCCGGGGAAGATGACACCGAGCACCAGTGCGGCGGCGCCGAGGATCAGCAGCGTGCCGAACACGAACGCGATGCGGTTGAACGACGTCGAGGAGATCAGCCAGCCCAGCAGGATGCCCGCGCTGGCGAACATGCCGGTGGACAGCAGTGCCACCGCCTGCGCGCCGTTCGCGTACGCACGGCCGCGCATCATCAGCACGATCGCGACGACGACGCCGTAGATCGGGCCCCAGACCGTGTCGGCGGACGCGGCCACGATGGCGGCCAGCGCGGCGACGATGCCGGTGCCGACGATCATGCCGGTGAGGTACTCGTGCGCCACGGCGGTGCGGCGCTCGATCACCGCGTACTCCGGGAAGCCGCTGTCCTCCTTGAGGTCCTCGGCGTTCGTCGGCACGACGGGCGGCGGGATCTTGGCCAGTTGCAACGTCAGCCTGGGCAGCAACGACAGCGCGCCGAGCGCCACCGCGCCGGTCGCCGCGGCCACACCGGCCAGCGGGTGCTCGACGAACGTCGCGACGAGGAACGCGAGCGCCACGAACGTGCCGCCGGTCGCCGCGGCGATGAACACCGTGATGCCCTGCCCGATCAGCAGGATGCCGCCCCACGCGAAGATCATCATCAGGGCCGAGGCGAGCAGCATCTTCGGGTTGAACCCGACACCGGGCACCGCGTGGAAGCCCGCGACGAACGCCATCGGCAGCGAACCGCACGCGGCGATCAGCACACCCGTCGACGCCGACGCGTAGGCCCGCGAGATGGTCGCGCCCGCCGCCAGTGCGGCGACGGCGACTACACCACCGGCGATCGCGGCGGCGAGCCCGCTGCCGGAACCGCCCTGCGAAACCGGGCCGGACAGGAACAGCGCCACCGCGGCGGCGATCAGCGCGAGCGCGCCGGCGAGATGGCCGAACTTCTGCGCCGTCTCCTTGGTCCACGGCCGGAACGAGTCCGGATCGGACTCCGCGATCGCGTCGACGACGTCGTCGTACAACGGCGGCGGCGGATTCTCGTTGCGGCGCCGCAACTGCAGCAGCTCACCGTCGACGACGCCGAGCGACGCCAGCGTGCGCGCGGGGTCGAGCGGGCTGTCGCCGAGCTTCGCGAGGCACCAGCCGCCGTGCCGGACACCACCGTCCGGAGTGGCCTCTCTGGCCATGTCCAGCAGCATCGGCAGGAGATCGGCCACCGCCACGTCGGCAGGCAGCGCAACGTCGATACGCGTTCGAGGTGCCACCACCGTGACACGGCTGAACACCGTCGTACCGGTCGCCACCAGGGCCCCCTAAGTCAGATCAGCACTTACAAATCAACGGCCCGACCCTATTGGTCCACTCGGACGCTCGCCGGGCGGCCCTAGTATGGCCGCACCGACGCCTTCTGCACGTGTGGTTCGCAGAACACGTTCGACTGGGTTTTTTCCCGACCCACCTTCGTGACGCGCGCGGATGCGCAATAGTGTCGGTTGCTACTGGTGGCGTAACAAGAGTCGAAGAGGTGCCTGTCAGTTGAGCACGCTGCAGTTCAAGCGAACGGCACGCCTTGCTGCTCCCCGGCCTCCGGGCGGTGAGGTCCACCTCGAGCCGCCACCCGAGGTCCCCCGGATCATCCCCGGCAACATCATGATGAAGGCGATGCCCGTCGTCATGATCGTCGCGTCCGTCGGCATGATGGGCATGATGTTCGTGTTCGCGCCGCGGCAGCCCGCGGCGATGATCATGCCGGGCATGATGATGATCTCGACCATCGGCATGATGGCGAGCGGCATGGGCTCCGGCAAGGGCCAGAAGAAAGCCGAGATGAACGAGGACCGCAAGGACTACCTGCGGTATCTCGGTCAGATGCGCGACCGCGCCCGCGAGGCCGCTGACGAACAGCGCGCCGAACGCGAGTGGGTCCACCCGGACCCGCAGATGCTGTGGTCGCTCGCCACCACCCGCCGCATGTGGGAACGCCGCCAGAACGACCCGGACTTCTGCCACCTGCGCGCCGGACGGGGCTCGCAGCGCCTCGCCACCCGCCTGGTGCCGCCGCAGACCGGTCCGGTCGAGGAGCTCGAGCCGATCGCGACGCTGGCCCTGCGCCGGTTCGTGCGCGCCCACTCGCTCGTGCCCGACCTGCCGATCTCCATCGCACTGCGCGGTTTCGCCGCGGTCGGCCTGCTCGGTGAGATCGAGGACCGCCGCGACGTCGCGCGAGCGCTGCTTGCCCAGCTCGTCACCTTCCACGCCCCGGACGACCTGCTGATCGCGGTCGTCAGCGCGGGCCGCACGAAGCAGCTGTGGGAGTGGGTGAAGTGGCTGCCGCACGCGCAGCACCCCACCGACATCGACGGCATCGGCCAGCGCCGCATGATGGCGAACTCGCTCGCCGAGATCGAGGCGATGCTGGACGAGAACCTGCGCGACCGGCAGCGGTTCACCCGCAACGCCCCGCCGCCGCCCGACCAGCCGCACATCGTGATCGTCATCGACGACGGCGACATCAGCCGTGAAGAGATGATCATCCTCGAGGAGGGTCTGGTCGGCGTCACGCTGCTGGACCTGTCCGAGTGCCTCGGCAACCTGACCGCCCGCCGCGGTCTGCGGCTGGTCGTCGAGAACAACCAGCTCGGCGCCCGTTCCGCGACCGGCGTCGAATGGTTCGGTGCTCCCGACCGGCTGTCGATCGTGGAGTCCGAGGCGCTCGCCCGCAGGCTCTCGCCGTACCGCATGGGCGCGGCCGGTGAAGCCGGTGGCGACTCGGGCGAGGACCCGTTGGCGATGACCAACAACCCGCCGATCCTCGAGTTCATGGGGATTCCCGGCGACCCGATCACGTTCGACGTGCAGCAGGCGTGGCGGCCGCGGCCCAAGCGCGACCGCTACCGGATCCCGTTCGGCATCGGTGAGCACGGTCAGGCGGTCGAGCTCGACATCAAGGAAGCGGCCGAGGACGGCATGGGCCCGCACGGCCTGTGCATCGGCGCGACCGGTTCCGGCAAGTCGGAGTTCCTCCGCACCCTGGTGCTGGGTCTGCTGGCCTCGCACTCGTCGACGGCGCTCAACATGATCCTCGTCGACTTCAAGGGTGGTGCGACGTTCCTCGGTCTGGACAAGGCACCGCACGTCGCCGCGACGATCACCAACCTGGCCGGCGACCTCACCCTGGTCGACCGCATGAAGGACGCCATCGCCGGTGAGGTGTCGCGTCGCCAGGAGGTGCTGGCGAAGGGCAACTACAAGAACGTCTGGGACTACGAGAAGGCCCGTGAGAACGGCGCCCAGCTCGACCCGCTGCCCGCGCTGTTCATCTGCATCGACGAGTTCTCCGAGATGCTGACGGCGAAGCCGGACTTCATCGACATCTTCCTCCAGATCGGTCGTGTCGGCCGGTCGCTGCAGATGCACATGCTCCTCGCGTCGCAGCGACTCGAGGAAGGCAAGCTGCGCGGTCTGGACACGTTCCTCTCGTACCGGATCGGTCTGAAGACGTTCAACGCGGCCGAGTCCCGTGCGGCGATCGGTGTGCCGGACGCCTACGAGCTGCCGCCGATCCCGGGTTCGGGTTACCTGAGCGTGCAGGGCATGCCGCTGACCAGGTTCAAGGCGCTCTACGTCTCGGGCACCTACCGGCCGTCGGGCATGCAGTCCGCCGGTGAGTCGGTGGCGGTCCGCAGCGACAAGCGCCCGCGATTCTTCGTGCCGGACTTCATCGAGATCCCGAAGGAGCCGGAGCGGCCGGTCGAGCAGGTCAAGGTCGAGGCCCCGAAGAAGGAAGAGGGCAACGAGCCGACCCAGCTCGAGCTGATCGTCGAACGCCTCGTCGGCCAGGGCCCGCCCGCGCACGAGGTGTGGCTGCCGCCGCTGAACGAGCCGCCGACGATGGACACGATCCTGCCGCCGCTCGACGTGACGCCGGATCGCGGACTCACCTCGCCCGGCTACGGGGCGAACGGCGTGCTGCAGATCCCGGTCGGCGTGGTCGACAAGCCGTTCGAGCAGCGCCGCGACCTGCTGTGGGCGGACTTCTCCGGTGCCGCCGGTCACGGCGCGGTCGTCGGTGGTCCGCAGTCGGGCAAGTCGACGCTGCTCAGGACGATCATCGCGTCGATGTCGCTGACGCACACCCCGGCGGAGGCGCAGTTCTACTGCATCGACCTCGGTGGTGGCACGCTCGCCGCGATGGAGGACATGCCGCACGTCGGTGGCTTCGCCGGCCGTCTCGACGTCGACAAGGTCCGCCGCATGGTGGCCGAGCTGCAGACCCTGATCACCGAACGCGAACTCCGCTGGCGCGACCAGCGGATCGACTCGATGACCGAGTTCCGCGCCCGCAAGCGCCGCGGTGAGATCAAGGACGACGCCTTCGGCGACGCGTTCCTGATCGTGGACGGCTGGATGAACTTCCGCCAGGAGTTCGAGATGGTCGAGCCGCAGGTCCAGGCGCTCGCCGCGCAGGGTCTGTCCTACGGCGTGCACGTGATCGTCGCCGCCAACCGGTGGGCGGAGATCCGGCCCGCGATGAAGGACCTCCTCGGCACCCGGTTCGAGCTGCGCCTCGGTGACCCGAGCGAGTCGGAGATCGACCGCAAGGTCGCGGTCAACGTGCCGCCCGGTCGTCCCGGCCGCGGTCTGACCGGTGACAAGCTGCACTTCCTCACCGGCCTGCCGCGCGTCGACACCTCGCAGGACCCGACCACGATCTCGGCGGGTGTCCAGGACCTCAGCGCCAAGCTCAACCAGGCGTGGCAGGGTCCGCGTGCCCCGCAGGTCCGGATGCTGCCCGACCTGCTCGACCACGCGCAGTTCATGGCGCAGGTCGCGCAGATCAACCCGAACCGCGGCCACCTGGTCCCGGTCGGTGTCAACGAGGACGAGCTCGCGCCGGTCTACATGGACTTCGACGCGGACCCGCACTTCGTGGCACTGGCGGACGGCGAGTCCGGCAAGACGAACATCCTGCGCACGATCGTCCGCGGCATCATGCAGAGCTACACCTCGACCGAGGCGTTGATCCTGCTCGCGGACTACCGCCGCACGATGCTCGGCTTCATCGACACCGACCACCTGCTCAGCTACGCGGTGTCGGCCACCCAGTTCACGCAGAACATCCAGGAGGTCCGCGGCTCGCTCGCCAAGCGCATGCCCGGCCCCGACGTCACGCAGGAACAGCTCAAGAACCGGTCCTGGTGGACGGGTCCCGAGGTGTTCATCATCGTCGACGACTACGACCTGGTCGCCCCGCAGGGTGGCGTGAACCCGATGCAGCCGCTGGCCGAGTTCATCCCGCAGGCGAAGGACGTCGGTCTGCACGTCGTCGTCGCCCGCCGCATGGGTGGTGCGTCCCGCGCGCTGTACGACCCGATCATCGGCAAGCTGAAGGAGATCGCGGCGCCGATGTTCATCGGTTCCGGTTCGAAGGAGGAGGGCAGCATCATCGGCAACCTGAAGCCGTCGCCGCAGCCTCCCGGCCGGGGCACGCTGGTGACCCGCAAGCACGGTCAGCAGCGCATGCAGTTCTCCTGGATCCAGCCGGACTAGAGCCGGTACAGCGTCTTCGTGGGTGGTCTCGCCGTTCGGCGGGGCCACCCACGAGTCGTTTCCGGGAAGTTCCCGCACCAACTGAAAAGGCCCGCAGCCGAAGCTGCGGGCCCACCCAGGTAGCAGGGGTTCTACCTGCTCCCCCCATTCACCGGACCCGGATCCGGTGCGGTCAAGAGGGAGGAGACCGCACCGGCCGGGATTCTTCGGAGGTTCCCCCAGGTCCTGCCTGCCTCCGTCGAACCGGTTGAGTGAGACTTTGCCGTACGCCGCTCACGTAGCGCTCACGCCTCGATGACACCCGCTGTCACCGGCACGACAGCGAGAAAGGCCCGCGGCCGAAGCCGCGGGCCCTACCGAACGGCAGGGGACCGTCCGGTTTCTTTCCCCCCAAAACCGGGCCCGCCCTGGCCGGCCCACTGGGGAGGGCAGGCCGGGGAGGACCGCGGCAATGCGAACTTTGCCGCACGCCCCTCTCGCGGCGCTCACGCCTCGATGACGTCTGCTGTCGGCAAAAAAGTAAATGGGCCCGCAGCCGAAGCCGCGGGCCCTACCGAACGGCAGGGGACCGTCCGGTTTCCTTCCCCCCAAGACCGGGTTCCGTCCTGGCCGATCCACTGGGGAGGCTCGGCCCGGTCGGAGTTCGACGATCGTGACACCCCCCCAGGAACTCGTTGTCACTCTCGTCGTCCGGCTGATCACCACTGTGCCCGGCGGCGCTCACACTTCGGTCACACCGAGTCGGCGCACCCGCACTCAACGCGCCGCGACACCGTGGTCGTACTGGCCGACCAACTCGGCGCCGACATGGAGTACGAACGCGGTGAACGGCACGCGGCCCGTGGCTGATCAGGCTGAGCGGCCGATCCCGTCACAGTGAAGAGGGATGTAACTGCGACTGGACCGGCCACGCACAGCGTCGCCGAGCGCGCTCACACTTCGGTCACATGTCGCTAAAAGTGATCAGCGGTGCTGGTGGCCCCCCCAGGTAACTCAGCCACCAGCACCGCTGAGGAGAACTCTGCACTGGACTGCTCACACTTCGCTCACACACCGTCTAAACTGCCTGTGACCTGGGGGGACGTGTGCGAGCCGAGTACCGCGTGCTGGGGCCGTTGGAGGTGTTGCTCGACGGCGAGCCGGTGGCTGTCCCGGCTGGTCGGTGCCATGTGCTGCTGGCGGTGTTGCTGTTGCGCGCCAACCAGTTCCTGTCGGTCGATGAGCTGATCGACCGGGTGTGGGACGGCGAACCGCCCACGGCTGATCGCGCGCACAAGACGTTGCAGATGGTGGTGCGCCGGTTGCGGGTCGCGCTGGGCGACGCGGACTGCGTGCGCACCAGACCCGGCGGCTATCAGGCGGCGGTCGATCCGGACCAGCTTGACCTTCTGCGGTTCCGTGCGCTGGTCGGTTCCGGCGACTTCGGTGCGGCGTCGGCGTTGTGGCGTGGATCGGTGCTCGCGAACGTGCCGTCCGAGCGGCTGCACCGCGAGAATGTGCCACATCTGGTGACTGAGTGGCTGACGGTGCTGGAACGTCGCATCGACGCCGATCTGGACCGGGGTCTCGCCGGTGAACTGGTCGCCGAGCTGCGGTCGTTGTGTGCGGAGCATCCGCTGCGGGAACCGTTCTGGCGGCACCTGATGCTGGCGTTGTACCTGTCGGGTCAGCAGGCCGAGGCTCTTGCCGCATATCAGGACGTGCGGGAGAAGCTGGTCGACGAGCTCGGCATCGACCCCGGTCCGGCGCTTCAGGACCTGCACCAGCAAATCCTGCGTGCTGAGGTGTCTCCCGGCCGACGTCAGGTTCCGCGTCAGTTGCCGGCCGGCGTGCGCAACTTCGTCGGTCGTGATCCCGAACTCGCTCTGCTCGCCAAGACCGCCGGCGTCACGGTCGTGCACGGCGTCGGAGGTGTCGGCAAGACCGCCCTCGTGTTGCGCTGGGCGCGGGAGGTGCGCGAGGGCTTCCCGGACGGCGACCTCTATGTGAATCTGCGCGGGTTCGACCCGGAGGCTCAGCCGATCGATCCGTCTGCTGCCGCCGAGATGCTCCTGATCGGACTGGGCGCCGATGCGATCCCCACCGACGCGGATGCCCGGTTCGCGTTGCTGCGCACCACGTTGGTCGACCGACGATTGTTGCTCGTCCTCGACAATGCCGCCTCGGCACGCCAGGTGCTGCCCCTGTTGCCGGGAGCAGCGTGCGTGCGGGTCGTTATCACCAGCCGCAACCAGCTCCGCGCGCTCGTCTCGCAGCACGATGCGACGGCCATCGAGCTGCGGCAGTTGGACTTCGAGGCGGCCCGGTCGCTGCTGGCCGCCGTGCTCGGTAGCGACCGCGTTGATGCCGAACCGGAGCCTGCACGCGAGATCGTCGAGCGCTGCGCTGGACTGCCGTTGGGCCTGCGGGTCTTTGCTGAGCGGGTGTCGCGGTTCCCAGGCACGTCTCTGCGGGAGTTCGTCGACGAGCTGGCGGCCGCGCGGCTCGATGCGCTGACCGACTTCGAGGACGTCGACGTACGCACGGTGTTCTCGTGGTCCTACCGGGCGTTGGACGACGAGTCCGCGCGCATGTTCCGGCTGTTGTCTGGGCATCCCGGTCCAGATTTCGACGTGAGTGCCGCCGCCGCGCTGGCGGGCGTTTCGGTGGCTCAGTCGCGCAGGTTGCTGGAGCGGCTGGTCGCTGATCACCTCGTGCAGTCGCGTTCTCCTGGCCGCTACGACCTGCACGACCTGCTGCGCGTGTACTCGGCTGAACTGTGCGGGGATGACGAAGCGGCCGTTCTGCGGGTGATCGAGTGGTACGTACACACGCTGGAGAACGCCACGGCTCGCGATGACGGCAAGACGCGGGTGTGGACCGGTCCGGTGGAGTCCGGTGTGGAACCGCAGCAGTTCTCGTCGTGGACTGAAGCCCTCACATGGCGCCGCCAGGAATGGGAGAACCTCAAGGCCGTTCTGCACGCGGCAATCGCCCGCGGCTGGGGACACCTCGCGGTGCCGATTCCGCTGTACCTGGGCGGGTACATCGCCATCCAGTCTTCTCACTGGCACGACGGGGTCGAGATGTTCGAGGCGGTGCAGGGTCTCGGCACGTCGCGTCAGGAGGCGTTCCTGATGCTCAGGATGGCCTCTCTGTACGGAGACTCGGATCGCTTGGAGGATTCGGAGCGCTGCTTCGAGGCAGTGGGTCCGCTCATGCGCGCCGAGGGCGACCGATATGGCGAGGCGGTGGCTCTGATGAACCGAACCGGGATCTACCGGCGGCTCGGGCGGGTCGAGGAAGAACTGGGATTCGTGCGGGCAGCACTCGCCATCGCGGTCGAACTCGGCGATCACTACCTACTGGCGGCCGGCCACATCAACGCCGCCGAAGCGTTGCACGCCATCGGTCGTTCCGCCGAGGCCCTGCCTCACGCCGAACTCGCTGTTGAGGCGGCAACAGGGCTCAGTGACGAGTACCTCAAGACTCGAGTGCGCGGCATGCTGGCCGCGACGCTCGCTCGCGTGGGCAGGTATGCCGAGGCGGTACCTGGCCTCCAGATGACGGTGGAGGCAGTGCGCAAGATCGGTGACCGATATAACGAAGCGGAGCTGTTGGAAGACCTCGGTGTCGCGTTCGCCGGGCTGGATCAGCGCGAAGAAGCTGCAGCCGCGTGGCAACGCGCGATCGACATCTGGCTTGATGTTCGGGATGTACGCGCGAAGGCCCTTGCAGCACGATTGGCCGAGCTTGATGGACCGGTAAAGGGGCCATGAACGTCGAGTACCGCGTGCTGGGGCCGTTGGAGGTGTTGCTCGACGGCGAGCCGGTGGCTGTCCCGGCTGGTCGGTGCCATGTGCTGCTGGCGGTGCTGCTGTTGCGCGCCAACCAGTTCCTGCCGGTCGACGAGCTGATCGACCGGGTGTGGGACGGCGAACCGCCCACGGCTGATCGCGCGCACAAGACGTTGCAGATGGTCGTGCGGCGGCTGCGGGTCGCGCTGGGCGACGCGGACTGCGTGCGCACCAGACCCGGCGGCTATCAGGCGGCGGTCGAACCGGACCAGCTCGACCTGGCGCGGTTCCGCGCGCTGGCCGGTTCCGGCGACTTCGGTGCGGCGTCGGCGTTGTGGCGTGGATCGGTGCTCGCCAACGTGCCGTCCGAGCGGCTGCACCGCGAGGAGGTGCCGCAGCTGGTCAACGAGCGGCTCGCGGTGCTGGAGCGGCGCATCGACGCGGAGCTGGCCCAGGGGCTCTCCGGCGAGCTGGTGGCCGAGCTGCGGTCGCTGGTCGCTGAACACCCGTTGCGGGAACCGTTCTGGCGGCACCTGATGCTCGCGCTGTACCGGTCGGGGCAGCAGGCAGAGGCGTTGACCGCGTACCAGGACGTCCGGACCCGTCTGGCCGAGGAACTCGGCGTCGATCCGGGGCCGGAGCTGCAAGAACTGCACCAGCAGATCCTGCGTGCCGAGGTCGCGCCCGGCAGGCGCCCGCAGGTACCGCGCCAGCTCCCGGCCGGCGTCCGGAACTACGTGGGCCGGGACGCCGAACTCGACCTGCTCGACAAGGCGTCCGGTGTGACGGTCGTGCACGGCGTCGGCGGCGTCGGCAAGACCGCGCTGGTGCTGCGGTGGGCCCGCGAGGCACGCGAGGACTTCCCGGACGGCGACCTCTACCTGAACCTGCGCGGCTTCGACCCGGAAGGGCAGCCGGTCGATCCCGCCGCCGCGGCCGAGATGCTGCTCGTCGGACTGGGCGTGGACGAGATTCCGGCCGCCGCCGAGGCGCGGTTCGCGTTGCTGCGGACCACCCTCGTCGATCAGCGGTTGCTGCTGGTGCTCGACAACGCCGCTTCGCCACGCCAGGTCCTGCCCTTGCTGCCCGGTGCGGCCGGCGTGCGGGTGGTGATCACCAGTCGCAACCAGCTCCGCGCCCTCGTCTCCCAGCACGACGCGACCGCGATCGGCTTGCGGCAGCTGGAGTTCGAGGACGCGCGGTCGTTGCTCGCCGCGGTGCTCGGCTCGGCGCGGCTGGATGCCGAACCGGAGGCCGCCCGCGAGATCGTCGAACGATGCGCCGGACTGCCGTTGGCGCTGCGGGTCTTCGCCGAACGCGTCGCGCGCTTCCCGGACATTCCGCTGCACGAGTTCGCCACCGAACTGCACAACGAGCGGCTCGACGCGTTCAGCGACTTCTACGACGTGGACGTCCGCGCGGTGTTCTCGTGGTCGTACCGGGCGTTGGATGACGAGTCCGCGCGCATGTTCCGGCTGCTGTCCGTCCATCCCGGTCAGGACTTCGACGTGAGTGCCGCCGCCGCGATCGCAGGTGTGTCGGTGGCGCAGGCCCGGCGGCTGCTGGAACGGCTGGTCGCGGACGCCCTGGTGCAGTCGAGGGGACTCGGCCGCTACTGCCTGCACGACCTGCTGGGTGCCTACGCGGCCGAGTTGTGCGGGGACGATGAAGCGGCCGCGCTGCGGATGACCGAGTGGTACGTCCACACCCTCCAGCAGGCAGTGCTGCGCAAGGACGCGCCGGAAATGGCGGTCGCCGGCGACGTCACCTCTGGCGTGACTCCCCAGGAATTCGCCTCCAGGTTCGACGCGCTGGCCTGGTGCCGTGAGGAGTGGGACAACCTCGGCGCGGTGATGCATGCGGCGCTCTCTCGCGGATGGAACAGCCTCGCCCAGTACGTCCCTGCGCACCTCAGCGCCTATCTGCTGGTGCACCCGCTCCGCAGCAGCGAGGCCATCGAGATGTTCGAGGCCGTGCTGGGCCTGGACACCAGCCTCGAACAGCGGGGGGTGCTGCAGCTCCGGCTGGCCACTTTGTACAACCGGGTCGGACGTGTGGACGACGCGAGAAGCTGTTTCGAACACGCTGTCCGTGTCGCGAGCGCGGAGGACGAGAAGCCGGTCGAAGTCAGCGCATTGATCAACGTGTCGATGCTCTACAGCAACCAGGGGCGTCATGAGGAGGCGCTGGAGCTCTGCCGCCGAGGCGCCGAGCTCGCGCGGGAACTGGGTGATCTGTACCGGGAGAACGCCGCCCTCAGCAACATCGCGGTCGACCTGTTCCAGCTCGGGCGCTACGACGAGTCTCTGGCCGCGAGCGAGCAGGCGCTCGCCGTCGGTGCGAAACGGGGCGATGAACACCAGCAGGTGCTCGACCGCTATTCCAAGGGCATCGCGCTGGTCGGGCTCGGCCGGTTCGAGGAGGCGAAGCCCGAGCTGGAGATCGCGCTCGACGGGGCGCAGAAGCTGGGCAGCGTCGTCGCGGAGGCCTGGGTGTCGCTGCGTCTCGGCATCGCCCTCAACGGACTGGGCATGCGTGCGGCCGCCGAAGCGGCATGGCGACGGACTGCCGTCATCCAGCGTGAACTCACCGGGTCCACAGCACAGGAACTGGCCGCACGCCTGGCAGAGCTGGAGTGAGAGCCGAGGCGCCGCCGCGGAAGAGGTGTGCACCGCGACGGCGCCGGACCACAGCGACCCCCCAGGCGAAGCCTTGTCGCTGTTGTCCTCGGCTGCTTCACAGCTTGCCGAACGCCGCTCACACTTCGCTCACACAACGTCCGAGAAGGAGTCATGAACGTCGAGTACCGCGTGCTGGGGCCGCTGGAGGTGCTGCGTGACGGCGTGCCCGTCGCGCTGCCGGCCGGTCAGGGACGCGTACTGCTGGCGACGTTGTTGTTGCGGCCCAACCAGTTCGTGTCCGTCGACGAGCTCGTCGACCGGCTGTGGGACGGCGAACCGCCCACGCTCGACCGTGCTCACAAGACGCTGCACATGGTCGTGCGGCGGCTGCGGATCGCGCTGGGCGACGCCAACTGCGTGCGCACGGCCACCGGTGGCTACCTGGCCGAGGTCGACCCCGAACGGCTGGACCTGACCCGGTTCCGGCGGCTCGCCGCCGAGGGCGAGTTCGCGGCTGCCCTGGCGCACTGGCGTGGTGAGGTGGCGTCGAACGTCGGCTCACCGCACCTGCACCGCGAGGACGTGCCGCCGCTCGTCGAGGAACGGCTCGTCGTGCACGGGCGGCGCGTCGAGGCCGACCTGGCGCGTGGGCGCGGGGCCGAGCTGGCCGGCGAACTCCGGGAGCTGACCCGGGAACACCCGCTGCGCGAAGGGTTCTGGGCGCAGCTCGTGCAGGCGCTGCACCAGGCGGGCAGGCCGCAGGAGGCGCTGGCGGCGTACGAGCGGATTCGCGAGCACCTCGCCGACGAGCTGGGTGTGGAGCCCGGTCAGCCGTTGCGCGAGTCGCGCGAACGGTTGCTCGATCCGGCACCGCGGCAGCTGCCTGTGGCGGCCGCGCACTTCACCGGCCGGGACGCGGAGCTGGCCAGGCTGAGCACGGCCGTCACAGGTGGGACGGCCGTGGTGATCACCGCCGTCGACGGCACCGCGGGCATCGGCAAGACCGCACTGGCCGGGTGGTGGGCGCACACGGTCTCCGAGCGCTTCCCCGACGGGCAGCTGTACGCAGACCTGCGCGGGTTCGACCCGTTCACCGGCCCCGCCGACCCGGCGGACGTGCTGGCGGGGTTCCTCGGCGCGTTCGGGGTGTCCCGTGGCAAGGTGCCGGTGGACCTGCCGGAACGCGCGGCGCTCTACCGCGGTGTCGTCGCCGAACGGCGCGTGCTGGTGTTGCTCGACAACGCCCGTGACGTCGAACAGGTCCGTCCGCTGCTGCCGGCCGGCCGGGGCTGCCTGGCCGTGATCACCAGCCGCAACCGTTTCACCGGCCTGGTGGTCCGGGAGGGCGCGGTCCCGGTGACGCTGGACCGGCTGGGCGACGAGGACGCCGTCGCGCTCCTCACCGCCCGCCTCGGCGCCGAACGCGTGAAAGCCGAACCGGACGCCGTCGCCGACCTCGTGGCGTTCTGCGGTGGCCTGCCGCTCGCACTCGCCGTGGCCGCGTCCAGGGTGGCCGAGGAGCCTGCGCTCTCCCTGCGCTCGCTCGTCGGTGAACTGGCCGCCGCGGGCGAGGTGCTGGACAGCGTGGAGGCCGTCTTCGCCACGACCTGCGATCGACTCGACGAGGAGACGGCCCGGCTGTTCCGGTTGCTCGGACGGACGACCGGCCCGGACATCTCGCTGGACGCCGCCGCCGCGCTCGACGGCCGCCATCGCACTGACGTGCACAGGTCGCTGCAAACGTTGGTGCGCATGCATCTCGCCACCGAACGCACTCCCGGCAGGTACTCGTGCCACGACCTGGTGCGCGCGTACTCGCGGTCCTTGAGCGCCGCGAGCAGGATTCGCCCGCGGGCCTGGCTACCGCGTTGAACAACTACCGGTCGACCACTTGCCCGCCCTGGCGAAGGCGGTGACGCCGGCGAACCTCGCCGACGCGCACGTGAGTGGAGGGCGCGCGGATGACTAGCCCTCCAGCTCCCGCAGCACCTGCCGGACCTTCTCCACCCGCGCCTGCCCGCTGCGCTCGGCGAGGATCAGAGCGTCGCGGGCACAGGAGAGCGCCGCTTCCCGATCGCCCGCCCGGCCGAAGATCTCGGCGGCGTGGGTCAAGATCTCGACCTTCTCCCTGTTGCCGTCGTGAGCGAGTGCCCCGGAAGCGATGATGTCCCGGTAGATCCGCACGGCTTCGTCGAGGTCGCCCAGCCCCGCGTGTGCCTGGGCCAGCGTGTCGAGCATGGTCGGGTGGTGCCTGCCCAGCCGGTCCATCACCTCGATCGCCGTGGTCACGGTGTCCACCGCTTCCGCGAAGTGCCGGTTGACGCAGAGCACCCAGGCGAGGCTGTTCATCGACATCGCCCAGCCGGCCTCGTCTCCGCCCATGCGCCGGTGCTCGACGGACATGCGGGAGTAGCGCAGCGACTCGTCGTGACGTTCCAGCCAGAGGTAGGTGGCGGCCAGCTCACCGGTCGTGACGGCGATGCCGTGCACGTGACCGATCTCCTGCCGGATGCGCAGTGCTTCGTGCAGCAGGCGCAGCGACTCGTCGTGGCGGTAGACGTTCTTGTGGGCGCTGCCCAGAGTGCTCAACGCGACCGCCTCCGCGAAGCGGTTGCCCACGCGGCGGGCGGCTTCCAGCGCGATGGTGTTCAAGCGGATGAAGTCCTCGCTCGACCCGTGGATGTGCAGGTATCCCCACATGTCGGTCGGCAGCTGCCAGGCGTGCTCCAGGTGTTCTTCCGCGAGCGCGAACTCGCAGATCTCCACGAGCACGTCGTGTTCCCGCCGGAACCACGCCAGCGCCTCGTCCCTGCCGGCGAACTCGACCACCTCGACCACCGGTTCGCGCTCGGTCAGCGGCAGCTCGGTGCGGCTCTGGCGGATGGCGCGGTCAGCGCGGTCGACCGAGTGGAGGTAGTGGTCGAGGAACCGCACAACCGCGGCACGCCGATCGTCCGCGGTCTCGTCGTTCTTCGCGCACTCCCGGCCGTGCAGCTGCAGTAGGTCGTGCAAGGAGAAACGCATCGGTGCGTACTCCTCGACGAGGTGCGCACGTGCCAGCGCGCGCAGGAGCGTCAACGCACGACTGCTCGGCACGCCAAGGAGAGCGCCCGCGGAACGTGGTGTGAAGTCGGCCCTCGGCGCCAGTCCGAGCAGGCGGAACATCCGGAGCTCGTCCGGGGCGAGCTGCTCGCACGAGAGGTCGAAGGCGGCACGGACGGCGGCCGCCCGGTCGTCGCCGATCTCCAGCTCCGCCAGCCGGTTCTCGCCGGTCAGCCGGTCCAGGAGATCCTGGATGCGGCGATGTGGCTCGCTCGCCAGCATCGATGCGGCGATGCGCAGGGCGAGCGGCAGGCACGCGCACAGCCGGGCGAGTTGCACCGTGGCGTCGGGCTCGGCCTGCGTGCGATCCGCGCCGATCACTCTTTCCAGCAGCTGCACGGCGTCGTCCAGCGGCAACGTGCCCAGCCGGAGCACCTTGGCGTCGTTCAGCGCGACGAGACCGCGCAGATCGGATCGACTGGTCACCACGACGACCGACCGGCCACCCGCGGGCAGCAACGGCCTGACCTGGTTCGCGGTGCGCGCGTTGTCCAGGAGCACCAGCACTCGCCGGTCGGCGAGCAAAGATCTGTACACGCCAACGCGTTGCTCGGTGTCGCCGGGGATCTCCCCTGAGGAGAGGCCGAGTCCGCGCAGCAGCTGGCCGAGCGCGTCGTGCGGGCTCAGCGGTTCGTCGCGGTCGTAACCGCGCAGGTTCACCGCGAGCTGCCCGTCCGGAAACCGGCTGCGCACCCGATGTGCCCAGTGCACGGCGAGTGCCGTCTTGCCGACGCCGGCCGAGCCCGCGATCGCCGAGATCACCACGGCCTGGCCGGCGGTGCCCGTCGGCAGCAGGTGGTCGAGCTGAGCGATGTCCTCCTCGCGTCCGGTGAACCGCGCGAGGTCGGGCGGGAGCTGCCGCGGGACCACGATCTCGCGCCGAGCCGCGGGCATCGGTTCGCCCCGCAGGATCGACTGGTGCAGGTTCCGCAGGCTCGCACCGGGATCGATGCCCAGTTCCTCCGCCAGCAGGTCGCTGACCCGGTGGAACACGTCCAGGGCCGCCGCCTGCTGGTCCGAGCGGTACAGCGCGACCATCAGCTGCGCCCAGAACCGTTCTCGCAACGGGTGCGCGGTGGTCAGGCTCCTGAGCTCGGGCAGCAGTTCGGTGGCGTGACCGTCGTTCAGGTCCTGTTCGATGCGTCGTTCCAGGACGACGAGCCGTTCCTCGACGAGCCTCGGCACGTCCTCGTGGTGCAGGGTGTCGGACGAGACGTTCGTGAGAGCTGGTCCGCGCCAGAGCGCCAACGCGGCGTGCGGGTGGTCGTTCGCCAGCGCGCGGAACCGCAGGAGGTCGACGTTCTGTGTTTCGGCGACATAGCCGTTCGTCACCGTTGTGACGCAACTCGCCGCGCCGAGCGACTGCCTCAGCCGGAGCACTGTCGTCTGCAACGTCTTCGCCGCCCGGTCGAGCGACGGCGGCGAGCCCTCCCACAGGCGTTCGACCAGCTCGTCGACAGACACGAACTGGTTGGGCCGCAACAACAACGTCGCGAGCAGCACGCGGCCCTTCCCGGCCGGCAAGACGACCGGTTCGCCGTTGAAGAGCACGTCCAACGGTCCGAGCACGCGAAACTCCGCAGCCCCCTCCACACGCGGAGTCTATGACGATGTTGTGCCAGCGTGCCGCACTTGTCCGAAGTGCCGGACCTGCCGATCGCGAACGCCGAGTGCCGGGTGCTGGGACCGTTGGAGGTGCTGCTCGACGGCGAACCGGTGACCGTCCCGGCAGGACGCGGCCGGGTGTTGCCGGCCACGCTGTTGTTGCGCCCCAACCAGTTCGTGTCCGTCGCCGAGCTGGCCGACCGGCTGTGGGACGGCGAGCCACCGACCCTGGCGCTCGGCCTGTTCGGCAAGGTGATCGACGTGGCCACCGCCGCCCTGGAGAATCACGCCGACGCGGGCGACGCCGATGCCGAAGATCGGCTGCGGGTCGCGCTGGCGGAGGTCCGCCGGAGGGCGTGATCGCGGCCGCACGGCCGGACTCCCTCATCGCACGCGCCCTGTGCCCGGACCGGGCCCGGAACGACCGAGTTCGCCATCCCGGTCGTCCGGGCCGGTCGCATCGGGTAAGCATGTGCCCGGAAGAGGGGAAGGTGCATGAGCCTGCACGTCGCGGTCGACTTCGGCACGTCGAGCACCTGCGTCGCCGTTTCGGCCCACGGCCGGGAGCCGCAGGTCGTCGTGTTCGACGGCCAGCCGCTGGTGCCGTCCGCCGTGTTCGCCGCCGCCGACGGGACGTTGTTCGTCGGTCAGGAGGCAGAACGTCAGGCCGCGGTCGACCCTGCCCGCTACGAGCCGCACCCGAAGCGCCGCGTCGACGAGGGTGAGCTGTTGCTCGGCAACACCGTGCTGCCCGTTGTGGACGTTGTGCGCGCGGTGCTGACACGAGCTGTCGGTGAGGCACGGCGCGTTGGTGGCGGGGCACCGGTCGATCTCCTCGTCCTCACACATCCCGCGGACTGGGGCACGGTCCGCACCCGAGTGCTGCTTCAAGCGGCGCGTGGGCTCGGCCGCGAGCTGGTGCTCGTTCCCGAACCCGTCGCGGCCGCCGTCTTCCACTCCGCGAGCCACTCCATTCCGGACGGTGCCGCGCTCGCCGTGCTCGACCTCGGCGGCGGAACCGTCGACGCGAGCGTGGTGGTGCGCACCGGCAAGAGCTTCCGGGTGCTGTCCGCCAAGGGCGACCCGAGCTTCGGCGGCGCGGACGTCGACCAGGCGTTGCTGGAGCACGTCGGCGGACTGGTCGCGGCCAAGGACCCCGAGGCGTGGCGGCAGCTCGTCGAGGGCAGGGAGATGACCGACCGGCGCAAGCGGCGGGTGCTGCGGCAGGACGTCCGGGGTGCCAAGGAGACGCTGTCCCGGCACGCCTACACCGACGTGCCGATGCCGCCGCCGTTCCCCGACGCGCACGTGACCCGGTCGGACCTGGAGCAGCTGATCACCGCGCCGCTCAGCCGGGCGGCCGCGCTGGTCGGTGCGACCGTCCGTGATTCAGGTCTCGCTCCCCAGCAGCTGGCCGGGGTGTTCCTGGTCGGCGGGTCGAGCCGGATCCCGCTCGTCGCGCGGCTGGTGCACGAGCACACCCGCGTGGTGCCGATCAGCATCGACCAGCCGGAGACCGTCGTCGCCCGCGGCGCGTTGCGGGCGGTCAGCCTCGACCCGGAGCGGACCGGTGGAGTGGCCCCGCAGGGATCGCTCCAGACGCCGCCGCGGGGTGGTCCGGGTGATGTGACCCACAACCTCCGGGTGACCGACGACACCACCCGCAAGATCACCCGCCGGATCCAGCCGCCGCCCGTCGCGCAGTTCCCGACGGCGTTCCCCGCGGCACCTCAGCCGCAGAAGAAGAGCAAGGCGCCGCTGTTCGTCACGATCGGTGTGGTGGTCGTGCTCGCCGCCGCGGGTGTCGGTGGTTACTTCTGGCTGAACCCCGGGAAAACGCCACAGCAACCGAATCCGCCGGCCAATCAGATCGCCGTCTACGACTACAGCTTCACCCGGCCGGACGGGTGGGAGCAGACGGGCGGCATTGCGAATGATCGGCAAGTGCTTTTGCAACCGATTGACCGCGCGAATTCCAATGGCAAACAGCCGGACGCGCGCATTGCTGTGCAGGAGCAAACTCTCACCTACAACAGCGACCAGGACCGGGTTCGCGCGCTGACGGAGTTGCGGCAGACGTATCAGGGGCGCAAAGACAAAGGTGACGAGGTCGCCGACTTCACCGACAACACCACATTCGCGGGGAAGTCTGTTGTTCACTATCGCGAAGTGGTCGAGACGACCGGGGTCGACTGGTACATCCAGTTCGTGGGCAAGGTCCAGGTGAGCGTCGGCTGCCAGGCCGCCCCGGCCGCCCAGGACCGCGTCCGCACCGCCTGCGAGCAGGTCGTCCGCTCGCTGGCCATCAAGCCGCAGTAGTCACGTCAGGGGAGTCACCGATGTCCGCCACCGAGGTCCTCGCCCGGTTCCGCTCCGAGGTCGGAGCAGCCGTCACGCGCTCCCGTCGCGCGTCGGGTGAGATCGGGGAACGCAACGCCAAGCTGCGAGAACGCACCCGCGACCTGGCCAGGCAGGCCCGCGAGCGCCGGGTCGAACCCGGTGCTCAGGCCACCTCTGCCGACGTGCGTGAGGCCGCCAAGGGGTTCCGCGACCACCGCGGGCTGCCGGTCGAACAGGTGCCGGACGCGGCCGAACTGACCGCTCCCGCGCCAGTTGAGACGGAGCCGGTGGCCACGCTCGGTTCCACCGCTGTCGCCGGTCCGAGTGGTCAGCGACCCCGTGTGAGTGACGATGACGAGGACTTTTCGCAGTCGCGAATCCTCTACTGACACCTGGTTTCACCCGGGACCGTTTACTAGAGCAACTACTTCGATCGAAGTCGCGACAGGGTGGAACCGGCGTGGCAGGGTCTCCGTCGTAAGAGGCGTACGAACCAAGAAGTGCGACCTGAAGTTCTCTGAAGGGGGAATCTCCCAATGGCTGGTTACAACGCATCCGCCGAAGAGCTCGCCGCGCTGGCGAAGAACATCCTGAACGTCGACAACGACACCCAGGCCACGCTCCGTGGTGTTCGCAACACCGTCGAGGGCCTGCAGGGCCAGTGGGTCGGTGCCGCCGCGCAGGCCTTCACCCAGCTGATGACGCGCTTCGACGAGGACACCCGGACGCTGCAGGAGGCCCTGCGCTCCATCGCCGAGCAGGTCGACAGCAGCTCCGTGACGTACGCCCGCCAGGAAGAGGAAGCGGCTCAGCTCTCCCAGAGCATCTCGAACCGTCTCTGATTCTGCTCGGCTCTTTCGGCTTTCTCTTTCGCAAAATCCACAGACTCGCTAGGGGAGATTAAAATGGGTGACAAGGTCAAGGTCAGCTTCGGCGAGCTCGAGGCCGCCTCCGGTTCGATCACGAGCGCCGCTGGGCAGATCCAGAGCCAGCTCGACGACCTCAAGCAGCAGGTCCAGAAGGTCATGGCGGAGTACACCGGTGACGCCGCCGCGGCCTACCAGGAGGCTCAGGGCAAGTGGGACCGCAGCGCGGCCGACCTCCAGGCCGTCCTCTCGTCCATCGGTATCGCCGTGCGCGACGCCTCCGAGGCCTACGCGGCCGCTGAGGGCGCGAACGCTCGCCGCTGGTAAGCATCGCAGTCCGCAAGACTCTCGCGAGCCCCGGAACCACGTGGTCCGGGGCTCGCGTATGTCCGGAGGTAGGAGCCTTGCAGAGGGGCCGTTTTGGTCCCCGCCCCACCCATCCGGTATCTTCTTACGTTGTTGTGCGGTAGCTGGCGCCCATGTGTGCCGCGCCTGTCTCGGTACCACTGCTTGGTTCGTCCAAGATCGGTCTGGGGCAACCGCCGCAGTGACCCCAGACGCAAGTGACGACGAGGTAGATCCGTGCGCACGTACAGCCCGAAGCCCGGTGAGGTGACCCGCACCTGGCACGTGATCGACGCCCAGGACGTGGTGCTCGGCCGGCTCGCCACCCAGGCCGCGACGCTGCTGCGCGGCAAGCACAAGCCGACTTACGCCCCTCACGTTGACACTGGTGACTTCGTTGTCATCATCAACGCTGACAAGGTGGCTCTGACCGGCGCGAAGCGGGACCAGGCGTTCCAGTACCGCCACTCCGGCTTCCCCGGTGGTCTGCGCAAGCAGTCCTTCGGTGAGCTGCTGGACACGCGTTCGGACCGGCTGGTCGAGAAGGCGATCAAGGGCATGCTGCCCAAGAACCGCCTCGGCCGCCAGATCGCGAACAAGCTCAAGGTCTACAGCGGGCCGAACCACCCGCACGAGGCGCAGCAGCCGCAGACCTTCGAGATCAAGAAGATCGCCCAGTGAGCGACGAGAACACCGAGGAAGTTCCTGTGACCACCCCTGAGAACGAGACCCCTGAGGTCGAGACCCCTGAGGTCGAGGCTGAGGTTGTCGAGGCCGAGGTCGTCGAGGCTGCTCCCGAGGCCGAGGCCACTGAGGCTGAGGTCGTCGAGGAAGAAGCCTCCGCACCGGTGGTCGTCGCTCCCTCGCTGAACGGCGCCGCGCACCTCGCGCAGACCGTCGGCCGCCGCAAGGAGGCCGTCGTTCGCGTCCGCCTCGTGCCCGGCACCGGCAAGTTCACGCTGAACGGCAAGGCCCTCGAGGACTACTTCCCGAACAAGGTGCACCAGCAGCTCATCAAGGAGCCGCTCGTCACCACCGAGAAGCCCGAGACCTTCGACGTCATCGCCAACCTGCGTGGCGGCGGCATCACCGGCCAGGCCGGTGCGCTGCGTCTCGCCATCGCGCGTGCGCTGATCGCCGTTGACGCCGAGGACCGCCCGGTCCTGAAGAAGGCCGGCTTCCTCACTCGTGACCCGCGGGTCAAGGAGCGCAAGAAGTACGGTCTGAAGAAGGCCCGCAAGGCGCCTCAGTACTCCAAGCGCTAAGCGACACCCAGCTGTACCTGCGGGAGCAGCAGTTCACCTCGAACTGCTGCTCCCGCAGTGTTTTCCGGGTCTTCCCCGCTGCCTCGCAGTGTCCCTTTCGGAGGTTTCATGGCCCGCCTGTTCGGCACCGACGGTGTGCGTGGTCTCGCCAACGCCGATCTCACCCCTGAGCTCGCGATGTCCGTGGCCGCCGCGGCGGCACGCGTGCTCGCCGAGCACGACCGCTCCCACCGCCCCGTCGCCGTCGTCGGCCGCGACCCGAGGGCGAGCAGCGAGATGCTCGACGCCGCCGTCACCGCGGGCCTCACCTCGGCCGGCGCGGACGTGCTGCGCGTCGGAGCACTGCCCACGCCCGCTGTCGCGTACCTGGTGGCCGCGCTCGGCGCCGACATCGGCGTGATGATCTCCGCGTCGCACAACGCGATGCCGGACAACGGGATCAAGCTCTTCGCCGCGGGCGGTCACAAGCTGCCCGACCAGGTCGAGGACGAGATCGAACAGCACATGGGCACCGGTTTCGACCGTCCCACCGGCGCCTCGATCGGCCGGGTGCGCGACGTCCCGGACGCCGAGACCCAGTACGTCGAGCACCTGCTCAAGGTCACGCCGCACCGCCTGGACGGTCTCAAGGTCGTGGTGGACTGCGCGAACGGTGCCGCGTCGGTGGCCGCACCGGACGCCTACCGCCGCGCGGGGGCCGAGGTGATCGCGATCAACGCGAACCCGGACGGCCTCAACATCAACGCCGGCTGTGGCTCGACGCACATCGACGTGGTGGCCGCCGCCGTCCGAGAGCACGGTGCCGACCTCGGCATCGCGCACGACGGTGACGCCGACCGCTGCCTCGCCGTGGACGCCGAGGGCAACCTGATCGACGGCGACCAGATCCTCGCGGTCCTCGCGCTCGCCATGCGCGACGCGGGCGAGCTGTACGAGGACACGCTCGTCGCCACGGTCATGAGCAACCTCGGCCTGCACATCGCCATGAAGGCGGAGAAGATCCAGCTCCGCACCACCGCCGTCGGCGACCGCTACGTGCTCCAGGACCTCAAGGCCGGCGGCTACTCGCTCGGCGGCGAGCAGTCCGGCCACGTGGTGCTGCCCGCGCACGCCACCACCGGCGACGGCCTGCTCACCGCGCTGCGCCTGATGGCCCGCATGGCCGAGACCGGCAAGTCGATCGCCGACCTCGCCTCGGTGATGCACCGCCTGCCGCAGGTCCTGATCAACGTGAAGGTCTCCGACAAGGCCGCGGTCGCCAAGGCGTCGTCGGTCAGCGAGGCCGTCGCCGCCGTCGAGGGCGAGCTGGGCGACACCGGCCGCGTGCTGCTGCGCCCGTCCGGCACCGAGCAGCTCGTGCGGGTGATGGTCGAGGCCACCAGCCACGAACAGGCCGAGTCGGCGGCGCAGCGGCTAGCGGATGTGGTTTCCTCGGTGCACTGACGACGGACGGGGCCGGTGACGTTGGTGCGTCCCGGCTCCACCTCGTGGACACCACTGGAAGACGAGGACACGACGTGAAGATCGGCCCGATGGCGCTGCTGCTCATCCTGTTCGTGCTGGCGGTCGGCGGCGTCGTCCTCGCGGTCGTGCTGTCCAAGCGGAAGAAGCCGCAGTACCCGCCCCAGCAGGGCTATCCGCAGGGCCCGTACCCGCAGCAGGGCCTGCCTCCCGGCCAGCAGTGGCCGCAGCACGGACCCCCTCCCGGGCAGCAGTACCCGCCGCAGGGCCCTCCCGCCGGTCAGCCGTACCCGCCGCAGGGTCCCCCGCAAGGTCAGCAGTGGCCCCAGCAACCGCCTGGTCAGCAGCAGCCGCCACCCAATCAGTGGTGATCACCGGCGAACGCCGCCGAATCGCTGTTTACTAAGGCAACCGACATCACAGAGCTCAGGTCAGCGTGTGATCTGAGCTGGCACTGTATGGCGGAACCCCGCTGAGCCGAACTGCGTCAGATCGGGGACAAGGGGAGGCAGGAGCACATGTCTGGCTATCAGGCGAACGCCGGCGAAATGATGTCGTCCGCGACGACCATCCAGGGCATCGCGACCGAGATCGAGAACTACAAGGCCAAGATCAGCGCGAGTGCGGTGACCGAGAAGGACTTCGGTCGTGAGCACACCGCCGGTGGCGCCAAGTACAAGGCCGGCCTGCCGAAGATAGCCGAGGCGATCGGTGCCTACTCGGCTGCGATGAAGGGCCTCTCCGACAAGCTGCGCGAGTCCGCCAACGGCTACGCGTGGCAAGAAGAGGCCAACGCCGCCAAGATGAACAAGCAGGGAAGGTAGTCGCGGATGCCCAGCTGGGAAGAAGTCAAGAAGCTCTGCGACAACCCCGAAGTCCCGCCGGACCAGAAGAAAGCCCTTCTCGAGGCGTACTACACGACCGAGATGGACCAGGACGTCACGGGCACGCACAACGACGAGCTCGAGCAGTACCTCGACAACTACGACATCTCCTACGGAGACGGCTTCGGCCAGTCGTTGTCGAACTCGTTGCCCTGGTCGGACAGCTCGGAAGAGCGGCTGAACAACGCCTACGACATCGCGAAGAAGTCGGGCGACGCCGGTCAGAAGAAGATCGACGACCACAACAACGCGAAGCAGGCCGGCCAGGGCACGCTGGACCAGTCCGAGCAACGCGCGGCCGATGGTGGCGCCGGCGTCGGCAACTCCAACTTCCTGCTCGACGCGGGTATGCCCGGCCTCAAGTACTTCGAGAACTTCCTCCCGGTCTACGCGGAGGCGAAGTCGGTCATCGGCGTCGGCTCGGACGTCAACACCGACTACAACAACGTCAAGAAGCTCTACGAAGAGCAGCGCGACATCGACTTCCACAAGATCGACGAGGACATCGTCGAGATGCGGCAGGTCTCCACCGACCTGCGCACCCAGCAGGCCGACTCCGAGAAGTCGATGTCGAAGCTGTGGTCGAGCTGGGACGGCAACGCCGCGGACAACTCCCGCGCCTACGTCGCCGACTTCTCCAAGAAGGGCGCTGCCGTCGCGGACGGCATCAACCACGTCGCCGACGCGACCCGCCTGGCGTGCCACACGGTCTCGCAGCTGGTGAACGACAAGGCGAACGCCGTGCTGAACGGCGTGGGCAGCCCGTTCGACATCGCCGGTAAGACGCCGCCGCAGATCCGCGAGGTGATCCAGGCCGCGGACACCGAGGACGAGGGCATCCTCAAGCGCGCCGCGGGGCACGTCGGCATCCAGATCGACGACGGCGCGTGCGACGACGACGTCTGGAAGGGTGAGGTCCGCAAGGGCTGCCGCGAGTGGTTGCAGACCACCTTCCACAAGGACGTCAGCGAGAAGTACAAGAACTTCGTAGAGCTCTGCAAGAACACCAAGAAGTCGGTCGACGACGCGTGGAACGCGCTCGGCGCCGAGATGGACAAGATCAACACCAAGCCGTTCGAGCCCGCCAAGGAGGAGAAGCCCGCCGAGAAGCCGGGTGACAAGGGCGGTAACGACAAGGGCGGCGGTGGCACGCCCCCCGGTGGCGGCGGCCCGCCCGGTGGCGGTGGCACGCCCCCCGGCGGTGGCACGCCGGAGATCCCGAAGCCGGAGAACCCGCTCGACAAGAACGGTGACGGCAAGCCGGACGTGCCGGGTGACACCGACGGCGACGGCAAGCCGGACGACCTCGACGGCGACGGCAAGCCGGACAACCAGCAGCCCAAGCCCGAGGAGAAGCTCGAGTCCGTCACGGTCAAGGCCGGCGACAACACGATCAAGGTCACGGAGCCCGACTCGAACGGGCACGTGAAGATGACGATCGACACGCCGAAGGGCGAGCCGAAGTCCTACGACCTGGACTTCAGCAAGAACCCCGAGGCCGCCAAGGCGCTGATGGGCCAGAACGGCACGCAGGCCATCACGACCATGGCCAACCAGCTCACCGGCACGGCGACCCCCGGTTCGCAGGCCCCCGGCGCCCCCGCTCCCGTCGGCACCACGCCGACGACCCCCGGCGGCACCGGCATGGGCGCGCCCGGCTCGGAGTCGAACCCGATCCCCGTCGAGGTCGGCGCGGACGGCAAGATCCACATCGAGCAGGACGGCGTCAACTTCACCGCCGAGGTCAACGCCGACACCGGCGAGATCAACCTGACCGCGGACAACGGCGACGGCACTCCCGACCAGATCGGCGTGAGCTTCGGCGAGGACGAGAACCCCGCCGCGGGCGCCGACTCCGGCTCCGGCACCGACAAGGCCGGTGCGGGCGGCATGACCGGGGATCTGCGCGTCGACGAGCCGCTGATCCTGCCGGAGCAGGACTTCCCGCAGCCGGTCGAGCGCGAGTTCCAGACGATGCCGGCACCCGCCCAGGGTGAGTTCCAGACCATGCCCGCCCAGGGTGAGCAGGTCTGGACCCAGCCCGGCGAGGCGACGCCGCACGTGGCCGAGCGCGTCCAGGAGTCGATGGGCCGCAGCTACGTCGAGGACAACGGCATCATGCCGAACGTCGGCGAGCCCAGGATCTCCAGCGAGGGCCCGCAGTTCGCGCACGCGGCGTCCTCGGACAGCACCATGGCGTCCGGTGTCTCGTTCACCGGCGGCGGTGCCAACGGCAGCGAGTCCGTGCTCGGCGGTTCGTCGCCGGCGGACAGCGCGTGGAGCACTCCGTCGCAGGGCAACGACAACGGCGGCTCGTTCAACACCAACGCCTCCGAAGCCGGTCAGGCGGGCTCCGCGAACCTCCCGTCCATGCAGGACGCCCACGGCCAGCCCACCTCCGGTGCCCAGTCCGGCGGCATGATGGGCGGCGGGATGATGGGCGGCGGCGGCATGGCGGGTGGCGGCGCCGGAGGTCAGCAGGGCGGCGACTCCGAGCGCGGCGCGAGCCAGTGGCGCACCACCGGTTCGCTGTTCGACGAGGACAACAACAACCCGCTCAGCAGCGCCCAGGGCGTGCTCAGCGGTGACGACGGCAACCGGGGTGGTCAGTGGTGAGCGAGCTCGACCTCGCTGCTTTCAAGGCGAAGCTCTCCGGCATCGAGTCGGAGCACTCCACGCGCATGGCCGAGGCCAGGCAGAAGTTCGACGAGTCGACGAAGGCCACGCAGGAGAGCCACGACAAGTTCGCCGACCGCAAGCAGCGGCTCACCTCGCGGCTCCGCGAGATGGCCCGCAACCAGCGCGGCGAGGGCAAGGACCGCAACAAGGAGCTCTCGTTCGGCCTGGAGGACGAGACAGCGGGTCCGCACGACGACCTCGCCGAGGAGCTCGCGCAGATCGAGAAGGAACGGCAGGCGCGCGAGTTGCGCGCCCAGTCGGAGGGCTTCATGCGCGGGCCGAACGAGGCTCCGCAGCACCAGGTCCGCCAGCCTCCGGTGGTGCAGCAGCCGGTGGCTCCTCCGCCGCCGGTCCGCCAGCCCCCTCCGCCCCGGCGGCAACGTCCGCCCGTCGACGATGACGACGACCTCAGCAACCAGAGCTGGTTGTCCTGAGACGACGAACGCCCCCGGGTCCGACGACCTGGGGGCGTTCTCGTTGGTCAGCGCGGGGGGCCGTAGCCAGGCGGCGGTGGTCCCTGCGGCGGGCCGTAACCGGGCTGCGGCGGCTGCTGTTGCCCGTAGCCGGGTGGTGGCCCCTGCTGCGGGAACTGGGGCTGCCCTGCCTGCGGATGACCGGCTTGCGGCTGTCCCGCCTGCGGGTGGCCGAACTGCGGCTGGGCGGCGGGCTTCAACGCGTTGGTGACCGGCGGCAAGATCGCCACCACCCCGACGACGAGTGTGAGCACGGCCGCGATGTACGTGTCGCTGGTGCCGCTCCAGCCGATCTGCTTGTAGTAGAAGAAGTGGCAGCCGGCGGCGAGGATCCCCAGCAGGACGGCGCCGGCGACGAGGAACGCACCGGGCATCTTGCGCAGGACGATCAGCACCGCGCCGATCAACAGCACGGCCACCGCGAGCAGCTTGAGCACGGTGTCCGCGATGCTCAGCGGCGCCAGCAGGTCGCCGTTGCCGCCCTTCTCCGCCAGCAGAGTCGCGACGAGCAGGGGTTCCGACACGTGCGGGCGCGGGATGAATAGCCGCATGACCCCGAGGATCGCCCAGTAAATGGCGACCCCGAACGCGCCGACGGCGACGACGATCGCCATCGCGAAGCTGCCGCCCCTCGGCGGAGGCGGTGGCGGACCCCACTGCTGTTGCGGCTGTTGCTGCTGCCAGCCCTGATTCGGCATCACGCCGAGCAACCTAGCGGCTGCGCAGAGCTTCGCGCTGGAAGATGAGGTTCGCGGACTTCAGGTCGCTGTCCAGCAGCTCGTCGTACGTGCGCTCACCGGTCAGCACCCTGAGCAGGAACGCCGTCACGAACGCGCGCCCGAGCTTGTGCGACCCCCGTTCGGCGCTGCCGTCCAGCATCAGCTCGCTCCAGTGCCGGCCTTCGGTGAACCCGAGGTGCGAAGCCTTGGGCAGCAACCGGAACTGGACGGGTCCGCCCCAGGCCTGGGCGATCGCCTCGGAGTGCCCGACCGGCGGCGCGATGCGATCCTCGCCGGCCGCGAGGTGCAGGCCGGGCGCCTTGACGTCGCGGGCGGCGTCCAGAGCGGACGGACGCGTCTCCGTTGCGGCCAAAGTCACAACGGCCCGGACGCGGTCGGCCTCCGCTGCCGCGAGCACCGCCGCGCCGCCGCCCATCGAGTGCCCGGCCAGGGCGAGACGGGCCGGGTCGACGCTGATCTCCCCGGATCCGAGGCGCACGCCGGTGCAGACGTCCAAAGTGGTCAGCAGGTTCGCCGACAGCACGCGCGCCGAGAGCAGCGGGCCGCGTTCCACCGCCGGTGCCGCGGCGACCACGCCCCACGACGCCAGGTGCCGCAAAAGCCCGTGGTAGCGGCGAACAGGCTGCATCCAGCCGTGTCCGAACGCCACAGCGGGCAGACCGAGACCGGACTGCGGGGTGAAGATCACGCCCGGCAGGCCGACGAGCGCGAGGTCGCCGCGCAGCACGGGGTGCGGGCCGGGCCTGCTGAGCTGCTCAAGGGCCTGTTTCGCGGTCAGCGTGATCACGCGGCGAGCCATGTGGTGAACCGTAGTCGATCCTGTCGTGCGCACCACACCTGAGATTGGTCTACACCACACGTGTCCCTGACCAGCGGATACGGGGTGCCCTCACTCATTAGGGTTAGCGGCGTGGTCTAGCTAGTCTGTTTTCCGTGTGCGGAATCGTGGGATACGTGGGTCACCAGTCGGCGCTCGACGTCGTGCTGGACGGGCTGAGGCGTCTCGAGTACCGGGGTTACGACTCGGCAGGCGTCGCGGTGGTCGCAGGCGAGGAACTCGCCGTCGAACGCAAGGCAGGTCGTCTGCAGAACCTGGAGACGAGGCTCGACGAGGTGGGCCGCGACAACTTCGCGGGCACCGTCGGCATGGGCCACACGCGGTGGGCGACGCACGGCGCGCCGATCGACAAGAACTCGCACCCGCACCGCGACGCGACGAACCGCGTCGCCGTGGTGCACAACGGCATCATCGAGAACTTCCTCGCGCTGCGCGCCGAACTCGAAGGTCTCGGCGTCGAGATGGCGTCCGACACCGACACGGAGACGGTCGCGCACCTCGTGGCGTTCGCCTACGCCGAGGGCGACACGAAGGGCGACCTGCCTGCCAGCGTGCGCAAGGTCGTGCGCCGCCTCGAAGGCGCGTTCACGCTCGTGTTCACGCACGCCGACGAGCCCGACCAGGTCGTCGCCGCGCGCCGCAACTCGCCGCTGGTCGTCGGTGTCGGCGAGAACGAGTACTTCGTCGCCAGCGACGTCGCCGCGTTCATCGCGCACACCAAGGAAGCCGTCGAGCTGGGCCAGGACCAGATGGTCGTGCTGACCCGCTCCGGCTACGAGGTCACCGACTTCGACGGCGAGGCCGCGGAGGCCAAGCCGTTCACGGTCAACTGGGACCTCAGCGCCGCCGAGAAGGGCGGCCACGAGTACTTCATGCTCAAGGAGATCGAGGAGCAGCCGGAGGCGCTGGCGAACACGCTGCGCGGCCACTTCGCGAACGGCCGGATCGTCCTCGACGAGCAGCGCCTCTCCGACCAGGACCTGCGCGACGTCGACAAGGTCTTCGTGATCGCCTGCGGTTCGGCCTACCACTCCGGTCTCGTCGCGAAGTACGCGATCGAGCACTGGACCCGCCTGCCCGTCGAGGTCGAGCTCGCCTCCGAGTTCCGCTACCGCGACCCGGTGCTCGACCGCGACACGCTCGTCGTCGCCGTGTCGCAGTCCGGCGAGACCGCGGACACGCTGGAGGCCGTGCGGCACGCCCGTGCGCAGAAGGCCCGCGTTCTGGCCGTCTGCAACACGAACGGCGCGCAGATCCCGCGCGAGTCCGACGCCGTCCTCTACACGCACGCCGGTCCGGAGATCGGTGTCGCGTCGACGAAGGCGTTCCTCGCCCAGATCGCCGCGAACTACCTGGTGGGCCTGGCCCTGGCACAGGCACGCGGCACCAAGTACCCGGACGAGGTCGCCCGCGAGTTCCACGAGCTGGAGGCCATGCCCGAGGCCGTGCAGCGGGTGCTCGGCACGACCGAGCAGGTCCGCGCGCTCGGCCGTGAGCTGGCCGACTCGAAGGCGGTGCTGTTCCTCGGCCGCCACGTCGGCTACCCGGTGGCCCTGGAAGGCGCGCTCAAGCTCAAGGAGCTCGCCTACATGCACGCCGAGGGCTTCGCGGCCGGCGAGCTCAAGCACGGCCCGATCGCACTGATCGAGAAGGATCTCCCAGTCGTCGTGGTCATGCCGTCGCCGAAGGGTCGCGCCGTCCTGCACTCGAAGCTGGTGTCGAACATCAGCGAGATCCAGGCCCGCGGCGCCCGCACGATCGTGATCGCCGAGGAGGGCGACGAGACCGTGCGCCCGTTCGCCGACCACCTGATCGAGATCCCGGCCGTCCCGACGCTGCTGCAGCCGCTCATCTCGACGGTGCCGCTGCAGATCCTCGCGGCCGAGATCGCGTCCGCCCGCGGCTACGACGTGGACAAGCCTCGCAACCTGGCGAAGTCCGTTACCGTCGAGTGAGTGAGAGGCGTCTGGCACACCGAACGCGTCAAGTCCGCTGAAGAGGAGCTCATGGCGGTCGTCCCGCCGGGCTCGCTGATGCGCAAGGCCGCGTTCGGTGTGGCCACCCACGCCCTCGGGCTTCTTTCCGGACGTCGCCGCGTCACGTTGTTGGTCGGTGCGGGCAACAACGGCGGCGACGCCCTGTGGGCCGGCTACTTCCTGCGCCGCCGCGGTGTCGCGGTGTCCGCCGTGCTGCTCTCGCCCGACAAGGTGCACGTCGAAGGCCTGGCAGCGTTCCGGCGCGTGGGCGGGCGGATCGTCTCCGAGGTCGGCACGCCGGACCTGGTGATCGACGGCATCGTCGGCCTGTCCGCGCGCGGCCCGCTCCGGCCGGCCGCGGCTGCTCTGGTCTCCACGGTCCGTGCCCCGATTTTGGCTGTGGACCTGCCTTCCGGCATCGACCCGGATACCGGTGAGATCGCCGGGCCGCACGTTCGCGCACACACCACCGTCACGTTCGGCTGCCTCAAGCCCGTGCACGCGCTGGCTGACTGCGGCGACGTGCACCTGGTCGACATCGGCCTGCGGCCGGCAGATCCGGACTTCCTGCTGCTCGACCGGGCGGACATCACCTGGCCGGTGCCGGGTCCGAACGACGACAAGTACACCCAGGGCGTCACGGGTGTGGCGGCCGGCAGCACGACTTATCCAGGCGCCGCAGTGCTTTCGACCGGAGCCGCGGTGCTGGCGACCTCCGGCATGGTCCGCTACGCCGGTCCCGCCGCCGACGCCATCCGGGCACGCTGGCCGGAGACCATCTGCACAGGCTCGATCACCGACGCCGGTCGCGTCCAGGCCTGGGTCGTCGGCCCCGGCATGGGCACCGGCCCGTCGTCGGCGGAGATCCTGCGGTTCGTGCTGGACGCCGGAGTGCCGGTGATCGCCGACGCGGACGCCATCACGTTGCTGGCCAGCCACCCGGACCTGTGGGACGCCCGCGACCCGGACGCCCCGCTGGTGCTGACGCCGCACGACCGCGAGTTCGAACGCCTGGCGGGCCCGGTCGGCGCGGATCGCGTTGCGGCAGCGCGAAAGGCCGCGCAGCGCTTCAACGCCGTGGTGCTCCTCAAAGGCCATCGGACCGTGGTGGCCGCGCCGGACGGACGGGCGCTGGTCAACTCGGCGACCTCGTCCTGGCCCGCGACGGCCGGTTCGGGGGATGTCCTGTCCGGCATCATCGGCGCGCTGCTGGCCGCCGGCGTGGATCCGTTCCTGGCCGCCGGACACGCCGCGTACGTGCACGTTCTGGCGGCGGAACTGGCCGCGGACGGGGCTCCGGTGCCCGCGTCCGGGTTGATGAGCGGGATTTCGAAAGCGATCAGGAGCCTCTGAGCGCTCGCTCACACCTGGTGAGCTGCGTACTCATGGCACGATGAACAGGTTATGGCCCGTTCAGAAGTTGTCGTCGACCTAGGCGCGCTGCGGCACAACGTCGCCCTGCTCGCCGGCCTCGCCCCTGCCTCCGAGACGATGGCCGTCGTCAAGGCGGACGGCTACGGCCACGGCGCGGTCGAGGTGGCCCGCGCGGCTCTCGAAGCCGGCGCGACCTGGCTCGGTTCCTGTTCCACACAGGAAGCTCTGGCCCTGCGGGTCGCGGGCATCCAGGCTCCGATCCTGGCCTGGCTCGACGCCCCCGACGAGGACCTGGCCGCCGGTCTCGCGGCCGACGTCGACATGTCCGTGGCGTCGCTCTCCGACCTGCGCAGGGTCGAGACCGCCGCCGAGGAGGCCGACGCGCGGCCGCGGCTCCACCTGAAGATCGACACCGGCCTGAGCCGCAACGGGTGTCAGCCGCACGACTGGCCAGAGCTGGTCGAGGCGGCGAAGAAGCACGAGGTGGTGGCCATCTGGTCGCACCTCGCCTCCGCGGACGAGATCGGCGACCCGTCCATCGACCTGCAGGCCAAGAGGTTCGACGACGCCTACGAGGTGGCCAGGAGCTTCGGGCTGAGCCCGAAACGGCACATCGCCAACTCGGCGGCCCTGTTGACCAGGCCCGACCTGCACTTCGACATGGTCCGGCCCGGCATCGCCATCTACGGGCTGAACCCGGTGCCGACGGATCACGACCTCAGGCCGGTCATGAGCTACCGGTCGCACGTGGCGCTCACGAAACGTATCCCCGCAGGTGAGTCGGTCTCCTACGGGATGACATGGACCGCGCAGAAGGACACGACGCTGGCACTGGTGCCGGCCGGGTATGCGGACGGCGTTCCGAGGGCACTCTCCGGCCGGATGGAAGTGCTCCTCGACGGGAAACGCCGCCCGGTGGTGGGGCGTGTCTGCATGGACCAGATCGTCGTGGACTGCGGGAACGACGAGGTCCGCGAGGGTGCGGAAGTTGTCCTGTTCGGCGACGGGCGCCGGGGGGAGCCGACGGCGACGGAGTGGGCGGAGCTGACCGGGACGATCGACTACGAGATCGTCTGCGGGATGTACCGGCCGCGGGTGCGGAGGATCTACACGTGAAGCCGGTGTGGAAGGTCGTCGGGTGGGTCGGTGGCGCGCTGGGTGCGGCCGTCGCCGGTGCCGCCGTGGCGCAGACCGCGAAGGTGTCGCACGAGCGCAAGACCGCGACCGACAGCCTCGCCGACGAGCCCTTAGGTCAGCTGCGGCCCGACCGCGAGTCGACGGTGGCGGCGGACGACGGCGTGCCGATCTCCGTCGAGGAGGTCGACCCCGGTGACGGCGGCGAAGCGGACATCACCGTCGTGCTGGTGCACGGGTTCGCGCTCGACCGCCGGTGCTTTCACTTCCAGCGCCGCGACCTCGAAGAGCTGATCGACCCGCGGGTGCACCAGGTGCTCTACGACCAGCGCGGGCACGGCCGGTCCGGTATGTCGACGCCGGAAGGCAGCACCATCGAACAGCTCGCGCACGACCTCGACGCGGTGATCCGCTCGGTCGTGCCGGACGGGCCGCTGGTCCTCGTCGGCCACTCCATGGGCGGCATGACGATCATGGCGCTGGCCGAGCAGGTGCCGGAGCTCTTCAAGGAACGGGTGCGTGGCGTCGCGTTGATCGGCACGGCCGCCGGTGCCGTGGGTGGCGCGGGCCTGCCGAAGTCCGTGCTGTCGCGGTACAACCCGGTGACGCTCGGCATCGGCCGGCTGGCCGGCATCCAGCCGGGGCTCGTCGAGTGGGTTCGCAAGGGCACGAAAACCCTGACGTGGAGCGGCATTCGCGCGTTGGCGTTCGGTGACCGCAAGGTGGCACCGTCCCTTGTGGACCTGATGGAAAAGATGATCAACGGGACCACGGTGAAGGTGCTCACCGAGTTCCTGGAGACCCTCGGCACGCACGACCGCTACAAGGCGCTCGCCGGGTTGCGGCACTGCGAGGTGCTGATCCTGAGCGGTGACGCGGACAAGCTGACGCCGTTCTCGCACGCCGAGCGGATGGCGGAGGAGATGCCGCACGCCACCCTCGTCCGGGCCCCCGGTGCCGGGCACATGGTGATGATGGAGCAGGCTGATCTGGTCAACGACCACCTGGTCGCGCTGATCGAACGGTGCGCGGCCGATCGCGGAGAGAGTCGGAAGAAGTGGTGGCGGCGAGCGTGAAGACCGTCGAACTGCCTCTGGTGGAGGACACCGAGGAGTTCGGCCGCAAGCTGGGTGAAGTCGTGCGGGCCGGCGACCTGCTGCTGCTCGCGGGGCCGTTGGGCGCGGGGAAGACCGCGTTCGTGCGCGGACTGGCGCGCGGCCTCGGTGTGCAGGGCCGGGTGTCGTCGCCGACGTTCGTCGTGGCCCGTGTCCACGAGCCCGCGGAGGACGGCCGGGGCGTGCGGCTGGTGCACGTCGACGCGTACCGGCTCGGGGGTCACCTGGACGAGTTGGACGATCTTGATCTGGACACGGACCTGGTCGACGCCGTGGTGGCCGTCGAATGGGGCGAGGGCGTCGCGGAACGCCTGAACGAAGATCATCTCCTCATTCGCCTCGAGCGCGGAATCGACGACGTTCGCACAGCTCAGCTGATCCCGCACGGCGAGTGGCGCTCACGTGCCCTGCCTGTGTGACGTTGTCCAACGCATCGGGTGATGTCCATTAAGGACAGAGCGTGACCGGCCGATGAGAAACGCATGATCAAGAAGACGCTTCTCGCGACTGCTGTCATCGGTGGCGCCATGCTGGCTGCCGCGGCCCCCGCTTCCGCCGGTGAGCACGACCACCACGGCGGCATCAGCGTGGCCGACAACCTCTGCGCCGCGCCGTGGCAGTGGAACGGCCCGTTCTCGCTGCTGCACGAGGGCCACGCCCCCGGCTACGCCGCGTGCAACGACAACCACGCCGCTGGTGGCTCGGACATCAGTGTCGCCAACAACGCCTGCCTGCTGCCGTGGCAGTGGAACGGCCCGCTGGAGATCTTCACGGTTGACCACTCGCCGTCCTACGTCGCCTGCAACGGCAACTCGGCTGGCTGATAGCCGGACTTCTCGCCGGGAATGGCCGAACGAGCCCTTCGGCCATTCCCGGCATCTGTCTGTTCAGGACAGTTCGCGCTTGAGCACCTTGCCCATCTCGTTGCGCGGCAAGGACTCCAGGTAACGCACCACCCGTGGCCGCTTGTGCGGCGACAACAGCTTCGCGACGTGATCGCTGAGGGTTGATGGTTCCGGCGCTTCGCCCGCTGGAACCACCCAGGCCACGATCCGCTCGCCCAGGTCGTCGTCCGGCTCGCCCGTCACCGCCACCTCGGCCACCGACGGATGTTCGAGCAGGGCGTTCTCGATCTCGCCCGCGCCGATCTTGTAGCCGCCGCTCTTGATCAGGTCCGTGGCCCTGCGCCCGACGATGCGGATGTACCCGTCGGGATCGCGCACCGCCATGTCCCCGGTCTTGAACCACCCGTCCCGGAACGCCGCCTCCGTGGCGTCCGGCCGGTTCAGGTACTCCAGGAACAGGTTCGGCCCGCGCACCTCGATCTCACCGATCGCGCCGACACCGACGTCGCCACCCTGCTCGTCGGCCACCCGCACGTCGACGCCGTCCACCGGCAGCCCGACCGCGCCCGGCCGGCGATCGCCGTCGAACCGCACGCTGACGTTCATCAGCGTCTCGCTCATCCCGTACCGCTCGACGATGCCCTGCCCGGTGGCCTTGGCGATCCGCTCGTGGTCGCTGGCCGGGAGTGCGGCCGAACCCGACACCAGCAGCCGGGCCGCCCGGAACCGGCCGGCGAGCTTCTCGTCCTGCTCCACCGCCTCCGCGATCCGGTGGTACATCGTCGGGACGCCGAACATCATCGTGCCGCCGGTCGCCAGCTCGTGGCCGATGGCCTCCGGCGAGAACTTCACGTGCCGCACCGAGCCGCCGAGCCGCAGCGGGCCGAGGACGCCGATGCCCAGGCCGTGCACGTGGAACAGCGGCAGCCCGTGCACCAGCACGTCGTCGCTCGTCCACTGCCAGGCCTTGGCGAGCGCGTCGATGTTCGAGGTGAGGGAGCGGCGGGGCAGCACCACGCCCTTGGGCGGTCCGGTCGTGCCAGAGGTGTAGATGACCAGCGCGGGCGTCTCCTGCCCCGGCTCGTCGAACGTCCCCGGCCGGCCGAACACGATCGGTTCGTCGCGCAGCACCAGGTCAGGCCGGCTGTCGGAGAGGATGTGCTCCAGTTCGCGCTCGCCGAGCTTGGGGTTGAGCGGCACGATCGCGACGCCCGCCAGCAGACCCGCGACCACCGCCACGCAGGTTTCGAGCGTGGACGTCGCCCAGACGGCGACGCGGGTGTTGCCCTTGAGTCGTTCCGCCAGAGTGCCCGCGGCCTGGTGCAGCTCGGCGTAGGTCAGCGACTTGGCTCCGAAGCGGAGAGCTTCGCGGTCACTCGGTTCAGCGAACATGGGATCCAGGGTGGTACGCGCCGCTGGAGCCCGCATCGGAAGTGTGGGAACGCCCACGCTCACCTGGCCCGTCGCGGTGGGCGCGGCCGCTGGAGGGCGCTTCGGAAGTGCGAGGAGGCCCACGCTCACCTGGCCGCGTCGCGCCAGGTGCGGTCGCCCGGAAGGTGCGGTTCGCCCCGCGTTACTCTGGACAACTGTGCTAGTGCTCGCCGTCGACACGGCCACCCCCGCAGTCACCGCCGGTGTGGTCGAACTCGTGCCCGACTCCCCGCCGCGCCTGCTCGCGAAGCGGGTGACGCTCAACGCCAAGGCGCACGGCGAGCTGCTCACCCCGCACATCAGCGACGCCCTCGAAGAGGCCGGCCACACGTTCGCCGACCTCGACGCCATCGTCGTCGGCGCGGGCCCCGGCCCGTTCACCGGCCTGCGGGTCGGCCTGGCCACGGCCGCCGCGCTCGGTCAGGCGCTCAACCGCCCGGTCTACCCGGTGGCCACCACCGACGCGATCGCCAAGGACGCGGCCAGCGGCCATCCGCTGCTCGTCGCGACCGACGCCCGGCGCAAAGAGGTCTACTGGGCCGCCTACGACGCCGCCGGACGCCGCACCGACGGTCCGCACGTCGAACGTCCGCAGGACCTGGCGGAGAAGCTGCCGGCCATGGGCGTGCACCAGGCCACCGGCGAGGGCGCCGAGATCTACGCCGAGATCCTCGGCTTGGAGCTGCTCCAAGCGAAGCACCCGAGCCCGGAGGGCCTGGTCGCCGCCGCGGCCGCCGAGGTGCTCGCGAAGGCTCGTCCGGCCGCGCTCACCCCGCTCTACCTGCGCCGCCCGGACGCGGTCGAGCCCACCGGGCGCAAGCGGGTGACCAGGGCATGACCATCGGCACCGTCACGCTCGGACCTCTGCAGCACGCCGACGTGCCCAAGTGCCACGAGATCGAGCTCGCGCTGTTCCCCGGCGAGGACCCGTGGAGCGAGAACGCGTTCCACAGCGAACTCGACAACGGCAACTACTACATCGGCGCGTACGCGGACGGCGAGCTCATCGGCTACGCCGGGCTCGCCGCCAGTCCGCACGAGGCCAGCGTGCACACGATCGCGGTCATGAAGCACTGGCAGGGCAAGGGCGTCGGCAAGGCGCTCCTGCGGGACCTGCTGGCCCGCGTCGACGAGATCAACGTGCCGGTCTACCTCGAGGTCCGCACGGACAACGAGCCGGCGATCGCCATGTACCTGGCGCACGGGTTCGAGCACCTCGGCCTGCGCCGCCGCTACTACCAGCCGTCGGGTGCCGACGCGTACACGATGGGAAGGCCTGCGCAAAGTGTCTGACCGCCTGATTCTCGGCATCGAGAGCTCGTGCGACGAGACGGGCTTCGGCATCGTCCGGCTCGGCTCCGACGGCTCGCTCGAACTGCTCGCCGACGAGGTCGCCTCCAGCGTCGAAGAGCACGCCCGCTTCGGTGGCGTCGTGCCGGAGGTCGCCTCCCGCGCCCACCTCGAGGCGCTGGTCCCGACCCTGCGCCGGGCACTGGACGTCTCGGGCGTCGAGCTCTCGCAGATCCACTCCATCGCCGTCACCGCCGGACCGGGTCTCGCCGGTGCGCTGCTGGTCGGCGTGTCCGCCGCGAAGGCCTACGCGGCCGCGCTCGGCAAGCCGCTCTACGGCGTGAACCACCTGGCCGGTCACGTCGCCGCGGACACGTTGCAGCACGGCCCGTTGCCGCAGCGCTGCCTCGCGCTGCTGGTGTCCGGCGGCCACTCGCAACTGCTGCTCGTCGAGGGCGGCCTGGCGAACTCGATCACCGAGATCGGGTCCACTGTGGACGACGCGGCCGGCGAGGCGTACGACAAGGTCGCGCGGCTGCTCGACCTGCCGTACCCCGGCGGCCCGCCCATCGACAAGCTCGCCAAGCAGGGCAACGGCTGCGCGATCGCGTTCCCGCGCGGCCTCACCGGTCCGCGCGACTCGAAGTACGACTTCTCGTTCTCCGGCCTGAAGACCTCGGTCGCCCGCTGGGTCGAGCGCGCCGAACGGGCCGGCGAGGAGATCCCGCTCGCCGACGTCGCCGCGTCGTTCCAGGAGGCCGTCGCGGACGTGCTGACCGCCAAGGCGATCAGGGCCGCGAAGGACCTGAACGTCGACACGCTGGTGATCTCCGGCGGTGTCGCGGCGAACTCGCGGCTGAGCGGTCTGGCCGCCGAACGCTGTGCCGAGGCAGGCATCGAACTGCGCGTGCCGAGGCCACGACTGTGCACCGACAACGGCGCGATGATCGCGGCGCTCGGCGCCCACCTCGTCGCGGCGGGCGCCAAGCCGTCCCCGATGGACATCTCGACCACGCCGGGCCTTCCGGTCGGCACGGTCCAGATCCTCTGAGCTGACCGCACGCGGGGCGCTTTCGTACCGTCATGCGGTACGAAAGCGCCCCGCGTGCGATCGGCTAGACGCGGTTGAGGCCGGGGTTCCGGTCCTCGATCACAAAGGTTGCTTTTGTGGTCACCGGAGCTCCGGGCTTCGACACGTAGTCGAGCCCGCGGAAGTCCGCCCGCACCTCACGTGAGGTGAAGCGAGTCCGCACGTACCCGCGCCGGTTGTTGAAGTACTTCACGTGCGGGTTCTCCGCCAGCAGCGCCGGAGTCTCCGCACGGGTCTCCGAGCCGTCGCCACCGGACGTGATCGACGTCGACACCAGCTCTGTCGCGACCGTGCGCGAAGTCGGGTCGTTCCAGCGTTCCTTGACCTCGGCCGCCCACGCCGCGTGCACGTCACCGGTGAGCACGACCGTGTTGCGGGTACGAGCAAACCCGGCGGCCACACGGTCGCGGTTCGCGGCGTAGCCGTCCCACGCGTCCATGTTGTTGGTCTCACCGGCACCGGGCGTGAAGTCGAGCTGCGAGAAGAACACCTGCTGCCCCAACACGTCCCAACGCGCGTGCGAGCGCCGCAAGCCGTCGAGCAGCCACTTCTCCTGCTCGGCCCCAGTGATCGTGCGCGTCGGCGAAAGCCGTTCGGGACAGGCCTTCAGACCGTCACCGCACGCCTGGTCGTCGCGGTACTGCCGGGTGTCGAGCATGTGGAAGTTCGCGAGGCCGCCCCACTGCAGGCGCCGGTAGAGCTGCAGGTCGATGCCCTGCGGCCGGTTCCTGATCGGCATGTTCTCGTAGTAGGCCTGGAACGCCGCCGCCCGCCGCGCGAGGAAGTTCGGCTGGGGGATCTGCGGCTTCTCGTAGACCTCGTCCGCCCAGTTGTTGTCGATCTCGTGGTCGTCCCAGACCACTGCCCACGGCGCCACGGCGTGCGCTTCCTGCAGATCGAGGTCGGTCTTGTACTGCGCGTGCCGCTGCCGGTAGTTCGCCAGCGTCTCGGTCTCCGGGCCCTCGTGGTCACGGGGGTTGCCGCCCGGCGCCACGTACGTGCCCTTCGTGTACTCGTACTGGTAGTCGCCCAGGTGCAGCACCAGGTCCGGCTGGTCCTCGGCCATCCTGCGGTACGCGGTGAAGTAGCCGTGCTCGAACTGCGAGCAGGAGGCGAACGCCATCGTGAGCCCGCTGCCCATCGCCCACGGCGCCAACGCCGTCCGGGTGCGGCCGACGCGCGACAGATGTCCTTCCGCGGAGAAGCGGTAGAAGTACTCGCGGCTAGGCAGCAGTCCGCGTACGTCCACGTGCACGCTGTGGCCGAACTCCGGCCGCGCGTGGGCGGTGCCGCGGCGGACGACGTGCCGGAACCGCTCGTCCAGGGCTATCTCCCACTTCACCTCGACGGCGCGGGACGGCATGCCGCCCAGGCCGTCCTCCGCGAGCGGGGTGGGTGCCAGGCGGGTCCACAGGACCACGCTGTCGCAGGTCGGGTCGCCGGAAGCGACCCCCAAGGTGAACGGGTCGGAAAGGCGATCCGACCCGGCGCCGACGGTGGTGAGCGCAAGTCCCCCGATGAGGAGTGCGCGTCGCGTCACTCGAGTCATGGTGAGACCTTCACGCACCAGGGTGGCTGTGAGGTGAACGCTTCCCCTAGAGCCTGTGAAGCCCTGGGACGCGATCCTCCACGGCGAACGACCCTTTCGTGCGGACGGGCGAACCCGGCCGCGTCACGTAGTCCAGCCCGCGGAAGTCCGTGCGCAGCTCATCGGGCGTGAACCTGGTCAACGTGTACCCGCGCCGGTTGTTGAAGTACTTCACGTGCGGGTTCTCCCGCAGCCACGACGACGTCTCGGTGTACTCCTCCGAACCGTCGCCACCGGCCGTGATCGACGTGGTGACCAGCTCGGTCGCCAAGGTCTTCGACGACGGGTCGTCCCACCGCTGTTTGACCTCCGCGCCCCATGCCGCGTGCACGTCACCGGTGAGCACGATCGGATTCCGGACGTCCGAAAACCCCGCCACCACCCGGTCCCGGTCCGCCACGTAGCCGTCCCACGCGTCGAGCAGGAACTTGTCGACCTCGCCTGGGATGTAGTCGTACTGCGAGAAGAACACCTGCTGCCCGAGCACGTCCCAGCGCGCCTGCGAGCCGCGGAAGCCGTCGAACAGCCACTCCTCCTGCGCGGCGCCGAGCATGGTGCGTTCCGGCTCCAGGCGTTCGGGACAGAGCTGGAGCCCGTCGCCGCAGGCCTGGTCGGTCCGGTACTGGCGGGTGTCGAGCAGGTGGAACGTCGCGAGCGAGCCCCAGCCGATCCGCCGGTACAGCCTTGATGACCTGCGCAAAGGCATGTTCTCGTAGTATGCCTGGATGGCCGCGGCCCGGCGCGCGAGGAAGTTCGGCTGCGGCTTGTCCGGCAGCAGGCCCGCCCAGCTGTTGTCGATCTCGTGGTCGTCCCAGATCACCGCCCACGGCGCCACGGCGTGCGCTTCCTGGAGGTCGGGGTCGGTCTTGTACTGCGCCTGCCGCCGCCGGTAGCCGGCGAGCGTCACGGTGGTCGGGCCCTCGACCTGCCGGACGTTGCCGCTCGGGGCGACGTGGATGCCGCTCTCGTACTCGTAGGTGTAGTCGCCGAGGTGCAGGACCAGGTCGGGCTCGTCCTCCGCCAGCCTGCGGTACGCCGTGAAGTAGCCGTGCTCGTACTGGGCGCACGACGCGAAGGCCATCGTCAGCGGTACCTGTAGGGCGTTCGGCTGAGGAGTCGTGCGCGTGCGGCCGGTCCGGGAGAGGTGGTTGAGCGCCTTGAAGCGGTAGAAGTACTCGTGGCCGGGCTCCAGTCCGGAAAGTTCCACGTGGACGCTGTGCGCCTCCTCCGGTCGAGCGAGGGTGGAGCCGTGCTGGACCATTCGGGTGAAGCGATCGTCCGCGGCGACCTGCCAGAACACCTCGATCGCACGTCCGGGCATGCCGCCCAGGCCGTCTTCCGCGAGCGGTTCAGGGGCGAGCCGGGTCCACAGGACCACTCCGTCGGGTGTCGGGTCGCCCGAGGCCACACCGAGTGTGAAAGGGTCGCTGGGTCTGGCCGACGCGGAGACCGAGAACGCTGTGACTCCCGCCACGCCGGCGAGCAGCAGCGTACGGCGGGTCAAGGTGGACATGCCTTGAATACGGCTCTCACATGGCAGACGGTTCGGGGCCCTCGTTGAAGCGTTGGCACTCTCATGGGTAGAGTGCCAACTGCACGGCACCAGCACCGCCCCGACCCCCGCGACGGCGGGGTGGCAGGAGCCGTTAAAAACGATTCTGCCAACGACCCGTGGAGGTCATCCCGGTGAGCGTGAACATCAAGCCGCTCGAGGACAAGATCGTCGTCCAGGCTTCCGAAGCTGAGACGACCACTGCCTCCGGCCTCGTGATTCCGGACACCGCGAAGGAGAAGCCCCAGGAGGGCAAGGTCCTCGCGGTCGGCCCCGGCCGCATCGACGACAAGGGCAACCGCGTCCCGCTGGACGTTGCTGTCGGCGATGTCGTCATCTACTCGAAGTACGGCGGCACCGAGGTCAAGTACAACGGCGAGGAGTACTTGATCCTCTCCGCTCGCGACGTGCTGGCCGTCGTCAACTAAGACGCTCGGCTGACATGCCTGACGCCCCGGCGCCCCATCCCGGGGCTACCGGGGCGTTTCGCTACCCAGAGAGGCTTTGAGGTAAATGCCCAAGCAGATCAGCTTCGACGAGGACGCTCGTCGGGCTCTCGAGCGCGGCGTGAACAAGCTCGCGGACACGGTCAAGGTCACCCTTGGCCCGCGCGGGCGCCACGTCGTCCTCGACAAGAAGTTCGGTGGCCCGACGGTCACCAACGACGGCGTCACCATCGCGCGTGAGATCGAGCTCGACGACCCGTTCGAGAACCTCGGCGCGCAGCTCGCCAAGTCGGTCGCCACCAAGACCAACGACGTCGCGGGTGACGGCACCACCACCGCCACCGTGCTGGCGCAGGCGCTGGTCAAGGAAGGCCTGCGCAACATCGCCGCGGGTGCGAACCCGACCGCGCTCGGCCGTGGCATCCAGGCCGCCTCCGATGCCGTCGTGGACGCGCTCAAGGCCAAGGCCACCCCGGTCAAGGGCCGCGAGAACATCGCGCAGGTCGGCACCGTCTCCTCGCGGGACGAGTCCATCGGCGCGCTGCTCGGTGAGGCCATCGAGCGCGTGGGCGAGGACGGCGTGATCACCGTCGAGGAGTCCTCGACGCTGGCCACCGAGCTCGTCATCACCGAGGGCGTGCAGTTCGACAAGGGCTACGTGTCGACGCACTTCTCGACCGACCTCGAGGCGCAGGAAGCCGTCTACGAAGACGTCCGCATCCTGCTGCACCGCGAGAAGATCTCGGCGCTGGCCGACGTCCTCCCGATCCTCGAGAAGGTCGCGGAGTCCGGCAAGCCGCTGCTGATCGTCGCCGAGGACGTCGAGGGCGAGGCCCTGTCCACCCTGGTGGTCAACGCCGTCCGCAAGACGCTGAAGGTCGTCGCCGTGAAGGCGCCGTTCTTCGGTGACCGCCGCAAGGCGTTCCTGGACGACCTCGCGGTCGTCACCGGTGGCGAGGTGATCTCCTCGGAGATCGGCCTGAAGCTGTCCGAGACCACGCTCGAGCAGCTGGGCTCCGCCCGCCGCGTCGTCGTGACCAAGGACGACACCACGATCGTCGACGGTGGCGGCACCAAGGCCGACATCGCCGGCCGCGCGGAGCAGCTGCGCCGCGAGATCGAGGGCACGGACTCCGACTGGGACCGCGAGAAGCTCCAGGAGCGCCTCGCGAAGCTCTCCGGCGGCATCGCCGTGATCAAGGTCGGCGCCGCCACCGAGACCGAGCTCAAGGAGCGCAAGCACCGCATCGAGGACGCGGTCGCCGCTACCAAGGCCGCGGTCGAGGAGGGCATCGTGCCCGGCGGTGGTTCCGCGCTCGTCCACGCCGCCAAGGTGCTGGACGGCGGTCTGGGCCTGACCGGTGACGAGGCCACGGGTGTCGCGCTCGTCGCGAAGGCCCTGTCCGCGCCGCTGTTCTGGATCGCCGCGAACGCCGGCCTCGAGGGCGCCGTCGTGGTGAACAAGGTCCGCGAGGGCGAGTGGGGCTTCGGCATCAACGCCGCCAAGCTGGAGTTCGGCGACCTGCTGGAGCAGGGCATCATCGACCCGGTCAAGGTCACCCGCTCCGCTGTCGCGAACGCCGCCTCCATCGCGCGCATGGTGCTCACGACCGAGAGCGCCATCGTCGAGAAGAAGGCGGACGAGCCCGCTTCGGCCGGACACGGCCACGGCCACGGGCACGGCCACTGATTTTTTGACTCAAAAGAAACCGGGACGGCACCCTTTCGTTTGGTGCCGTCCCGGTTTCTTTTTGTCTACACGATTGCCAATTGTCGTTTTCGTGCCTTGATGATGTGGTCGCGCTCCGATTCCGAGAGCCCGCCCCAAATTCCGTACGGTTCCTGCACTGCCAGCGCATGCCTGCGACACATCTCCAGCACCGGGCAGGCGAGGCAGACTGCCTTGGCTCGAGCTTCCCGGCGAGATCTCGCCGGACCCCGTTCGCCGTCGGGGTGGAAGAAGAACGCACTGTCCATGCCCCGGCACGAACCGCGCATCTGCCAGTCCCACAGATCTGCGTTGGGACCGGGGAGCCTTCGGGTGTCCGCCATCGAGACCGCCTCCGTGACGACTGCTCCATTCGGCTTAACGATGATCCACCGTAGAACCGCTTCAAAACTTGTTCAAGAGGCTGAAGACCCTTATCAACTGATGGGTGACGGCACGCGTGTTCGATCACTCACCGCCCGGAGTTGCCGCCCGGATGAGGTGAACGGAACATGGCTCTCGTGATGACACCGCCGGAGATCGGATCGCCCGGTAGTCACACGAGTGAGCCCCTCCTCTCAGTGGCCGCGGTGGCGAGGCGACTCGGCGTGGCACCTGCCACCCTGCGCACCTGGGATCGCCGCTACGGACTCGGCCCGACCGGCCACACCGTGGGCCGACACCGGAAATACGGACCACCGGACGTGGCCCGTCTCGAATTGATGCAGCGCGCTCTTCTCCGTGGCGCGTCGTCCGCTGAAGCCGCCCGTTTCGCGCTCGACTCGAAATCGTCGATGACACACGGAGTGGTTCCCGTCGCTCCATCGGGTGGTCGTGGCCTGAAATTGCCGGGAGCGTCTCGATTGGCGCGCGGACTCGGCCGGGCGGCGGTCGCGATGGACTCGATCGCCGTGCAGGGAATGCTCGCCGACTCGCTGGCGTCCGACGGCGTGATCGCCACCTGGAACGAGGTCGTGCGCCCGGTGCTGACGGCCGTGGCCGCGCGCTGGCAGCTGTCCGGCACCGGGGTGGAGGTGGAGCACCTGCTCAACGAGTGTGTGCTCGCCGCGTTCGTGCGTGCGACACCGCTCGTCACTCATGGGCGAAACCATCGGCCCGTGTTGCTGGCGTGCATGCCGGAGGAGAGGCACAACCTTCCGCTCTATCCCTTGGCTGCCGAGCTGGCACAGCGCGGCGTGGTCGCCCGGCAGCTCGGTGCGGCCCTGCCCGTGGACGCCCTCGCCGCGGCCGTGCGGCGTACCGCGCCCGCCGCGGTGGTGCTGTGGGCGCAGCTGCCCCGGTACGCCGATCCGGGGGTGATCTCCGCGTTGCCCCGCACGCGCCAGCAGGTGCGGCTGTTCGTGGGCGGGCCGGGATGGCGGCGGGGCGTGGTGACGGCGCCGGCCGAGCGGGTCGAGGACCTCGCCGACGCCGTGGCCGCCGTCGAGGCCGCGGTCACCTGACAGACTTCCCCGGTGGAAGAGGAGCTGCGCCGCGCAGCCTTCGGTGACTCGCCCGATCGCGACGTCTGGGGCGCGCTGTCGTCCTCCAGTTCACGGGTGCGCTGGCTCGCCGCGGTCGTCCTGGGCGGTCAGGGCCACTACGCCGCCGCGGCCACCGTGCTGGATGCGCTGCGTCACGACCCCGACTCGGTGATCGCCTCCCTTTCTCTCTCCACTCGCGCGTCGCACCACCGCCAGTTGGGCGGGCACGTGGCGGCGCGGGCGCTGGACGGCCTGGCGCTCGCGCGTGTCCGGACCGCGGCCGGCGGCGATCCGGACGGGATCGACGCACGGGGTGCCTGGACGGACGCCCTGCTGGGGCTCGCCGCCGATTCGCTGGGTGCACAACGCCTGGACGAGGCCCGCAGGTTGCTCGCGCGAGTTGAGACGGACTCGTGGAGGAGTGAAGTGCGGCGGGGATGGGTAACCGCGGAGATTGAGCTCGCGTCCGGTCAGGCGCACGCCGCGGTGGCCCCCGCCGAGCATGCGTACGGCGTAGCGACGAGCAGAAAGGCTCTGCGCCACGAGCTCAAGTCGGCACTCGTTCTGGGTACCTCGTTGGTCGTGTGGGGGACACCCGACGGCCTGAACCGAGGGGTTGAACTAGTCGAGTGTGAGCTAAATCACAGCGCCGAGAAGCGGCTTCATCCGTTGATCTGGCCGAGCGCTCTTGTCCTGGCGGGCCATGCCCCCACGATGGGCGCAGTCGCCATCGACCGGGCGACGGAGGCCCTGAGCTGCGTGTTACGGAGAGCTGATCCCGTCAGCCGTCAGGTCGCCCTTGATTCCCCGTGGGTGCCGAGTGGGCTGCTCCGTTCCGGGGAACCCCCGAACGCAGACCCTCAGACGAACTTCTTGACGGATTAAGCACCGGATCGTGTCAAGGTTGGGCCACCAGCGTCCGATAGGGGAGATGGAACGTCACTCGGCTGCAGGAAAGGAGTCCCCGTGACCACGGTCCTTATTTGCGACGACCGGCGCAGTGTGCGGGAGGGTCTCACCCGCGTGATGTCGGCTGTCCCCGGGGTTAGCCGCATCGACTGCGTAGCGCACGGTGACGAGTTGTTGGCTCGCTTTTCAAGGCAGCCGGTCGACGTCGTCCTGGTGGGAACCCAGCGCGCCGTCCCGACCGGGGTTGAAGCTACCCGTCGGCTCGTCTCCGCCAACCCGCAGGCAAACGTCATCGTCTTCGGCGCACCCGACGACGCCGGGAGCATCGCCGCGGCGATCGCCGGCGGTGCCCGTGGCTACCTGAGGTGGGACGCGTCGCGTCCCGAGCTTGTGGCAGCCCTCGCGCACACGCTCGCCAGCACCTCGGTGCCGGCGCCTCGTCAGCCCTCCGACCCCGGCGTGCAGCTCACGGAGCGCGAGCTCCAGGTGCTGCGCGGCATGAGCCAGGGCAAGAGCAACGGTCAGATCGGCCGCGAGCTCTACCTGTCGGAGGACACGGTGAAGACGCACGCTCGTCGTCTCTTCCGCAAGCTCGGTGTTCGTGACCGCGCTCAGGCGGTCGCGCACGGCTTCCGGCGAGGCCTCGTTCAGTAGTTCACTTCTCGCCGCACCGGCCCCTCGTCCTCATATGCCGCATGTGGGGACGAGGGGCCGGTGGCGTGAGACGGCTCACCCGCTCTGCGCGGGGTGGTTCTTCGAATCGCACAGTTAGCCCAGCCCGGTGACGATGTCGCCGGGCTTGGGCCGTTCGGCGTGTCGGCTGGTCACGCGGGGTGTCCATAGCCCCCTGATGAACAGAAGGCCTGGAGACCGGTACGGTGAGAGCTGCTGTTTCGGGTCGCCGTGAGTGACTCGTGTTGTTCTGTGTCGGTACGCCAACAAGTAACACCAGGGCTGTTGTCTGCGATGACCAACTTGGGGGACGGACTGGACGCCGAAGTGGGCGCGGCCGTCGACGGCGACCGTGCCGCGATCGAACGCCTGCTGGCCTCCATTCGTCCTCTTGTGGTGCGGTACTGCCGCGCCAGAGTTGGACGGCAGGAACGAAGCTTCGCTTCGGCGGACGATGTTGCCCAGGAGGTGTGTCTCGCGGTGCTCACGGCATTGCCCAGCTACCGCGACCAGGGTCGGCCCTTCCTCGCGTTCGTCTACGGGATCGCGGCGCACAAGGTTGCCGATGCACATCGGTCTGCCGCCAGGAACCGGTCCGAACCCGTTCCCGAAGTTCCCGACGCGCCGGAGACCGAAGCTGGTCCCGAGCAACGGGCGATGCAGGGCGAACTCTCCGACCGGATGGCTGTACTACTGCGTGTCCTGCCGGAGAAGCAGCGGGAGATCCTGCTGTTGAGGGTGGTGGTCGGGCTCTCCGCCGAGGAAACTGCCGAGGCGGTCGGTTCGACGCCGGGTGCGGTCCGGGTGGCGCAACACCGTGCGCTGGCTCGGCTCCGCAAGTCGCTGGCAGCGGAGGAGGTGGTCTGAGTGGCCGACGAACACGGAAAGGACGACGAGCAAGTGCGCGGACAGGACGATAGAGCCCCGCACGAACCCGTTGCAGACGATCTTTCGGCTGTACAGGCCGATGACAGGCTGCTGGACGCACTGGGGTCCGCGACCCCGGGCGCGGCCGGCTCCCTGGTCGACGACGAGCTGAACGCGTTGCTGCTCGCATGGCGCAACGAGGTGGAGACCGAGCCCTTCGGCGAACTGGTCGACACCGACACCGCCATCGCCACGATCCAGGCTGCCCGCCCGCAGCCGGTCAGCAGGCATCGCTTCCTGATTCCCCTGGCAAGCGCCGCGGCGGTACTGGCCATCGCCTTCACCGGCATGAGCCTGGTCGCCCGTGACGCCCAGCCGGGCGACGCGCTCTGGGGCCTGACCCGAGTGCTCTACTCCGAGCACGCGAAGTCGATCGAGGCAGCCGCCATCGTGCGTCACGACCTCGACTCCGCGCGCCTCGCCCTGCGCGAGGGCAAGGTGACCGAGGCCCGCGAGAAGCTCGACAAGGTCGGTGCCAGCCTCGAGTCCGTCTCGACGGCCGACGGCAAGGCCCAGCTCGAGGAGAAGCACAAGGAGCTCGAAAAGGAGCTCGACACCAACACCTCGGCCACGCCTCCGGCAACGACGACCCCGCCGGTGACGAAGCCGAGCGAGTCGACCTCCTCGACGCCGTCCTCGACGCCGTCGAGCGAGCCGTCCACCACCCAGCCCTCGACGACGACGCCGTCGGAGACCCCTCCGCCGCCGAACCCGACGTCGAACGGCGAGCAACCGCCCCCACCGCCGCCCGCTGATCCGGGCACCGGTGTGACGCCGGGGTCGAACGGCTCCGTCGTCGGTGAGACGCAGGGAACCGAGCAGACCGGGTCCAACTGACGCCGCTGCTGAGCGTTCCAACTGAGACGCAGTGTGAACGGCCCCTGATCCTTCGAGGTCAGGGGCCGTTCACATGCCCAGGCGTTCACACGTCAGGTGGAATGTGACCGGTGTGGTCCATGAGACCCGCTTGGCGGTGGCTGACGGCGTGGCTGGTTCGTCAACGCCCGGCGCAATCACCCGCACCAGGTGTGATGACTTCGGCGAGGTGAGCGGGCACGCCACTGGAACGCGACCTTCCGCCCGCACGCTGGCCGCCCCGCGACGTGCCGAACGCCCGTCCGGCCAAGCCACCCGCCGCGTCCTCCGTGCCGGGTGCGCCGAATCACTTCGAGACGTCGGCCACCGGCCAGCGCCGCGACCGAGCGGTCAGCGGGCCGATTCGGTCGCCGTCACGCCGTCCGCGTACCCCCGGCAGTACTCCCAGCTGACGTACGAGCCGGGGTCCGGGTCGAAGGCGGGCTCGTGCGGCCTCATCCGGCCGTCGGCGAGCAGCTGTTCGAGTGAGGCTCGCAACAGCGCCCAGTCGTGGTAGTGCGGTTCCTGGCATTCGCCGCAGTCCACCACGATGCCGCGCACCCCGCGGTGTTCGAGCAGCGCTTGGTAGACGGCGAGGTCGCTCAGGTCGCTGACCAGCTCCGCTCGTTCGTCTTCGTCCATCGGGGGATGGTCGTGGTCCGGCTCACCGAGAGTGAGCGCGGGGTCCTCGGGGTCCCCCTCGAAGGGGTCTGGAGGCAACGCGTCGTGCGGCACGACCCCGCACGGTACCCGCCGTACCCCCAAGGCCGTCCAGATACCATGGGCAGCACCGCCTCCGCCTGCGGAAACTGGACCCGCAGGACTCCAAACAGGGCAAGCGGAGCGCAGACCCGCACGACGGAAGGCAAGTCACCCGCTATGACCAGCGAGCTCAACGCTGACGGAGTCCCGAGCAAGTTCGCCATGCTGGGACTGACCTTCGACGACGTGCTCCTGCTGCCTGCCGAGTCCGACGTCGTTCCCAGTGGCGTCGACACGAGCACCAGGATCTCGCGCAACATCACCCTCAAGATTCCGCTGGCCAGTGCCGCGATGGACACGGTCACCGAGGGCCGGATGGCGATCTCGATGGCGCGTCAGGGCGGCATCGGCGTGCTGCACCGCAACCTGAGCATCGAGGACCAGGCCCGGCAGGCCGAGACGGTGAAGCGTTCGGAGGCCGGCATGGTCACCGACCCGGTCACCTGCTCGCCGGACGCCACGCTGGCCGAGGTCGACGCGCTGTGCGCCCGCTACCGCATCTCCGGTGTGCCGGTGACCGACGCGAACAACAAGCTGGTGGGCATCATCACGAACCGCGACATGCGGTTCGAGCTCGACCACAGCAAGCGTGTGAGCGAGGTCATGACCAACGGCCCGCTGGTCACCGCGCAGGTCGGGGTGTCGGCCGAGGCCGCGCTGGGGCTGCTGCGCCGGCACAAGGTCGAGAAGCTGCCGATCGTCGACGGCGACGGCAAGCTCAAGGGCCTGATCACGGTCAAGGACTTCGTGAAGACCGAGCAGTACCCGATGGCCACCAAGGACCCGGACGGCCGCCTGCTCTGCGCCGCCGCCGTGGGCGTGGGCGAGGACTCGTTCGTGCGCGCGATGACGCTCGCCGACGCGGGCGTGGACGTGCTGATGGTCGACACGGCGCACGGCCACTCGCGCGGCGTGCTGGAGATGGTCGCCCGCATCAAGAAGGAGCTCGGCGACTCGGCGGACGTCGTCGGCGGCAACGTCGCGACGCGGGCCGGTGCCCAGGCGCTGGTGGACGCGGGTGCGGACGGCGTGAAGGTCGGCGTCGGTCCCGGCTCGATCTGCACCACGCGCGTCGTCGCCGGTGTCGGTGTGCCGCAGATCTCCGCGATCTACGAGGCCTCGCTCGCCTGCCGCCCGGCCGGCGTGCCGGTGATCGGTGACGGTGGCATCCAGTACTCCGGCGACATCGCCAAGGCCATCGCGGCCGGCGCGTCCGCCGTGATGCTCGGATCGCTGCTCGCGGGCACCCAGGAGGCGCCCGGCGACCTGATCCTGGTCAACGGCAAGCAGTTCAAGACCTATCGCGGCATGGGCTCGCTGGCCGCGATGCAGTCGCGTGGCGAGAACAAGTCCTTCTCGAAGGACCGCTACTTCCAGGACGACGTGCTCAACGAGGACAAGCTCGTCCCCGAGGGCATCGAGGGCCGCACGCCGTTCCGCGGCCCGTTGTCGCAGGTCGTGCACCAGCTCAACGGCGGCCTCCGCGCGGCCATGGGCTACACGGGCTCGCACACGATCGCCGAGCTGCAGAACCAGCAGCTCGTGCGGATCACCGCTGCGGGTCTCAAGGAGAGCCACCCGCACGACATCACGATGACCGTCGAGGCCCCGAACTACACCACCCGTTAGAGTCTGCGCGCCCGTTCAAAGGGCTGTTCAAGAGCTTGGGAGAGGAACCACAGGTGCGCGATCTGGTCGAGATCGGCATGGGCCGGACCGCGAGGCGGGCCTACGAGCTGGACGACATCGAGATCATCCCGTCGCGTCGCACGAGGTCGTCCAAGGACGTCTCCACGACGTGGCAGATCGATGCCTACCGCTTCGACATCCCGCTGATCACCCACCCGACCGACGCGATCGTGTCGCCGGGCACGGCGGTCGCGGTCGGCGAGCTGGGCGGTCTCGGCGTGCTCAACGCCGAGGGTCTCTGGGCGCGGCACGGTGACGTGGACGAGGCGCTGTTCCGCCTGGTCCAGGCCACCGAGGACAACGACGACCCGGCGGCCGCAGTGAAGGTGCTGCAGGAGCTGCACGCCGCCCCGCTGCGGATGGACCTGATCGCCGAGGCGGTCAAGCAGATCCGCGAGTCGGGCGTCACCGTGGCGGTCCGCGTCAGCCCGCAGCGCGCTGCCGAGCTGACCCCGGACCTGCTGGCCGCGGGCGTCGAGATCCTGGTCGTGCAGGGCACGATCATCTCGGCCGAGCACGTGTCGCGCGACGGCGAGCCGCTGAACCTCAAGTCGTTCATCGCGGACCTCGACATCCCGGTGATCGCCGGCGGTGTCGGCGACTACCGCACCGCCATGCACCTGATGCGCACCGGTGCGGCGGGCGTGATCGTCGGCTACGGCTACACGCCCGGCGTCACCACCACCGACAACGTGCTGGGCATCGGCGTGCCGATGGCCACCGCGATCGCCGACGCCGCGGCCGCGCGCCGCGACTACCTCGACGAGACCGGCGGCCGCTACGTGCACGTCATCGCCGACGGCGGCGTCACGACCTCCGGCGACGTGGCGAAGTCCATCGCCTGCGGTGCCGACGCCGTGATGCTGGGCGAGCCTCTCGCCGCCGCGACCGAGGCACCGGGCCAGGGTCTGTACTGGACGGCCGCGTCCGCGCACCCGTCGGTGCCGCGCAGCCTGGTCGCCGATGCCGTGGACCAGGAGCTCGACCTGCGCAAGCTGCTGTTCGGCCCGTCCGCGGACCCGCGCGGCGTGACGAACCTGTTCGGCGCCCTGAAGAGGGCCATGGCCAAGACCGGCTACTCCGACCTCAAGGAGTTCCAGAAGGTCGGCCTGACCATCCGCGGCTGAACCTGATCAACCAAAAGGGCGCGTTCCAGCTGGGACGCGCCCTTCTGCTTTGCTGGCACCGTGCCGCTCGTCGAGATCACCTACGCACCCCACGTCCCTCACTCAGTGCTGAAGGAACTCGCCGCGATGCTTCCGCACGCCGTGTCCGTGGCCGTCGAATGCCCCGAGGAGCCCTACGACGGCGACCTCCAGCCCGGCGACGTGGAACTGCGCTTCCGCCCGCGCGGCCCGTTCGACGTGAGCGGCATGGACATCGTTGTCGAGGTCCGCTCGAAGTGGTTCGAAAGCCGCGCCGCGAACCGCCAGCACCGCGTCGACAACCTCTGCAAGGCCGTCGCCGACTCCACCAACGTCGCTGAAGTGGGCGTATACCTGAGCCTGCCGATCGCGGCCTGGGCGCAGAGCTGATCTTGCAACCGAACGACTACCCCGCGCGTCCTCTTGAGCGTGGAATTGGATGCCTTGTTCGGTGGCGGCGACAGCGGTGTGGACACGGTCGACGAACCGGAGATCGACGAAGTACTCGAAGAGCCCGCGGACGAGCACGTGGACGAGCCCGCGGACGACGGCATCGGCTGGAAGGCCCTTGCCCTGTTCATCTGCGGTGGCCTGGTGATCACGGCGTTGGTCGTGGCCTTCATGGTGTGGGTGATCGAGGGACTGGTCCTCTGAGGCGACGGGTGCGCCTGCCCGCGCACCCTCGCTCTTGCGGCGTCGCCGGCCTGGTGTCCGACGCCGAGCAGGGTTGTCCGGTGGTCGTCACCCGAGGCGCTCGACGGCTGACGTTCATTCATCGACATAGCCGTCGAGGTCCGCGAAACGCGGTGTGTCCGCGTGCGCCTGGTCGCCGACGTAGCTTCGGCGCGTGAGCCGATACCGGCTTGGCCAGCGGCGACCTCCGCACACCGCTGGCGTTCCGCTGCAGCGGAACGACCTCTGGACTTCCTTCATGAGTTCTCCTTCGTCCTCTGAACCGATCGGGGACTAGGCGTTACCGGAAGTAACGCCTACTCTCCGATCCATGGGTGAACTCGCCGGTAACTTCGATGTCGTCATCGTCGGCTCCGGGTTCGGTGGCAGCGTGGCCGCGCTCCGCCTGACCGAGAAGGGCTACCGCGTCGCGGTGCTGGAGGCGGGGCGCAGGTTCGCCGACGACGAGTTCGCCAAGACCAGCTGGGACCTGCGCAAGTACCTGTGGGCGCCGCAGCTCAAGTGCTTCGGCATCCAGCGCATCCACACGTTGCGCAACGTCATGGTGCTCGCCGGTGCGGGCGTTGGTGGCGGTTCTCTCGTGTACGCGAACACGCTGTATCGGCCGCTCAAGCCGTTCTACGAAGACCGGCAGTGGGCGCACATCACCGATTGGCAGGACGAGCTCGAGCCGTTCTACGACCAGGCGAGCCGGATGCTGGGTGTGGTCACGAACCCCACCACGACGCCGAGCGATGTCGTCATGCAGAAGGTCGCGAAGGACATGGGCGTCGAGGACAGCTATCACGCCACGCCCGTCGGCGTCTTCTTCGGTGAGCCGGGCAAGAAGGCCGCCGACCCCTACTTCGGTGGTGCCGGGCCGGAACGCACCGGGTGCACCGAGTGCGGCAGTTGCATGTCCGGGTGCCGGGTCGGGGCCAAGAACACGCTGGTCAAGAACTACCTGTACCTCGCGGAGAAGCTGGGCGCCCAGGTCTTCCCGCTGACCACGGTCACCAAGCTCAACGACAACAACGGCAGCTGGTCCATCGAGACGCGGATGACCGGTGGCAAGGCCACGAAGACCTTCACCGCCGACCAGGTCGTCATCGCCGCCGGCACGTGGGGCACCCAGCAGTTGCTGCACAAGGCGAAGGCCACCACCCTGCCGAAGATCTCGGGCAAGCTCGGCGAACTGACGCGCACCAACTCCGAGTCGATCATCGGGGCCGCGCGCTACACGGTCGACCCGGACAACGACTTCACACAGGGTGTGGCGATCACGAGTTCGATCCACCCCGACGAGATCACGCACATCGAGCCGGTGCGGTACGGCAAGGGCAGCAACGCCATGGGCATGCTGCAGACCCTGGCCACGGACGGCGCGGCGAGCACGCCGCGGTGGTTGCAGTTCATCAAGCAGGCGATCCGGCACCCGCTGCGGCTGTTGAGGCTGCTCAGCGTGCACCGGTGGAGCGAGCGGACGGTGATCCTGCTGGTGATGCAGAGCCTGGACAACTCCATCACCACGTACCTCAAGCGCGGCAAGCTCACCAGCAAGCAGGGGCACGGCGAGCCGAACCCGGCGTTCATCCCGGCCGGTCACGAGGCGAACCTGTTGGCCGCCAAGCACATCGACGGCATGGCCGGCGGCACCTGGGGTGAGCTGTTCAACATCCCGCTGACCGCGCACTTCATCGGCGGTTGCGCGATCGCGGCGACCGAGGATGATGGCGTGATCGACCCCTACCACCGCGTTTTCAACTACCCCGGCCTGTCTGTTGTGGACGGTGCGGCGATCAGTGCGAACCTCGGCGTGAACCCGAGTCTCACGATCACGGCGCAGGCCGAACGCGCGTTCTCGCTGTGGCCGAACAAGGGTGAGCAGGACCAGCGGCCGGAGCAGGGGCAGCCGTACAAGAGGATCAACCCGACGAAGCCGAAGAACCCGGCGGTGCCCGACCGAGCTCCAGCCGCATTGCGGTTGCCGATCGTGAAGGCGTCCTGAGCTGGTTTCATCTGGCTACGGTGTAGGCATGGCCAAAAAGCCTTTTGCCTCCAGCGCCGACCTCGCCCCCAAGGACGAGGTCTTCGTCGAGCTCGCCGATGGCGTCTACACCCTGACCGCCGAAGGTGATCCCAACGTCGCGGCCATCGAGGCCGAGGACTTCCTGATCTGCTTCGAAGCGCGCGCCACACCCGCGGCCGCGCGCCGATGGCTCGCGGAGCTGCGCAAGCACACCAAGAAGCCCGTCCGGTACCTCGTGCTCAGCCACTACCACGCCGTGCGGACGCTCGGCGCCAGCGCGTTCGACGCTCAGGAGATCGTCGCGCACGAGATGACGCGTGTGCTGATCGCCGAACGCGGGCAGCAGGACTGGGAGAGCGAGTACGGCCGCATGCCGCGGCTCTTCGAGCAGCCGGAGGAGATCCCCGGCCTCACCTGGCCGACGCTGACGTTCTCCGACCGCATGACGATCCCACTCGGTGACGAACGCGGCGACCTCGTCCTTCAGCACCTCGGGCGCGGGCACACGGCCGGCGACATCGTGGCGTGGCTGCCGCAGCAGCGCATCCTGTTCGCCGGCGACCTGGTCGAGTCGCAGGCCGCGCTCTACACCGGTGACGCCTTCCACGACGAGTGGGCTACGTCCACTTTGGACGAGATCGAGGACCTGGGTGCCGAGGTTCTCGTCGGTGGGCGCGGCAAAGTCGCCCGTGACCGCTACGAGGTCGAGGCGGCCATCAACCAGAGCAGGCACTTCCTCAACGAACTGCGCCGCACGGTCGGTGGCGTGCACGGCGAGGGCGGCACGCTCAAGCAGGCCTTCGAGCTGGCGCACAAGACACTTGAAGGCCGCTACGGGCGTTGGCCGATCTTCGAGCACTGCCTGCCGTTCGACGTGAAGCGCTACTGGGACGAGTGCGACGGCAAGGACTGGCCGGAGATCTGGACCGCCGAACGCGACCGCGCCGTCTGGGACGCCCTGCAATGAGCCCGGTGCTCGTCGTCGGCGCGGGACCGGTCGGGCTCGCCGCCGCGCTGTTCCTCGCGAGGGCCGGCGTGCCGAGCATCGTGCTGGAAGCCCAGGCACAGCGTGCGAGAGCGGGCAGCCGCTCGATCTGCGTGCAGCGGGACGTGCTGGAGATCCTGGAACGCGTCGGCGTCGGGCAGGCCGTCGCCGACGCCGGCGTCACCTGGTACACCGGCCGCACCTACCACCGCGACCGCGAGGTGCTGACCCTGACCTTCCCCGAGGCCAAGGGTTTCCCGCCGTTCGTGAACACCCCGCAGACCGTCGTGGAACAGCTGCTGGAACAACGCGTCCGCGCCGAGCCGTTGATCGAACTCCGCTACGGCCACGCCCTCGTGAACCTCACCCAGGACGACGAGGGAGTGTCCACACAGGACGGAGTTCGGGCCACCCACTGCATCGCCGCTGACGGCGTGCACTCGACGGTCAGGCAGCTCCTGGACATCCCGTTCGAGGGCTTCTCGTTCGGCGACAGGTTCATCATCGCCGACGTCCGCGTCGACCTGGACTTCGAGACGCCCGAACGCCGCTTCTACTTCGATCCGCCGTGGAACCCCGGCCGTCAGGTTCTCCTGCACCCGCAACCGAAGGGCGTCTGGCGGATCGACTGGCAGGTCGCCGAGGACGTCCAGCTCACCGACGACCACATCCGCGCGATCGTCGGCGGCAAGCCCTACGAGGTCGTCTGGCAGTCCACCTACCGCTTCCACCAGCGCCGAGCGAAGACCCTGCGCAAAGGCCGGATCCTGCTGGCAGGCGACGCGGCGCACGTGATGAGCCCGTTCGGCGCCCGCGGTCTGAACTCCGGCATCTGCGACGCCGACAACGCGGCCTGGAAGATCGCCGCGGATCGCAACGGCGAGGCAGGCCCGCACCTGCTGGCCTCCTACGACGTCGAACGCGGTGCCGCCGCCGACGAGAACCTGCGCATCACCGGCGACACCATGCGTTTCCTCGTGCCCGGCAACGAAGAAGAGCGCAACGCACGGCGGAAAGCACTCGAATCCGGCGTGGGCATCGACTCGGGCAAGCTCTTCACGCCGTTCGTCTACACCGATTCGCCGCTGACCACCGACGGCGGCGAGCTGATCGCCGGATCACGCACCGCCGGACCGGGTTTCACGGTCTCGGACGGGCGCGTGATCAGGCCGGACGGTCACGTCGCCGGGAACAGCGACGACGACCGGGTCATCCGAAGGGCGCTGGGCCACAGCTGAATCCCGGGCCTAGATCTGAATGCCGGTCAGCACGGTCACGCGTTCCTCGGTGAAGTCCTCCATCGCCGACCGCACACCCTCACGCCCGGTGCCCGACCCCTTCACACCGCCGTAGGGCATCTGGTCCGCGCGGTACGACGGCACGTCGCCGATGATCACGCCACCGACCTCCAGCTCGGCGGCCGCCTCGAACGCCACCTGCACGTCCCGCGTGAACACCCCGGCCTGCAACCCGTACTTGGTGTCGTTGGCCTGCGCGAACGCGTCCTGCACGCCGTCCGCGACGGACACCACGAGCACCGGCCCGAAGATCTCCTCGGTCCACAACTTGGCGTCGGACGGCACGTCGGTCACGACGGTCGGCTCGACCGTGGTCCCGGTCCGCTTGCCGCCGAGCAACACCCGCGCACCCGCGTCGGCGGCCATCTGGACCCACTCCTCGACGCGCCGGGCGTTGTCCTCGTCGATCAACGGCCCGACCTCGACCTCGGGATCGTGCGGGTCGCCGGTCTTCAACGCGCCGACGGCGTCGACCAGCTTCGGCACGAACTCGTCGGCGACCGAGCGGTCCACGATCACCCGCTGCACCGCGATGCACGACTGCCCTGCCTGGTAGTTGCCGAACGTCGCGATGCGCTGCGCCGCGTGGTCCAGGTCCGTCCAGTCGGGACAGATGATCGCGGCCGCGTTGGAGCCCAGCTCCATCACGACGTGCTTGCGCGGCGCGGCTTCCATCAGCGACCAGCCGACCTTCGTCGATCCGGTGAACGAGATGACCGGCAGCCGCTCGTCGCGAACCAGCGCGTCCATGTCCTTGCCGCGCACCGGAAGGATCGAGAACACGCCCTCCGGCAGATCGGTCTCGGCCAGGATCTCGCCCAGCAGCAACGCTGAAAGCGGCGTGGCGGAAGCGGGCTTCACGATCACCGGCGCACCCACCGCGAGCGCCGGGGCGACCTTGTGCGCCACCAGGTTCAGCGGGAAGTTGAACGGCGCCACGGCCAGCACCGGCCCGCGCGGGACGTGCCGGACGATCGCCATCCGCCCCACGCCACCGGCCTCGGTGTCGAGCCGCTGCAGCCCACCGGTGAACCGCCGGGCCTCCTCCGCGGCGAACCGGAAGGTGTTGACCGCGCGGGAGACCTCGATCTCCGCCCACTTGAGCGGTTTGCCGTTCTCGGCGGTGATCGTCTCGGCGATCTCTTCCGCGCGTTCGGCCAGCGTGCGTGACACCTGCACCAACGCCTCGGCACGCACGTGCGCGGGTGTTCGCCGGAACTCCTTCGCCACCGCGGCGGCCGCGGCCACCGCGCGTTCCACCTGATCTCTGCCCGGCACGGCCACCGAGGCGACCTCGGTGCCGTCGAACGGGTGGAGGACCTCTAACGCCTGCTCGCCCTGCTCGGGGTGGCCGGCGACCCAGCACGGCCTGGGTAGCGGTGTGAACGCGTCCATGGGGATCACGTTAAGCCCTATTGGCCTGCACGTACCTGACACACTCCTAGAAGACGGAGTCGGTTTGGTGTCCGAAACGGGCTTCGCCGGTTTCGGACACCAAACCGACGAGTCCCAAGTAGTAGTCGTCATGGTGTTCAGCCCGTTGGAGCACGAACGCCGGATGCTCACGAATCGTGCGGATCATGTCCTCCAGCCGGACCAACAGGTGCTCGGCGTTGTACGCACACCCGTAGGCCTCGCAGAACAGCCGAGCTCGGCGTTCGCGGTCATGCGGCAGCCCCAGCACGAACTGGATGACGGCCCAGCTGACGTCCCACCAGCGCGGACCTGGATGAGCGGAGTCGAAGTCGAACACGCCCACCGGCAGGCCGTCGCGGTAGACCGTGTTGTACGGCGCGAAGTCGCCGTGCAACACCACCTCGACCGGTTCCCTGGCGGCGAACTGCCACCCGTCGCGCACGTCCACCAGATCGAGCGTCGCGTCGTGCAGCTTCCGCAGCATCAGCGCCGACTCGACCAGCGACGCGTCGTCGGACGGGAACACGTGGCCAACGTCACCGGGCAGGTACGTGAGCAGTTCGTGCTCGTCGTCCAGCCCGAGCGGGACCGGCGCGATTCCCAACGGTGCCAAGTGCCGCAACAAATCGTGCACCCGAGGCGCCCACGACCCCGCCGGTCGCCGGACCGCGTCACCCACCCTGAACACCTGGTTCAGCCCGCCACCGGTCAGCAGTTCATCGTCCACGCATGAGATCCTTGGCGGCGTGTCCGACACCAGCAACCGCCCTGTTCTCGTCGTCGACTTCGGCGCCCAGTACGCGCAGCTGATCGCCCGCCGCGTGCGTGAGGCCCAGGTCTACTCCGAGGTGGTCCCGCACACCGCGACGGTGAGCGAGATCCTCGACAAGAACCCGCTGGCCATCGTTCTGTCCGGTGGCCCGTCGAGCGTCTACGCGGAGAACGCTCCGCAGGTCGACCCGAAGCTGTTCGAGACCGGCGTCCCGGTCTTCGGCATCTGCTACGGCTTCCAGGCGATGGCACGCGCACTTGGCGGCGCGGTTGAACAGACCGGCACCCGCGAGTACGGCCGCACGGACCTGAGCGTGCCGGCCGAGGGTGGCGCGCTGCACCAGGAGCTGCCCGGCAGCCACCCGGTGTGGATGAGCCACGGCGACGCCGTCACGAAGGCGCCGGAGGGCTTCACCGTCACCGCGACCAGCGAGGGCGCTCCGGTCGCCGCGTTCGAGGACACCGAACGTCGTTTCGCCGGCGTGCAGTACCACCCCGAGGTGCACCACTCGCCGCACGGCCAGGAGGTGCTGCGCCGGTTCCTGCACGACATCGCCGGCATCCGTCCGCAGTGGACGACGTCGTCCATCGTGGACGAGCAGGTCACCCGGATCCGCGCGCAGATCGGTGACGGCAAGGCGATCTGCGGCCTGTCCGGTGGCGTCGACTCCGCCGTGGCCGCCGCGCTGGTCCAGAGGGCCATCGGTGACCGCCTCACCTGCGTCTTCGTCGACCACGGCCTGCTGCGCGCCGGTGAGCGGGCCCAGGTCGAGCGCGACTACGTGGCCGCCACGGGCATCAACCTGGTGACCGTCGACGCCCGCGAGCGGTTCCTCAACGCTCTCGCCGGTGTCACGGACCCGGAGGAGAAGCGCAAGATCATCGGCCGCGAGTTCATCCGCGTGTTCGAGCAGGCAGAGCGCGATCTGAAGGCCGAGGGCGACTACCGCTTCCTGGTGCAGGGCACGCTCTACCCGGACGTCGTCGAGTCCGGCGGCGGCGCGGGCACCGCGAACATCAAGTCGCACCACAACGTCGGCGGCCTGCCGGACGACCTGCAGTTCGAGCTGGTCGAGCCGCTGCGCGCGCTGTTCAAGGACGAGGTGCGCCGCGTCGGCACCGAGCTGGGCCTGCCGGAGACGATCGTGCAGCGTCAGCCGTTCCCCGGCCCCGGTCTCGGCATCCGGATCATCGGCGCGGTCGACCAGGAGCGGCTTGACACGCTGCGCCAGGCCGACGCCATCGCCCGCGAGGAGCTGACCGCGGCGGGGCTGGACCGCACGATCTGGCAGTGCCCCGTCGTGCTGCTCGCGGACGTCCGCAGCGTCGGTGTCCAGGGCGACGGCCGGACGTACGGGCACCCGATCGTGCTGCGCCCGGTGTCGTCCGAGGACGCGATGACCGCGGACTGGACCCGCCTGCCCTACGAGGTGCTGGAGCGGATCTCGACCCGGATCACCAACGAGGTGGCCGAGGTCAACCGCGTGGTGCTGGACGTGACGTCCAAGCCGCCGGGCACCATCGAGTGGGAGTAACGACGCCAAAGCGAAAGGCCCCGGTCAGCTGACCGGGGCCTTTCGTCATTCGGAGCGCCCTCGCCGGCGCAGCGAGTTGGTCAGCAGGACCACACCCACCAGGATCGCCGTTCCCCCGAGCGCCCACCGGAAGTCGAACCAGAAGAGGCCGTTGCTCAGGATGTAGGCCGCCATCAGCAGGCCGCCGATCCCGAAGACCATTCCGATCACGTCGATCCCCCTGCGGACCGACGGCTCGTGTTCAGCCACGGAGCACCTTCACCTCTCCGACGCTCGACTGAACGTCCAGCTCGATCTTCACGCCACCCTCGCCGTCGTCGCCGAGGTCCGTGCCCTCGACCTGCACCGAGCTGCCCTCCGCCCTCCGGTCGAGGCAGTTCAGCTCGCCGATGGACGAGGCCTCGCACTTGAACGTCACGTCGGCGTTCTTCGGCACGTGCACGACCAGTTCGCCGAGATCCGCCTCCAGCGCGGTCTTCACCGAACCGGAGTCCGGCAGCTCCCTCAGGTCGAGCATCACGCTGCCGACGCTGATCTCGTACCTGTCCTTGACCTCGGCGACGGCCTTCGGCGTCGCTTTGAGGTCACCGAAGTCGTTGGGGCCGTCGAAGCTGATCGTCGTCATGCCGAAACCGACCACGGACAGCGGGACCAGCAGCCAGATCAGGCCGCGCCCGGCTCCGACGAACGACCCGACCAGCAGACCCGCCGCCAGCACCGCGACCAGCAGGCCGATGACGTGCGGAATCGTGAACCACGGCGCCCAGATCCCGGCGATCGCGGACCCTGCGACCACCATCGTGGCCACACCCAGCGTCAGCAGTCCTACGCGAGGCCTGCGCGGCCGGGGTGCCGGTGGCTGCGGCCTGGGTGCCGGTTCCGGCAGGTCCCACGCGAACGGAGCGGCCCCGAGCGGGTCCCAGGCAGGTGCCCCCGGCACCGGTGGCGTCATCATCGGCGTCTCGGCGAGCGTCACGGCCGGCTGCAGGTGCCCGCGGTTCTTCTGCAGCAGGTAGATGCACGCGACCGCCGCGGCCAGCGTCACGATGACCTGAAACCCGCCGCTGCCGAACGTGAAGGCGAGCGCGGGGAACATCAGGAACCCCAGGAGCACGGTCTGCCCCTGGTTCATGGAGCTGTGGCCCTTGCTGATCAGCGACTCCAGCGGAGAAACCTCGTCGCCCTCTTCCGGCAGCAGCAGCCAGCCGGCCAGGTAGAGCGGCACTCCGACACCGCCCGACAAGGCGAGAGCGACGAACGCGATCCGCACGATCACCGGATCGATCTGGAAGCGCATGGCGATCCCGGTGGCGACGCCGCCGAGCTTGCGCCCTGCACGAGGCCGCACCGGACGGTGGGCCCAGAACTCTCTGAGCGTGTCCGCCACGCCCTGCATTGCCTTCTCAGTCCCGCTCACGATGACAAGGTTGCGCTGTCACGCCTGGAACCACATCAGGGACCAGCCCTGATTCACGGAACCGGGGTCATCCCTGATGAACAACCGGAGAGGACGTGTGACGATCGGATGGTGAGTGCACGCATTGAGCCGATGCGCCGTCGACGCACCGGCCGGGTGGTCGCGGGCGTCGCGAGCGGACTGGCGGACCACCTCGGTGCCCCCGTCTTCTGGGTGCGCGCGGTTTTCGCCGTGTTCGCCGCCCTGAGCGGGGTCGGAATCATCGCCTACGCGTTGCTGTGGATGTTCGTGCCGCAGTCGACCATGGCGGAACCGGAGACCGAGAAGGACCGCAAGGAGTGGCAGCAGGCCGTCGGGATGGCCGCGCTCGGCGTCGGTGTCGCGGTCTTCACCGGCCTGATCGGCGGCACCTGGAGCGGCTGGATCACCGGTCCGATCGCCGTGGCACTCGTGGGCGCCGCGGTCGTGTGGCGCGAGGCCGACGAGGCACAGCGGCGCCGCTGGAAGGACGGGGCGTTCGCGCAGGGGAAGACGGGGATCGTGCGAACGGTGGCGGGAGGCGCGCTGGTCGTGGCGGGTGTCGCCGCGTTCCTCGTCGTCAACGACTCGGTGAAGAACCTCTCGACCGTCGTGCTCTCCGTGCTGGCCACCCTGATCGGTGTCGCGGTCCTGACCGTGCCGCTGTGGATGCGGTTGGTGCGTGACCTGGACACGGAACGGCGCGCGCGCATCCGCACCGAGGAACGCGCCGAGATCGCGGCCCACCTGCACGACTCCGTGCTGCAAACGCTTGCGCTCATCCAGAAGCAGTCCGAGTCGCCACGTGAGGTGAAGCGCCTGGCCCGCAGTCAGGAACGCGAGCTGCGCGGCTGGCTCTACGGCCGTGAGGTGGGCGAGCAGCCGACGACCATGAGCGTCGCCATCGCGCAGACGTGCGCGGAGGTGGAGGACGGGTTCGCGATCGCCGTGTCCCAGGTCGTGGTCGGCGACTGCGAGCTGGAGGACGGCATGTTCGCGTTGATCCAGGCCTCGAAGGAGGCGATGGTCAACGCGGCCAAGCACGCCGGGGTCGGTGAGGTCAGCGTCTACGCCGAGATCGAGCCCGACAAGGTGACGGTGTTCGTCCGCGACCGGGGCAAGGGTTTCGATCCGGACGCGGTGCCGGACGACCGGCATGGCCTTGCGGGCAGCATCCGGGGGAGGATGGACCGGCACGGCGGGGAGGTGCGACTGCGCACGGCTCCGGGAGAGGGGACCGAGGTGCAGCTCGAGATGCCGAGGAAGACGGAGGCCAGGACATGAGCGTCAGGGTGTTCCTGGTGGACGACCACGCGTTGTTCCGCGCGGGAGTGCGGGCCGAGCTCGACACCATCACCGACGCCGTCGAGGTGGTCGGCGAGGCGGGCAGCGTCGGCGAGGCGGTGGCGGGGATCAACCACCACAAGCCGGACGTCGTGCTGCTCGACGTGCACATGCCCGACGGCGGCGGCGCCGAGGTGCTGCGGCAGATCCGCACCAAGATCCCCGAGGTCACGTTCCTCGCGCTGTCCGTCTCGGACGCGGCCGAGGACGTCATCAACGTCATCCGCGCCGGTGCCCGCGGTTACGTCACCAAGACGATCTCCAGCCAGGAGCTGGTCAAGGCCGTCGTGCGGGTGAGCGAGGGCGACGCGGTGTTCTCGCCGCGCCTCGCCGGGTTCGTGCTGGACGCGTTCGCCGACCGGCCGGGCGCCGCGCCGATCAGCGATCCGGAGCTCGACCTGCTGACGCCGCGCGAACGTGACGTCCTGCGGCTGCTGGCCCGTGGTTACGCTTACAAGGAGATCGCGTCCGAGCTGTTCATCAGCGTGAAGACGGTGGAGACGCACGTGTCGAGCGTCCTGCGGAAGACCCAGCTCTCCAACCGGTACGAGCTCTCCCGCTGGGCCACTGATCGCAGACTGGTCTGAAGGGTTCCTGGGGGATTTGATCAAAAAGGTCGCCCGCGGTGCCACCGAAGTGCTGGCTCCGTGGGTCTGGGTGATCTTGTTGCCGTTCGCTGTGGCCGCAGCGACGGAGAATCTTTGGAAGACGCTGCTGTGGGGATTCGTGGTCGCCGTGACGGCGTCCGTCATCCCGATGGCCGTCATCGTGCGTGGCGCGCGCAGGGGCAAGTGGGACGGCCATCACGTCACGAACCGCGAGGGCAGGCTCGTCCCGCTGGTCACGGCGGGTGCGTCGCTGGCGGCCGGCACGGTGATCATGGTGCTGGGCGCCGCGCCGCTGAACATGCTCGCGCTGGCGGGCAGCATGTTCGCCTCGCTGATCGTCAGCATGGCGATCACGTTCGGGCTGAAGTGGAAGATCTCGCTGCACGCCGGGGTCGCGTGGGCGGCCGTGGTGACGCTGACGATCGTCTTCGGGCCGTGGTGGCTGCTGCTCGCGCTGCCCGCGGCGCTGGTGACGTGGTCGCGGGTCGAGCTGGGCGATCACACGACAGCGCAGGTGCTGGGCGGGACGGCGATGGGGATCGTCGTCGGTGGCGGCAGCTTCTGGCTGCTCACCTCCCTATGTCCGTGATCGAGACGATCTTCATCTCGTTGTTGATCGCGCCGACCGTGACCTCGACGGTGGTCTTTCGCGTCTCGCCCTGGTCCGTGACCACAGTGAGGTCCACCGGCACGACCCAGTGAGGGCCGTTCGAGTGCACCTGGAGGTCCGTCGAGGTGCACTGGACCGAGGTGTAGCCCTTCCACCGGTTCACGAAGTCGGCCTTCGGCTCCCGCTGCCGATCCCAGAAGTTCAGCCAGGCCGCTTCTGAGTTGCCCGGCAGCAGGGCGTAGTGCTCCTTGACGAACGCAAGGGCTTCCTCGGCGGTGAAGTAGCGGGCGTTCTGGCCCTGTTCGGTGGGGAAGCTGCTCTGGTTGGTGGGGGAGCCACCACCGGTGCCGTTCCAGTACGCGGCGGCCGCGCCACCACCGATCGCGAGCACCGCGATGACGGAGAGGATCACCAGGATCCGGCGGTTCGGCGCCTTGAGCCTGCGCTGCACGGGAACGGGGATGGGCAACGGCTGGGAGGGCTGCGGTTCCGCGGCCAGCTCGTCGGCGGCCTCCTGCGCGGTAGGCCGGTCCTTGGGGTCGATCGCCAGCAGACGGGTGAGCAGCGGGGTGAGCTCGCCCGCGTTCTTCGGGTCGCGCAGCTGCCCGCTCGCGGCCCGGTAGATGAGGCCGAAGCTGTTGTCGCTCGGCCCGAAGACGGACTCGCCCTCGATCGCCGTGTACAGCGTCGCGCCGAGCGAGAAGACGTCGGAGGCGAAGTCGGGCTGCTCGCCACGCGCCACCTCGGGTGCGAGGTAGGCGGGGGTGCCCGAGATCATGCCGGTGTCGGTCATCGTGCCGTCGCCGGTGGCCTTGGAGATGCCGAAGTCGGTGATCTTGACCGTGCCGTCGTGGCCGATCAGGACGTTGCCGGGCTTGATGTCGCGGTGCGCCATGCCCGCGGTGTGCGCGGCGGCCAGCGCCGAGGCGACCTTGGCGCCGATGCTCGCTGCCTGGGCCGGCTTGAGCGGCCCGCGCTCGGTGATCAGCGCCGACAGGCTGAGCGACGGCAGGTACTCCATGACGATCCACGGCACCTCGTCGTCACTGATGACGTCGAACACCGCGATCGCGTGCGGGTGATGCAGCCGCGCGGCGTTCCGCGCCTCCCGCATCGCCCGTGGATGGTCCCCGGTGAGGAGCTGCTTGGCCGCGACCTCGCGTGCCAGCACCTCGTCCCGTGCCCGCCAGACGACCCCCATCGCACCGCTGCCGATGCGCTCGAGCAGCGTGTAGCGGCCCCCGATGGTGGTTGTCACATCCACGAGACTAATCAATCCTCGCCATCGGTTCGCGCGCTTCCCGCTCACAGGGTGGTGCAGATCGCTGACGATCCGCGTTCGTCCCGGCACAGCGCCGAGATCCGCGGGCGGGTGAATCGCTCCGAGCCGGTCACCGGTGGGGACTGCGTTCTGGGACTGCCCGGCCTGGTGAGACGTGCGGTCGTCGCTGCCCACGACGTCGCACACCACAGTTCCCGGTGGTCTTCGGTGACGAGCTGGTCGGCCACGCTGCCCCGCGTGCCGGCACCTCGTCCCGCGCCCGTCAGACCACCTCGGGCACCGCGGTACTAGTCGATCGTCGAGACGAGCTTCTGCAGTTCACGGTCGAAGTCGATCCACAGGTCCTCCTCGCCCGGCTGCACGACGTCGTAGGAGCTGTCCAGGAACGCCGCCACGTCCTCGGCGAGGGCACTGAGGATGGCGAACCCGGTCGGCGCGTTCAGCTCGACCAGGACGCGCTCCGGGTCGTCGGACGCGGGGCGGACCAGGATGTCGCCCTCGCCGGACGGCGTCAGCAGACCGTCGGCCAGCAGGTCGCGGGCGAACATCCACTCGACGCGGCCGGTGCCCGTGTGGAACACGACGGCGACGGCGTAGGGGTCTTCCGGGTCGTAGACGAGCTCCGCCTCGACCGGCGCGGGTGCCGCACCGGGGGCGAGGAGTTGAAAAGTCGTCCGGGTGGTGACCTTCAGGTTGTCGTTGTTCATGTCGATGTCCTTCCCAGGCTGGTCTCCATGTCCGCTCACAAAGAGGAGACGGCCAACCAGCTCGTTAAGGACGCGATTCGTCTCGGAACCATCCTATTGGGGGAGACGTGCGTCTCACCGTTCAGCGTTTGACCAGGTCGCGTGTCTCGTTTGGTGAGACGGGCTGACCAGCCGCGACCGGCGACTTCCGAGTCAGTGCGACGCCCAGGAGCACCACCAGCATGCCGGCGACGACCCTTGCGTTGAGTTGCTCTCCGAGGAAGATCGCTCCAAGGAGTACCGAGACAACGGGCAGAAGGTAACCGACCGTAGTTGCCGTGGTGGCGCCCTCGTCCGCGATGACGCGGTAGTTGAGGATGAACGCCACGCCGGTGCCGAAGACGCCCAGGATCATCACGGCGACCACGCCGACCCAGTGCAGGTGCACCGGCTCCAGGCCCCCGAACGGCACGGCGAGCACGAGCAGGCCCATGGCCGTGGTCAGCTGCATGGCGGCGAGCTGCGTCGAGGTCGCGCCGGTGTTGACCAGGTAGCGGCCGGCGTAGGTGTAGCCGACGGCGTAGCTCGCGGCGCCGATGAGGCAGAGCACCGCGCCCCAGCTGGCGATGCTGTCGGCCTGCTGCCACGGCGCGAAGATGAGCAGCACGCCCGCGAAGCCGAGCCCGAGGCCCAGCATGCGGACCACGTTGCCGAACTTCTCGGTGCCCAGCACGAGGCCGATGGTCAGGGCGAACAGCGGCGTCGTGGAGTTGAGCACTCCGGAGACGCCGGAGTCGACGGTCTGGCCGCCGAACGCGAAGAGCGTGAACGGGATGGCGCTGCCGAACAACGCGACGAACAGCATGTGGCCCCAGACCTTGCGCTCGCGGGGCAGCGTCATCTTCGCCATGGCGAGCACCACGAACAGCACGGCCGCGCCGAAGAACGTCCGCACGAGCGAGATCTGCAGGGGAGCGAGGCTCCCGAGCGCGAGCTTCATCCACAGGAAGCTGGATCCCCACAGCAGGGCGAGCACGCCCATCCTGATCAACGTTCCGCGTTGGTTCACACGTCAACGATGGGTCCTGGAACCCGTAAATACAATTTAATTGTTGTGCATAACCTTTAAGCTCTGCTGTAAGGTCGAGTGATGCTGGACATGCGGCGCATGCAGGTGCTCAGAGCGGTCGTGACCACGGGTTCCATCACCGCGGCGGCCACGAATCTCGGCTACACCCCGTCCGCGATCTCGCAGCAGGTCGCCGGCCTCGAGAAGCAGGCGGGCCTGCCGCTGCTGGAGCGCGTCGGCAGGGGTATCCGGCCCACCGCGGCCGGTCGTCTCCTCACTGAACACGCCGGTCGCCTCGCCGAGCAACTGGCCGAGGCCGAGAGCGCCCTCACCGCGTTGCGCAACGGCTGCGCCGGCAGGCTGCGCGTCCGCTACTTCGCCACGGCCGGAGCCGCCCTCGTGCCGCCCGCCGTGGCCCAGTTCCGTGCCGAACGAGCCGGCGTCGAACTGGACCTCAAGCTGACCGAGCCCACCGACCCGTTCGAAGAACTCGCCGCTGGCCGCGCCGACGTCGCGATCACCGTGCTGGAGCCGGACGAACCCGCACCGGAAGGCATGATCGCGCGGCACCTGCTCGCCGACCCGTTCTTCGCCGTCCTGCCTCGCGGCCACGCGTTGTCCCGCAAGCGCGTCATCGACCTCGGCGAACTCGCCGACGAGCCGTGGATTCTCGCGGACTTCGGCGCCACCGGGCCGTGCAAGGACCTCGTGTCGAACGCGTGCGCGGGCGCGGGATTCTCACCGAAGGTCGCGGTGGAAAGCGACGACTACGCGACCGCGCAGGGATTCGTGGCCGCCGGACTGGGCGTCACGATCATTCCGCGGCTCGGGCTGGGATATGCGCATCCGGGCGTTGTCCTGCGCAAGGTGCGCAATCCCGAGCCGGTTCGGCACATTCACGTCGTTTATCGCGAGGATGCCGCGTGGAATCCCGCCGTGGTGGCGTTGGCCGAAGCCCTGGAGAAGGCCGCGCGGGCCTCCTGACCAGGGGCGGCAGCCTAGGCCAGACCGAGTGACTTGTCGCTGTGCAGCAGGAAGTTCGGGCTCTTCCACTCGAACGAGATACCGCGCCGTTCGGTGGTCTTGTCGCCGTTCTTCTTCGTGTACTCCACGACGACTTCCCAGTAGAAGCCCTCTTTTTCGGACGCGTCGAGAACCTTGGCTTCCTTGATGCCTGACCAGAAGCCCTGGAATCCGCTCACGCCGCCTGGGTAGCTGCCCTGGAAGTTGGCGTTGCCGAACTTCCAGGCGTCGTCCGGCGCGGTGGGCGCGGTGCTGAAGTATTCGTTCAGGAATCCGCGCATGTCGTCCGGGGTCGGCTGGCTCGTCCACTGACCGGCCTTGCCCGCGGACTTCGGCGGCGTCGACTGCTTCGTCTGCCCGGAGTTCTGGGTCTGCGGGGTCGAGGTGTTGGCGCCCGCGTTGTTGTTGCCGCCGTTGCCGTTCTTGTCCGAGATCATGCTCGCGAACATGATGCCGATGACCGCCGCCGCCACGATGGCGAGCGCGGTGTAGATCGTCGACTTCTTGCTCTTCGAGGAGGACGACGACGCCATCGAGGCCGGCTTCGGGCGCTGCGAGTACTGGGGTGCGGCGGCCGGGCGGTGGTTCGACGGCGGCTGGTGCTGCGAGGCCACGGCGCGTGGCGGGGTGTACAGGTCCACGCGCGTCGCGTTGGGCGGCGGTGCCTGCTGGGGCGGCAGGGCTCTGGTGGCGGCCTGCTGCTGCGGCTGCTGGATCGGCGCGCCGCGCCACGACGGCGGGTGCGTCGGGGCGACCACGGCGGGGGTGAAGGCGGGAGCGGCCTGGCCGTTCGCGACCGCGGCGAGCGCGTCGCGGGCCTCGGCCATGGTCGGGCGGTCTTCCGGCTCCGCGCGCAGCAGGCGCATCAGCAGCGCGGTCAGCGGGCCGGCGTTGCGCGGCGGGTTGACCTTGCCGGACGCGACCTTGTGCAGCAGCGCGATGGTGTTCTCGCTCAGGCCGAACGGCGGTTCGCCCTCGATCGCGGCGTAGAGCGTGGAACCCAGCGAGAACACGTCGGACGGCGAACCCGGGTCGTAGCCCTTGGCCACCTCGGGTGCGAGGTAGGCGGGGGTACCGGCGAGCATGCCCGTCGCGGTGACCGTGACGTCACCGGTCGCGCGGGAGATGCCGAAGTCGGTGATCTTGACCGTGCCGTCGTCGCCGAGCAGCACGTTGCCGGGCTTGATGTCGCGGTGCACGATGCCGGCGTTGTGCGCGGCGGCCAGCGCGGAGGCGACCTGCATGCCGATCGACGCCACGTCGCGCGGCGGGAGCGTGCCGCGTTCGGACAGGACGGCCGAGAGGCTCTTGGACGGCAGGTACTCCATGATCAGCCACGGCTGGCTGTCGTCCTCGGCCACGTCGTAGACGGCCACGGCGTGCGGGTGCTGGAGGCGCGCGGCGATGCGGCCCTCGCGCATGGCCCGTCGCTTCGCCTCGTCCGTGTCGGCTTCGGCGAGTCCGGGCTGCAGGAGCAGTTGCTTGACCGCGACGGTGCGGTGCAGGCGTTCGTCGTGTGCCGTCCAGACGACGCCCATGGCGCCGCTGCCGATCCGCTGGCTCAATCGGTAGCGACCAGCGACCAATCGGCCATCGTCGGTCACAGTTGCTCCCCGCTGTGCGGTCACTTGCTCTCTGTTCAACGGCTCGTCACACCTTCGGGTTCAGATCACCCAACGGTGCGGGTACCCACCTTACGAGATTTCTACGACGTGTTGACGCTTAGCCCTACTGCCCGGGCGGCACCGTTGTCGTAGTGGTCACGACAACCGACGACGACGGCTTTGGAGGAGTCGTTGTCGTTGTGGTGGTTGTCGTAGTCGTCGTTGTGGTGGTCGTAGTTGTAGTCGTCGTAGTGCTAGACGTCGTTTCGCGCGTTGTCGTTGCCTCGGGCGTGGTCGTCGTCACCTCGGGAGTCGACGACGTCGGTGTCACCACCGAAGAAGAACTCGCCGGCGGCACGATCGGGTTCTCGTTCTGCTTGTTGAAGACCCCGAGCGCGACCATCAAACCACCGATGACCAGCAACAACGCCAGAACCACTGCAGCGATCACCAGTGGCCTGTTGTCCTGCTGCCTGCCCGCGGGTGCCATCGGCGGTGCGGTGCGAGGCGGCGCGGTAGTGCGAGCCACCGGACGAACCACGCGGGTCCGGTCCGGCTCGACGATAGCCGTCGGATCGGGTCCGACAGGAATCGGCAGTCCGCTGAACGACGGCGAACGACCGTGTGCGACCGCATTGAGGATGTCCCGTGCCTGCGCCATCGTCGGCCGGTCGTCCGGCTCGAAGTTCAGCAGGTACAGCAGCGTGTCGGAGAGCGGGTGGTCGACGGTCGGCGGGTTGATCCGCCCGGCCGCGACGGCGTGCAGAACACCGAGAGTGTTCTCGCTCACTCCGTAGGGCGGTTCGCCCTCCATCGCGGCGAACAGCGTCGAACCGAGCGAGTAGACGTCGGAGGCCGGCGTCGGGTCCTGGCCCCGCGCGATCTCCGGCGCGAGGTACGCAGGGGTGCCGGCGATCAGGCCGGTCTTGGTGACCGTGATGTCGTCGGAGGCCCGCGAGATGCCGAAGTCGGTGATCTTGACGACGCCGTTCTCGGCGATCAGCACGTTGCCGGGCTTCACGTCGCGGTGCACGATCCCCGCCGCGTGGGCCGCGGCCAGCGCCGCCGCGCACTGGGTGCCGATGCTGGCGACCTCGACCGGGTCCATCGGCCCGCCCTCGGCGAGCGCGTCCGCGAGGCTGTAGGACGGCAGGTATTCCATGACCAGGCACGGGACGCCGTCTTCCTCGACGACGTCGTACACGGCGATGGCGTTCGGGTGGTGCAGCTTGGCGGCGATGCGGCCCTCGCGCATGGCGCGCTGGATGGCCTCGTCCTGCTCGGCCTCGTCCAGGCCGGGCGCCAGCAGCAACTGCTTGATGGCGACCTCACGGCCGAGGCGTTCGTCGTGGGCGCGCCAGACGATGCCCATCGCACCGGAGCCGATGCGGTCGAGGAAGCGGTAGCGGTCGGCGATCAGGCGGCCGTCCGAGGTGTCGGACGCCGTCACAAGTCCACCTCGGCGTTGCGCGACAGTGATCCCCTGTCGCGCGGCGATGGGGAGACTGCGGCTGCGGCAGCAGGTCCCACGCTCGTGCTCCTCGTGCGGTAGTCAGCGGTCCGTCCGGAATGCCCGCACAGGGTACCTGTCGGAGGCCGCCGTTGAGCTACCCGTCGCTCGTCAGTTCACCGGGGCGAAGAAGTCGAAGCCGCCGACGGTGTCGCCCACGGTGTTGAGCACCGGGTCGAGGATGCCGAGGTCGATGCTCACGTCGACCGGGTTGGACGGCGTGGGCAGCGGGTTCGAGGCGGGCGGGGTGCTGCTGCTCGGCGGCGGCGCGGTCGACGAGCTCGGCGGCGCGGGCGTCTGGCTCGACGGCGGCGTGCTCGGCTGACTGGTCTCCGTCGACGTGGACGGAGGCGTCGTGGTCGGCGCCTGCGTCTGGGTGGGCTGCTGCGCCGGCGGCTGGGTCTGCGTCTGGGTCTGCGTCTGCTGCGTCGGGCGCTGCGGCTGCTGGGTCTGGACGTACGGGGCGACCCGGGTCGTCGGGTCCGCCTGCTTCGTCTCGGCCTGCTGGGTCTCGGTCGCGTCGGCCTGCGGGCTCTTGTTCGACGGCAGCTTCACGACGCCTTCGGTGCCGGCGCTCGCGCCACGGGCCTGCGCACGCTCGTCGAACCGCACCTCGGCGAGGGGGCGCTCGTCCGGCGAGGACAGCCACGAGGAGGCGGCGAAGGCCACGGAACCGCAGAGGATCACGCCACCGCTGGCGGCGACGGCCAGCTTGCCGACGGTGAACCCGCCGCTCTGCGTGTCGTCGGCCCTGCCCTCACGGCGCAGCAGCTCGGTGATGTGCAGCTCCTTCATGGGCTGCTTCTTCTGCTTGCTGCCTGGTGCCTTCACCGACTTGAACTTGATCGTCGGCTCGAACGCCTCGGGGGTGATGTCGTCGGTGATCACCGGGATCTCCACGGTTTCCGCCTCGCGGCGGGCGATCAGCTCGGCGACGGACAGCTGGCCGGTCGACTCGGCCGATCCGTTCAACCGCCGACGATGGTCCTCAATCGACACCGCTCGTTCACCCTTCCAAGTTCGCGTGTGCGCACTGGCGGGAACATGGATACCGAATCGTGACCCGAGATGTAACCCCTTCGGGGGAATTTTCACGATCAGAACTAGGTTTTCGCGACGAGCGGTCACCGTTCGACTGCGAACGGCGATCCCAGTTGGGCGCGGCCTAACTCCGTTGCGCCGAAAGGACCTCGGTGCCGATGATCCGCGGCTGGGTCGTGTCGGTGAGCCAGAAGAGCTGTTCGATGCGCAGCCAGCTGCCGTTCCGCTCCTGCATCGACACCACCGCGAGCACCGATCCGTCCGGCCGGAGCGACGTCTGGTCGACGTTGAGCGTCTTGATCATGCCCCAGGACTTGACGAACTCCTTGGGGTTCGCGCCGACCAGGTCGGGCGACAGCAGTTTGGCTGCCGAGTTCGGCTTGGTGATGAGCAGCTCGTAGAACCGCTTCACCACGTCCACCTGCGGCTGCGGGCCGACCGAGACCTCCGGGGTGGTCGGTTCCGGCGCCTCCAGCAGCAGTGCGGACGGCTGCGGCTGGGGGATGTCGGCGGTGGTCTGCGGGGGCGGCGGGTTCTCGTTCGGCAGCTGGGCCGAGAGGACGTCCGGGCGCAGCGCGCTCGCGCCGGACAGCGCGATGGGTCGTTCGGAGGCAGGAACGCCGGTGTTCGCCGGGCGCTTGCCCGCCAGGACCGCCGCGCCCGCGACGGACGAGACCAGGATGACCGCGCCGGTCAGCAGGCCCGCGACCTTGGCGGCGCGGTTCGTCCTGGTGCGGCGACGGCGGCCGGGGACGACCGGGATCACCGCGGTCGTGGCGGTCATGTTCTCGGTCGGACCGAGCAGTGACGTGACGAGAGCGTCGGTGGCGGCTTCCTCGTTCGACAGGATGCGGATCGGGACCGGCTGCTGCTTGATCAGCTCAGCCACGCTGATCGAGCCGGCGCGGGTGTGTCTCCGGCCGGTCGTCGCGGGACGCTGCACTGGTCTCGCCCTCCGTACTGTCCGTGGTCACCAGAAGACGTACCGTGGCCTCGCGCGACAACGCCAGTTTCTTGACGGACTTCATCCGTCCGTGGCGTTCAGCGGTGCTGTGGATTCGCTCGAAGGTGCTACTTACTACGGTCGGTAGCTCGGGCCGTGACCTTTAGCCGCTTCAGCCGCCGAGCTTCAACCGTTCACCGTTGATGAGCGGCAGGTCGCCGATAGTGAAGCTGAGCTCGCGCTTCTCCGTGCTGACCGAGCCGTCCTTCTTCGTCACCTGCAGCAGGCTGACGGTGAGGCCCTTGCTCGGGTCGACCACGATCTCCTTCACCTCGATCAGCGAGATGTCGGCGACCCGGCCCTCCAGCAGCGCGCCGGCGTTCGAGCGCACTGTGTCCGTGGTCATGGCGAGCGCGGTGTCCGCGTTCGTCGCCATGGCCTTGTAGAAGTGTTCGGTCTGCTGGGCGATCTTGGAGCCGTCGACGACCGGCGCCTGGGTGACCGGCACCGTCGTGATGACGGGCGGCGCGGTCCCGGACGGCTTGGCGCTCGTGGCGGAGGGCTGGCCGCTCGTGCCCGGTGTGGCGCTGGTGCCGGGCACCGGAGCGCCCCGGCCGGTGTTCGCGGCCGAGGGCTTGGTGCCGGTGGCCGACGGGCTGGTGCCGCCGGTGGGCAGCGCGGAGATGATCGGCACGTCCGACGGGTAGCCGGGCAGGCCGACCGTCTCGACGGCACCGCCACCGCCGACCAGCTTGGCCGCGGCGACGCTCAGCGCGACCAGCACGAGCACCGACGAGACGACGGCGAACCAGGCGGCGCGCTTCCAGGTGCGCGGCGGTGTGACCGAGGCGGGCACCAGGCCGATGTTGAACTTGCGCAGCCCGTCGGTGTCCTGCAGCGGGTCGATCGGGCGGCGGCGGGGCAGCGGGATGCGGTCACCACCGACGACGGGGCGCGGCTGCTCTGGCGCCAGACCGCCGTCGAGGCGATGTTTGCCCGGCTGTTCTTCCATCCCGACACCCCTCTGCGACGCAATCAGCGTAGGGCCGTCCGGAGGTGCCGAAGCAACCAAAAGGGGGTGTTCAGGACGAGTGACACTCGTTTGTGTGAAAGGTGCGCGGCGGCCACCGGCCTTCACCGCCGCTTCAACTCCTCGGCAGGACGCCTCACGACACCGGCCCCGCACCCCACCTGGCTGAGGTGAGGACGTGGGGCCGGGCGCCGTGATTCACCCGTCCGAGGGGTCGGTCAGCGGGGCGGGAGTTGTGCTTGCCCGCTGTTCAACTGCTTGCGCGTCTTCTGCACGCCGTTGACGGCGGCCAGACCGCTGCCACCCGCGATCAGCGCGCCGACCACGTCGGCGCCCAGGGAATCGCCGTTGGTGATCAGCAGACCGATCGCCGCGCCCGCGGTGGTCAGGATGGCGATCTTCCAGCGGCTGCGGACGAACTGCGAGACAGGTGCTCCGGCGAGGCCCTTCTTGTTCGCGGCCGAGCCGAGCAAGCCCAGGTATGCGTCGTGCGCCAAGGCGGCGAGCAGGCCGGCGATGGCGATCAGTGCGGCGATGAGGCCCATGTCTCCAGTGTGCCTCCAGATATTTTCGTTGGACCATCCGTGATCGCCCTGATATCCGATTCGGGTGGACATGTTCTGGCACGACGACTGCCTCGAGCACGACGCCGGCGAGGGCCTGTGGGAGCTGCCGGGCTCCTGGCCGTGGCTGGACGTCGCCGAACCGCACCCGGAGAACGCCGCGCGGTTGGGCACGTTCCGGCACGCGCTGACGCACGGCCCTGTGGCCGGTCACTTGAGGTGGCACGAAGGGCGGCACGCGTCCGTTGACGAGCTTCTGCGCGTGCACACGGCGGGGTACTTGGACTCGTTGCGTGTGTCGACGCGTGTGGCGCTGGAAGTGAACACGGTCGTGGGGCCGGAAACGTGGCGTGCGGCGAGCGCGGCGGCGGGGACTTCGTTGGCAGCGCTGGAATCCGGTGCGCCGCTGGCGTACGCGCTCGTGCGGCCGCCCGGCCACCACGCGCAGCCGGACATGGCGGACGGCTACTGCTTCGTGAACAACGCGGCGCTGGTCGCGGAAACCGCGCGGCGCCAAGGGATGCGGGTCGCGGTTCTGGACTGGGACGTGCACCACGGCAACGGCACGCAGGAGGTGTTCCACGACCGGCCGGACGTGCTGACCATCTCGGTGCACATGAGGCACGGCTCGTGGGGCACGAACCACCCGCAGACGGGCGCACCCTCGGAGGTGGGCGCCAACGGGCGGAACGTGAACATCGAGTTGTCGTTGGGTGCGGGCGACACGGCGTACTTGCGCGCGCTCGACGAGATCGCGTTCCCACTGCTGCGTGAGTTCGCGCCGGACCTGCTGGTGTGCGCATCCGGGTTCGACGGATCGGCGTTCGATCCCAACGGACGGCACAACCTCACCGCTGCCGGCTACCGCGAGATCGGCCGGCGGGTGGCGTCGTTCGGACCGCGCGTCGTGCTCACCCAGGAGGGCGGCTACCTGCGCGGATACTCAGCGCTGTGCCTGCACGCGCTGGTGGAGGGGCTGCTGCGGCTGCCGGAACCGCTGCTCGAGGACCCGCTGGCCTACGTGCCGGACGACACCCAGCTCGTCGACGCGGACTTCGAGCGCGTTCTGGCGGCCCTGAAGCCTTTTTGGCCCGGCGTGCTGTGACGCCGGGCCCTGGCTCGTGGCCTACCTGCCGAGCGGGCCGCGGCCCATCTTGAGCAGGATCATCGCGAGGTCCTTGCCCTCGGTGCCCAGCGGCTTGTAGCGGTTGAGCACGTCGATCTCGCGGTTGTGCACGATCTTCGTGCCGCCGGCCGCCATCCGGGCCGCGCCGATGATCTTGGATACCTCTACGCGCCGTTGCACGAGGCGCAGTATCTCGGCGTCGAGGTGGTCGATCTCCTCGCGCAGCTCGTTGATGTCCGGCTCAGTGGTGGTGTCCATCGTTTTGACGACCTCTCGACTCTTCGAGTCCTTGGCCCGGAAGCAACGAAAGCCCCGGGGTCCGAGGACTCCGGGGCTTCGTGGTGGCTTTTCAGCGCTATGCGACCACGGGAGCCGGAGTCCGGATCCCGTAGAAAAACTCGAAGAACGTCGCGCGCACGGATCCAGTGTTGCACAGAACCGCCGCCGCCCGCCAAGCCCGCACGGCGAACGGGCTCACCAGGTGGGACGTCCGGTTCAGGACACCCCGATCGAACACGCCCGTCGAACACATGGTCGGGTGGCTCCGAATTTGTCGGTGCCGCCCGGTACCGTGGATGGACGATGAGCGCCTTGTTCGACTTGCCCTCAAGTCCCCCCGTTTCCCGCGCGGGCCACCTGCTCGACGACCTGAACCCCGCGCAGCGCCGTGCCGTCGAGCACGCCGGTTCACCGCTGCTCGTGGTGGCGGGCGCCGGCTCCGGCAAGACGCGCGTCCTCACCAGGCGGATCGCGTACCTGCTCGCGGAACGTGACGTGCACCCCGGCCAGATCATGGCCATCACGTTCACGAACAAGGCTGCCGCGGAGATGAAGGAGCGCGTCGCCGACATGGTGGGCGCCCGCGCCCGTTCCATGTGGGTGTCGACGTTCCACTCCATGTGCGTCCGCGTGATGCGCCGCGACGCCAAGACCCTCGGCATGTCGTCGAACTTCTCGATCTACGACAGCGACGACACCCGCCGCCTGGTCACGCTCGTGGCGCGCGACCTCGATCTCGACCCGAAGAAGTACGCGGCCCGCACCCTCGCCGTGCACATCTCGAACCTCAAGAACGAGCTCATCGACCCCGAGACCGCCACCGCCCAGGCCACGAACGACCTGGAACGCCGGGTGGCCGAGGTCTACACCGTCTACCAACGGCGCCTGCGCGAGTCCAACTCGCTGGACTTCGACGACCTCATCATGAAGACCGTCGAACTCCTCCAGACCTTCCCGGACGTGGCCGAGCACTACCGCCGCCGCTTCCGCCACGTACTGGTCGACGAGTACCAGGACACCAACCACGCGCAATACACCCTCGTGCGCGAACTGGTGGGCAAGGCCGGAGGCGAACTCCCCCCGGCAGAACTGTGCGTGGTGGGCGACGCGGACCAGTCCATCTACGCCTTCCGCGGCGCCACCATCCGCAACATCGTGGAATTCGAGCGCGACTACCCCGACGCCACCACGATCCTGCTGGAGCAGAACTACCGCTCCACCCAGAACATCCTCACCGCCGCCAACGCGGTGATCTCCCGCAACCCCAACCGCCGCGACAAAACGCTCTGGAGCGACCTCGGCGAAGGCGAGAAGATCGTCGGCTACGTCGCCGACAACGAACACGACGAAGCCGCCTTCGTCGCCAACGAAATCGACCGTCTCGTAGACGGCGGCGAGGTCAACAACTCCGAGATCGCCGTCTTCTACCGCACCAACAACCAGTCGCGCGTCTTCGAAGAAATCTTCATCCGCCTCGGCCTCCCCTACCGCGTGGTCGGCGGCGTCCGCTTCTACGAGCGCCGGGAAGTCCGCGACGCCCTCGCCTACCTGCGCACACTGGCCAACCCGGAAGACACCGTCTCCCTCCGCCGAATCCTCAACGTCCCCAAACGAGGAATCGGCGACCGAGCGGAGGCCTGCGTCTCGGCCTACGCCGAACGCGAACGAATCAGCTTCGCCTCAGCCCTCCGCGAAGCCGTGCACGACCGCGTCCCCATGCTGAACCCGCGCTCCCGCAACGCGATCGCCGGCTTCGTCGAAATGATGGACCAGCTGGGCGAAATGGTGGAGCGCGAAGACGACGTGGCCGACATCCTCGAAGCAGTACTCGAACAAACCGGCTACCGCACCGAACTGGAAGCCAGCGAAGACCCTCAAGACCACACGAGGGTCGAAAACCTCAACGAACTGGTGACAGTCGCCCGCGAGTTCACCGAACTGGAACTCCCAGAAGGCGCCGACCCGGTCCCGTCCCTCCCAGCCTTCCTGGAACGCGTCTCCCTGGTGGCCGACGCCGACTCCATCCCGGACGCCGAGTCCGACTGCGTGGTCACCCTCATGACCATCCACACCGCCAAGGGCCTGGAATACCCGGTCGTCTTCAGCACAGGCTGGGAAGACGGCGTCTTCCCCCACATGCGAGCGCTAGGCGACCCAGCCGAACTGGCAGAAGAACGCCGCCTCGCCTACGTGGGCATCACCAGGGCCCAACGCCGCCTCTACCTCTCCAGGGCCCTGGTCCGCTCAGCCTGGGGCCAACCCTCGGCCAACCCGGCCTCCCGCTTCCTGGGCGAAATCCCCCCAGACCTACTGGACTGGCGCCGGGTAGAACCCTCCCGCTCCGCCCCAGCCGCCGCCACCACCTGGGGCCGCTCAGCCAACTCGGGCAGCGGCATAGCCTCCCGAGGCCTCTCCCGCCCAGCCCCAGGCAAAGCGGGCTGGAAAGACGCCCCAGCCATGAAACTGGAAGTGGGCGACCGAGTAACCCACGACAAGTACGGCCTGGGCCGCGTAGTAGCCGTAGACGGCGCGGGCCTACGAGCAACCGCAACGATCGACTTCGGCGGCTCCGGCACAGTCCGCCTGATGCTCATCGGCAGCGTCCCCATGACCAAGATCTGACCAACCCAGACCCACGCACGCCGATGCCGCAGGCGAGGCGCCCCGAAGGCGAAGCCGAGGCTCCTTCCGCTTGAAACGGGAGGTTCCGGTGGGTGGTCCCGTCACGAGTCGTGCCTCAGCTCTTGCTGCAACCAGGCAGGGATGTCAAACGGACACGCTTTTCGTCCGTTTGACATCCCTGCCTGGTTGTGGCGCGCTCGGGTACGGCTTGTGACGGGACCACCCACCCGAACCGCACCACCTACGCAACGCGCCGCCGCCCAAAGCAACTGGCGTGCCATCAACCCGCGTGTGGCGTGGGGCTGGTCCTTGATCAGATTGGCGGGGTCCGGGGCGGAGCCCCGAAATCCCTAAATCGCAACCCACCCTGAGCAACGCAACCACTTACGGAACCACCCCGTCCCGACACGAACCGGACACCCCAACCCCCTCTGACCAGCACCTTTGCCGTCTCCGAAAAAACCTCAAAAAACTTCCCAAAACCAGCGCAACGACCCGCCACCACGTACGTCTATGTGGGTGTCGCAAGCAGCACAGCCAGCGGAACGTTCGGGGCGGTCCAAGGCAAAGGGGAGCAGCCTGCAGACGAAGGGGAGCGAAGGGACGGCGGGGGCCAGAACTTCGCGGTGAAGGTGCGGCCGGACTGAACGGGAGAGCAGTCCGGCCGCGCTACAACCCCCTGATCGGCACCCATCGGCCCAGATCAGCCCAGGTACCGGCTCAGGTATCGGCCCAGATCGGCCCAGGTCAGACGCGATCGCTCAAAAATTGTCAGACCCACCGAGCATCATCAACCGCATGAGGTCATCAACCCGGCGGGAGAGCTCGAGATGGATCACGTATTCGCCCAGGTGCTGCACGAACGCGTGTTCGCAATCCTCAGCCAGCTGGAATCCCCAGCCGCCGCTCCAGAGACGGCAAGGCTGGCCCAAGCCTGGCGCACCCTCCTCGGCCTCCACGAGCCGACCGAGAGCGGGGCCTGCAAGGCCTGCGGCCCGCGCTGGCGCCGCCACATGTGCTCAGTCTGGCGAGTAGCGGCCCACTACTTCATCCGCAACGAACTCTCATCCGCGACGACCACAACGCCATCCGCGACGAGCCCGGCTTGAGCGGGCCATGAGTCCGGTCTGAGCGCGGAATACCCGCGACACAAGTGCCGTTAGAGGCTTGTGAGGCCCCTGAGGCGCCCAACGGGCCCGTACCCACACCGGAAGGTGGGTCAGACGACCCCAGCCCGCGAGAAAGCTACTGAGCCGTAGTTCAACAAGAACCGAATCAGACGGTCACACCGCGAGCGTTCAGCCAAGTCAGCGGGTTGATCTTCTGGCCGCCGGGGTTCCAGACCTCGAAGTGCAGGTGTGGTCCGGTGGAGAAGCCGCGGTTGCCCATGCGGGCGATCTGCTCGCCGGCCTTGACGACCTGGCCTTCGCGGACGTTGAACGTGTCGACGTGGCCGTAGACGGTGATGGTCCCGTCCGCGTGCTCGACGCGAACCCAGAGACCGAAGCCCGAAGCGGGACCGGCCTCGATCACGCGGCCGTCGGCGGCGGACAGGATCGGTGTACCGATCGGGCCGGCGATGTCGATACCCAGGTGCATGGTGCCCCAGCGGCCGCCATACCCGGAGGTGAAGTCACCGGCAGCGGGGCGGACGAACTTGGGCCGCTTCTTCTCGGCCTCGACAGCGTCGCGCTGGGTGGAGAGCTGCTGGCTGCGCAGGAGTTTGGCGGCCTCGGTGGAGCCTTCAGCCGTGGTCTTGGAGACCGCGAGGATCTGCGGTGCGGAGGCGGTGTCGCCACCCACGCCGTCGAACGTGGCGGCGCCACCTGCGTGGTTCGTGAGCTTGACGTCGTTGCTGTCGTCCGACGCGGCCTGCAGGGTCTGACCTGCGCCTGCTGCGGCGAAAGCACCGACTGCGACGGCGGCGACGACGATGCGTCCGCGAAGCGCCGACGGGGGCGGGGGGAGCCGGTGGGAGCTGACGGTGCGCACGGAGGCGCGGTCGACTGCCTCTTCAAGCGCAGCACTGCGTTCATGGCCGCCGGGGGAGCGGTGGTGACTCAAAGCTTGCCCTTCCGCCTTCGGGGAGCCTGGCCGGGTGGACTGCCGGGCGGGGGATTCCCGGTGAGTCAGATTTCGGGGTTCTGACTCGGTGTCCTTCTGTGACCAGACCGTGACAACGGACCGGGGGACAGTAACGGCGGGAAGGCTCGGAGGGCAAACCCCAGTTCGTTATGTCGTCCTAACGGGCGGCAACCAGCAGGTTTCAACTGTCAACTGTGACCGTCGGTCACTTCGGGCGGCCGACACGCCTCGCCGCCAGGGGCGATGGGGTGACCCAAGGAGTCATCCGATCGGGTGATGGCAGTCACAACTACGTGAAGAGTCCTCGTGTCAACCGGCAGGGAAAGGTGACCTGAATCACGTATCTGATGTTCTTCGACGAGCAACGACGAGTGCTCCAGTCGGGCGTTGCGCTGCGGCACGATGATCTGATCCATCTCCGACCAGACGACGACGAAGCGCGTGCGGCACGACCGGCAGGGCTCGGCGAGCTCCTCGAGAAGCTCGGAGCCGGGGCGCAACTGCTTGGTCAGCGGGGTCGGCAGCAGATAGGCGGCGAGCGTGCCGCGATGTGGCGTTCCCAGTGTTACGAGTGTGCGAACGCGTGAGTCGCCGTGCAGTCGTTGTACGTAGTACCTGGCGATGAGCCCGCCGAGTGAATGGCCGACGACATGCACCTGATCCGCACCGGTCTGTTCGCAGATCCGCTCGATGTGGGCGCCGAGCAGGGCGGCCGAGCGGCGGACGTCACCGGTCAACGCCGTCAGCACGCTGTAGTTGATGGCATGGACCACCCCGAAGCCCCGCCTTCGCAGCGCCCCCGACAGCACCGCGAAGGCGGAGCGGTTGTCCCCGATGCCATGCACCAACACGATCGGGGTGCCCGCCGCGTCCATCGCCGAAACCATCAGGCCGCGCTGGCGGGGCGGCAGGCCGTCGGTGCGGTAGTGCCGGAACTGGCCGTCCTGGCGCAGCTGTTCGGTGATCGCGCCCCACGGGTAAAGCACCGCGTGCGCCGTCAGCCAGGCCGCTTCCATCGCGACACCGCGCATCCCGCCGGGCGTGGCCATGGCGCGCAGCGCGACCTTGACCTCTTCGGCGACATCTCGCGCGGTGTGCACCCCCCAGTCGGCGCGATCGAGAACGGCGTCAGTCAGACGCGTCATCCACGACCGGCCGTCGTCGCTCATATGAGCGACGGTAAGTGATGAAGTCACCGGCTAGGAGTACCCGGCGGATGTTTTCCACATGCGAACGAATTTCGTCTCACTAGGTCATAGGACGTGAAACAGGACCTCACCTCTCACTTGCTAGGTTCGCCCGCGATGACTCGAACCGAGCTCGAGAACCAGACCCCGGCCGCCGCCCGGCTGCGCACCTCGTGGGCGCTCGCCGCCGCAGGCTCCCTCCTCCTCGCGGCAGGCCCGCTGCTCGGCGTCGTCGACGGGGCGGAACCCGCCTTCACGTCGTGGCCGCTGCTCGCCCTCCTCGCGCTGTTGCCGCCGGCCGTCGCCGGTGTGCTGCTGATGCGCGGCAGGCCGTTCGTGGCGGCGGGACTGATCGCCGCGGTGGGCGTCTTCGCCTTCGGCCGCCTGCTCAGCGACTTCCAGATCGTGGTCGACGCGATGGCGGTGGCGCGGCCCGAGCTGTTCCGGCCGGCCACGCTCATCGCGGTCACCCCGTCGGCGGGTGTGTGGCTGCTGCTCGTCGGGCACGTGCTGGTGATCGCGGGCGGGCTGCTCGCCGCCGGTCGCGCCGGCATGCCCGCGGACGCGTCGGAGCCCCCTGGCCTGGTGGCCCTGCACGTGATCATCGCTGCCTGGGCGACGATCGGGCTGCTGGGCAAGCCGTTCACCTCGGCGGACCCGTTCCAGCTCGACCGCGGTCCGTGGGACCTGCCGGTGATCGGCCTGACCGGAGGCCTGCTGGTCGCGCTCGCCGCGCCGCTCGCCACCGCGCTCGCGGCCAGCTCTCCCGACCCGGACACCCGCCAGGGCGGGGTGCTCGGTGTGTCGCTCGCCCTGCTCGCCGTGGTGCTGCCGCCGCTGGTGGCGGGCACCGTGGTGTCCGGGCTGACCATCACCGCGGGCCCGGTCCTCGCGTTGCTCGCCGCGCTCGCGTTGCCCACCTTGCCCCTGCAGGCCCGGTTGGTGCGGCTGCTGCTGGGCAAGCGCGACGAGACGTACGACCTGGCGTTGCCGTCGATTCGCCGCATGCACGTGGCGGCAGGTCTTCTCAGCGTGTTCGCCGCGGTCTTCATGCTCGTCGGCGCGGCCGTTCCGCAGCTCGTCCTCACCACCGGTGGCGAGGCACCGGAGCTGGCGTCGGCGAACCTCCTCTGGCCGGCCGGGATCGCGTTCGGCCTGCTCGGGCTCGCGTTGCTCGTGCCGTCCATCGCCACGGCGGTGCGTCCCGCCCTGTTGTTCGGCTACCTCGCGATGCAGCTCGCCGCGGCGGGCGCGACCCAGCCGGTCCTGGCCGCCAGCCAGGCCGGCATCGCGCAGCCGGGTGCCGGCTTCTGGCTGATGATCGTCGAGTTCCCCCTCGGCCTGCTCGCGCTGACCTGCGCGGGCCTCGCCGGTGCCGTCGAGCGGGAGAACGCCGACGTCGGCAGGAAGCAGGAGCTGCCGATGGCCGAGCTGGGTGCGGTGCTGCTGGCCGGGCTCTTCGCGGCGGGCGCCTTCGCGTTGCCGACCGTGCGCGGTGACAACTACACGGCGCCGACGCTGCTGCCGGACGCTGATCCCGCGGTCTCGTGGGCGTTGCTCAGCTCTCTGCTCTTCCTGATCATCGGCCTGGTGGTCGCACTTCGCTCGCGCCCCGCTCGCGGTGCCGGGATCCTCGCGGGCGCTGTGTTGTTGCTCGGCGTGCGCGCACTGGAGCTGCCGTTGACGGGAGACAAGGTGGAGGGCGCCGTCGCCGCGCCGGGCACGTGGCTCGCGCTGGCGGCATGTGCGGCGTTGTTGGTCGCGGCGGGATTGATGGGAGCTCGGGCAACGCGGTGAAAGTGTTACTTCACACGTGTTCTCCTCTATACGCGCGCACGCGTGATCGACCTCACCGCCGTTGAGACCGACCTCACCAGGTGTGGCGTGCGAGCAGTACGTGCAGCTCGATAGTGTCTGGGCCCAGCCGCGTCAAGTGGGTTCGCTTGGCCCCTTGAGGACCACCCAGGCGCGGTGTTCCGACACCGACGTCGCAGGAGACCCGAGTGGACCTGTACGAGTACCAGGCGAAGGACCTCTTCGCCGCCCACGGCGTCCCGGTACTGCCGGGCGATGTGGCTACCAACCCCGAAGACGCCAAGGCCATCGCCGCGAAGTTCGGCCAGGCCGTTGTCGTCAAGGCCCAGGTCAAGACCGGCGGCCGCGGCAAGGCCGGTGGTGTGAAGCTCGCTTCCACCGCCGAGGAGACCGAGGAGAAGGCCAAGGCCATCCTCGGCCTGGACATCAAGGGGCACATCGTTCACCGCGTTCTGGTGACGCCCGCCTCCGACATCGCGGAGGAGTACTACTTCTCCTTCCTGCTCGACCGTGCCAACCGCACCTTCCTCGCCATGGCGAGCGTTGAGGGCGGCATGGACATCGAGGAGGTCGCCGCGACCAAGCCCGAGGCCCTCGCGAAGATCGCCATCGACGCCATCAAGGGTGTCGACGTGGCCAAGGCCACGGAGATCGCCGACGCGGCGAACTTCCCGGCCGAGGTCAAGGACCAGGTCGTCGACACCATCGTGAAGCTCTGGGAGACCTTCGTCTCCGAGGACGCCACGCTGGTCGAGGTGAACCCGCTGGTCCGCGACCCGCAGGGCAAGATCGTCGCCCTCGACGGCAAGGTCACGCTGGACGAGAACGCGGACTTCCGCCACCCCGCCCACGCTGAGCTGGTCGACAAGGCCGCGGAGAACCCTCTCGAGGCCAAGGCCAAGGAGAAGGGCCTCAACTACGTCAAGCTCGACGGCGAGGTCGGCATCATCGGCAACGGCGCCGGTCTCGTGATGTCCACTCTGGACGTCGTGGCGTACGCCGGTGAGCAGTACGGCGTGAAGCCCGCGAACTTCCTCGACATCGGCGGCGGCGCGTCCGCCGAGGTGATGGCGAACGGCCTGGACGTGATCCTCGGCGACGAGGCCGTCCGCTCGGTGTTCGTCAACGTCTTCGGTGGCATCACCGCGTGTGACGCGGTCGCCAACGGCATCGTGAAGGCGCTGGAGATCCTCGGCGACTCGGCCACCAAGCCGCTCGTCGTCCGCCTCGACGGCAACAACGTGGAGGAGGGCCGCGCGATTCTCGCCGAGGCCAACCACCCGCTGGTGACCGTTGTCGACACGATGGACAACGCGGCCGCCAAGGCCGCCGAGCTCGCGGCTGCGGGGGTCTGAACGATGGCTATCTTCCTCAACGAGAACAGCAAGGTCATCGTCCAGGGCATGACCGGTGCCGAGGGCACCAAGCACACCAAGCGCATGCTCGCGTCCGGCACGAACATCGTCGGTGGCGTGAACCCGCGCAAGGCGGGCGAGAAGGTCGACTTCGACGGCACCGTCCTCCCGGTCTTCGGCACCGTCAAGGAGGCCATGGAGGCCACCGGCGCGAACGTGACCGTGATCTTCGTGCCGCCGGCCTTCTCGAAGGCCGCCGTGGTCGAGGCGATCGACGCCGAGATCGAGCTGGCCGTCGTCATCACCGAGGGCATCCCGGTGCACGACACCGCCTACTTCTGGGCGCACGCCGTCGCGACCGGCAACAAGACCCGCATCATCGGCCCGAACTGCCCCGGCATCATCAGCCCCGGCAAGTCGAACGCCGGCATCATCCCCGCGAACATCGCGGGCAGCGGCAAGATCGGTCTGGTGTCGAAGTCCGGCACGCTGACCTACCAGATGATGCACGAGCTGCGGGACTTCGGTTTCTCCACCGCGATCGGCATCGGTGGCGACCCGATCATCGGCACCACGCACATCGACGCCCTCGAGGCCTTCCAGGCCGACGACGAGACCGTCGCGATCGTGATGATCGGTGAGATCGGCGGCGACGCCGAGGAGCGCGCGGCCGCGTACATCAAGGAGAACGTGACCAAGCCGGTCGTCGGCTACGTCGCGGGCTTCACCGCTCCCGAGGGCAAGACCATGGGCCACGCCGGTGCCATCGTCTCCGGCTCGGCGGGCACCGCGCAGGCGAAGAAGGAGGCCCTCGAGGCCGCCGGCGTCAAGGTCGGCAAGACGCCGTCCGAGACGGCCGACCTGATGCGCGAGATCATGAAGGCTCTCTGAGCCTGAACCGCACGCGGGGACCTTTCGTACCTTTCGAGAGTACGAAAGGTCCCCGCGTGCGTTCTTGAGCGGAGTAGTTTCGGGGTCGGCCCTCGCTCGGATGGCGGAACCGGCTTGATCCGGTCATCGTCTCAGTGCGTGAGTCGGCTAGCGTTTTGAGAATCACTCGGTTGGAGGAGACCTAGACATGTCCGTGCCTTACGGCGCACCCCAACAGCAGCCGCCGGGTCCGGCACAGCACCAGGCACCTCAGGCCCCTGGCGCTCCCGGCGCCAACAACATCAACCTGGGACTCATCCTCCCGCTGGTCGCGGCCGGTCTCGGCTTCGTCGCATACCTCGTGGCGTTCGCCGACGACGTCAGCGGCAACGTCACCTACCTGCTCGCCGCGGGTCTGCTCGCCGGTCTTTCCGTGCTGCCGAGCATCCCGAAGGGCTTCGTCCCAGTCGCCGCGGTCCTGGCTGCCGTGCAGACGCTGCTCCAGCTGCAGGGCATCATCAAGTCGCCGTCCGTGCAGGGCCTCGACATCGTGCTGCTCATCGTCGCGCTGCTGGAGACGGCGGCGGTCGTGCTCGCCTTCCTGCTCGCCGAGGGCATCGTGAAGTTCGAGCCGAAGCCGGCGAACCCGTACGCGGGTCAGCCCCAGGGCCAGCCCGGTGGCTGGAACCCGCAGTCCGGCGCCTTCCCGCAGCAGGGCCAGCACCCGCAGCACGGCCAGCACGGCGCGCCCCAGCAGCAGCAGGCTCCGCAGCAGCCGGGATTCGGTCAGCAGCAGCAGTTCGGTCAGCAGCCGCAGCAGCCCGCACAGCCGGGTCAGCCGCCGCAGCAGACCAGCTTCATGCCGCAGCCCGGCCAGTTCGGCTCGCCGGGCACGCCGCCCGGTGGCTTCGGCGGACCGCAGCAGTAAGTCCGCACACCGTTCGACTTCAGGGGTGGTGCCGGTGTTCTCCGGCGCCACCCCTGTCGTGTAGCCCGGCGTGCCTGACCCGAATGGCTCAGCCGGCCTGACACAGTGGAGAAGTGCCCGTGCTGCAACGCGATGTGACCCGCGAGGTCACCACCGTGCGCCCGCCGGAGTTCTCGCGTTCGGAACGGATGCGCGTGCTCGTCGCGGCCGCTGCCGGGTCGGTGGTCGTCAGCTACGCGGCGGTGGCCGCCGTTCTCGCGCTGGTCTCCGCGACCGCCACGTACGCCGACTTCTCCACGTCCGGAGTGCTCAGCGCGGCCGCGCCCGCCTGGCTGGCCGCGCACCACGTGCCGTTGCGCTTCGACGCGGGCCAGCTCGGCGTGCTGCCGCTGCTGCCCACCGCGTTGCTGATGCTGCTGGTCGGCCGCACCGCCGCGGGTACCGCTGACCGGCTCGGTCTCTACGAACCACTTCAGGCGCGCGGTGTCGTGCTGAGCATCGCGGGGTCGCACGCCGTCGTCGGCGGCGCGATCGCGTTGGTGATGGGCGACGGCGTCGTGCGTGCCACACCGGCCGTCGCGTTCTTCGGCTGTGCCGCCGTGTCCGGTCTTGCGGCCACGATTGGCGTCGCCCGCCGCTGCGGCCTGGTCGAGGTGGTGTTCGACAAGCTCGATCCGGTGGCGCTGCACGGTCTGCGCGCCGGGTTCATGGCGTTGTTCGCGCTGGTCAGCGTGGGTGCGCTGGCGTTGGCGGCCGGGCTGGCGGCCTCGTGGCCGAGGACCAGCGAGCTGTTCGCGGGTGCCGGTCCGTCGGTCGGCGTCGGGCTCGGCGTGTTCCTGCTGTGCCTCGGCTACCTGCCGAACGCGATCATCGCCGGGTTCTCGTACGTCGTCGGTGCCGGGTTCTCGCTGGGCGGGGTCGAGGTCACGCCGATGCGGTTCGTCGGAGGTCCGGTGCCCTCGGTGCCGCTGCTGGCGGCGATGCCGGAGAACTCGTTCGTGTGGAGCCCGGTGGTGCTGGTGGGCGCGGCGCTGATCGGCGTGTTCGTCGGCTGGACCTGCCGCAAGGTCTCCGAACGGCCCACCTCGCGGATCCGCGCGGTGCTGGTCGCCGCGGTCACCGCGGCCGTGGGCAGCCTGGTGCTCGCCGCGACGGCCGGTGGACGGCTGGCGTCCGGCGCGTTCGACCCCGTGACGGTGCCCGCCGGCCTGCTCGCGCTGATGGTGGCGCTGTGGGTGCTGGTGCCGGGTGCGCTGGTGGCCTGGCTCGCCGGCTCCCGCACGAAGGCCGTGGCGGCCGATGACGCCGAGTTCGTCGAGCCGGACTACGACGAGGAGGTCGCCGACCCCGACGTCGTGTTCGAGGACGACGAGCTCACCGACCAGTTCGAGCAGCTCGAGGTCGTGGACGAAGACGAGTTCCAGGTCGAGGAAGACCTCGAGGACGACGACTACTACGACGAAGACGAGTACGACGAGGACGACCCCGAAGAGCCCGAGGACGTTGTCGACGAGGAAAACCTCGACGACGAAGACGTTGAGGACGAAGAAGAAGAGGACGCGAAGCCGGACCGGGAAGAGGACCGCGAAGAAGAGGAAGACTTCGACGCGGAGTTCGACGAGATGCTCGGCATGGAGTCCGAGGAGGACCTGGACGGCAAGGCCGGACGGTGACGTCATAGGCTGCTCCTGAGCTGCTGCAACGACCAGGAGTAGACGCTGAGCACCGAACTTCGGCTTCCCACCCCGGCGCGCGTCGTCGTACTCGTGTCCGGTTCCGGAACCCTCATGCAGGCGTTGCTGGACGCCGACCTCCCGATCGAGGTGGTCGCCGTCGGCGCCGACCGCGAGAACATCGAGGGCCTCAAGCGCGCCGAACGCGCCGGAGTGCCGCACTTCGCCGTGAAGCTGCGCGACCACGCGGACCGAGCCGCCTGGGACGTCGCGCTGACCGAGGCGGTGGCGTCGTTCGAGCCCGACCTCGTGGTGTCCGCCGGCTTCATGAAGATCATCGGTCCGGCGTTCCTGGCGCGCTTCGGCGGCCGGATGATCAACACCCATCCCGCGCTGCTGCCCGCGTTCGCCGGCGCGCACGGGGTGCGTGACGCGCTGGACTACGGCGTGCACGTCACCGGATCGACGGTGCACCTGGTCGACGCGGGCGTCGACACGGGGCCGATCCTCGCGCAGGAGGCCGTTGTCGTCGAACCCGACGACACCGAAGAGACCCTGCACGAACGCATCAAGGTCGTCGAACGCCGGCTGCTCGTCGAGACAGTCGGCCGGCTCGCCCGTGAGGGCTGCACCGTGAACGGACGAAAGGTGAGCATTCCGTGAGCACTCCTGCCGAGAGGCGACCGGTCCGCCGGGCCCTGATCGGGGTCTCCGACAAGGCCGGCCTGCTGGAACTGGCCACCGGCCTGCACGCGGCCGGAGTCGAGATCGTGTCCACCGGCGGCACCGCGAAGGTGCTGGCCGACGCGGGCGTCCCGGTGACGCCGGTCGAGCAGGTGACCGGGTTCCCCGAGTGCCTCGACGGCCGCGTCAAGACGCTGCACCCGCGCGTGCACGCGGGGCTTCTGGCTGACCTGCGCAAGGACTCGCACGTCCAGCAGCTGCGCGAGATGGACATCGCGCCGTTCGACCTGCTGGTCGTGAACCTGTACCCGTTCACGCAGACCGTCGCGTCCGGTGCCGACGCCGACGAGTGCGTCGAGCAGATCGACATCGGCGGCCCCGCGATGGTGCGCGCGTCGGCGAAGAACCACGCGAACGTCGCGGTCGTCGTCGACCCGTCGCGTTACGAGTGGGTGCTGGAGAACGTCCGTGAGGGCGGCTTCACCCTGGCCGACCGTCAGCGCCTGGCCGCGGACGCGTTCCGCCACACCGCTTCCTACGACGTGGCTGTGGCCTCGTGGATGGGCAACGCCCTGGCGCCGGACGACGAGGGTTCCGGCTTCCCCGGCTGGGTCGGCGCGACCTGGAACCGGTCGAACGTGCTGCGCTACGGCGAGAACCCGCACCAGAGCGCCGCGATCTACACGCAGGGCGACGGCCGTGTGGGCCTGGCGTCGGCGAAGCAGTTGCACGGCAAGGAGATGTCGTACAACAACTACCTCGACGGCGATGCCGCGTGGCGTGCCGCGTGGGACCACGAGCTGCCTTGCGTCGCGATCATCAAGCACGCGAACCCGTGCGGCATCGCGGTGTCCGAGCTGAGCATCGCGGACGCGCACCGCAAGGCGCACGAGTGCGACCCGGTCAGCGCGTTCGGCGGCATCATCGCGGCGAACCGCGAGGTCACCATCGAGATGGCCGAGTTCGTCTCGGAGATCTTCACCGAGGTCGTCATCGCTCCGTCCTATGCGGACGGTGCGGTGGAGGTGTTGCAGCGCAAGAAGAACGTGCGCATCCTGGTGGCCGAGCCGCCTGCTCGCGGTGGCGCCGAGATGCGTCCGGTGTCCGGTGGCCTGCTGTTGCAGCAGCGCGACGCCATCGACGCGTCCGGTGACTCGCCGGCGAACTGGACTTTGGCGGCCGGCAAGCCCGCGGACGAGAAGACGCTGGCGGACCTCGAGTTCGCGTGGCGTGCCATCCGTGCGGTGAAGTCGAACGCGATCCTGCTGGCGAACGACGGTGCGACCGTCGGCGTCGGCATGGGCCAGGTCAACCGGGTCGACTCGTCGCACCTCGCGGTGAAGCGCGCGGGTGAGCGGGCCAAGGGCGCGGTCGGTGCGTCGGACGCCTTCTTCCCGTTCCCGGACGGCCTCGAGGTGCTGCTGGAGGCCGGCGTGCGCGCGGTCGTGCAGCCCGGTGGTTCGGTGCGCGACCCCGAGGTGATCGCGAAGGCCGAGGAAGCGGGCATCACGCTGTACCTGACCGGTACGCGCCACTTCGCTCACTGATTTCATCAGAAGCAGAGGCCGCTACCCCTCCAGGTCAGTGGGGTAGCGGCCTCTTCATGCTTGCGCGAGCAACGCCTCGGCGACACCTCGTGCCGCGGCCTCGAACTCCGTGACGTCCGGCCGCTCGTTGCCGAACATCCCCGCGTCCCAGCCGGTGTACTCGACCTCGACCACGGTGTCGCCCTTGCGCACGATGACGTCGACCTGCAGGAAGGCCGACTTGCCGTCCACCAGCACCGCCGTGGCCTCGTCACCGAGCCCCTCGAGTGGCCGTTCGCTGATCGTGCCCTGGTTGTTCTGCTTCGACTGCGACACGCGCCGCTCGTACTCGCGGCCCGCGTCGCCCACGACGAAGTAGGCGTCGGTGTTGCGCAGCCCGGAACCGTCCTCGCCCTTGGTCTGGTCCCACGCGCACGACGTCTGCGTGTGATCGGCGAGCTTCCGCTCCCGCGACATCGCGGGATTGCCGTTCGTGGTGTGGGCCTTGGCCAGCGCCGCCTGGTCCACGTCCGCGCACACGCCGGGCATCGTGCCGCCACGTCTGGGGCTGCCGCCGTCGGAGTTCGCGCCCAGGTACAGGAACCCGAACGTCACAGCGGCGCCGAGCACCAGCACACCGGCGATGATCCCGACGACGAGCGGTGCCTTGTTCTTCTTCGGCGGCTGCGGCCAGTTCGGGTGGGGTGGCGGCTGCTGCGGCCATCCGGGTGCGGGCGGCTGCTGGTGCCAGCCGTGTGGTGGTGGTTGGTTCATGGCTTCCCCAGTACTTCGTCGAGAATTGCGCGGCTCATCGCCTGGAGACCGGGCACGTCCGGTTGCGCTGTGCCACAACGTCGTCGCGTTGGGCCATCAGGTGGACGGCGCCGACCGTCATGCCGCCGGGTACGAGGACGATTCCCACGATCGTCAACATCGGCGCCCTGCCCGTGCCGCGCGCTGTTTCCGGTGCGCTCACCTGATGGTTCCCTGCAGACCTCATGGCGATCCGGCCACCGTAGAGGACCCTCCGGACCCGTGTGGGCTTGTCCACCAAAAGGGTGACGCTCTGGCATTGACACAGGGGTGCGCACGCGCGCTACGATCATCTCGTTCGTTCGAACAAGAGTTCGAATAAGCAAGTCGCCGAACTTCCCGCGGCGGCCGTGCACAGGGGTGCGCACGGCCCGAGACGGGGAGGTGGGTGGAGTGACCAGGTCGGCAACGGCGTCGTTGGCCGCGCTCGGGGTGAACCCGGCCAGCGAGCTGACCAGCACCACCACCGACCACACCACGGGGCGGGTTCTGCCAGTTCGCGGGGAACTGGCGGGCCTGCTGCCGTGGGGCGGCTTGCGGCGAGGCAGCACGGTGTCGGTGGGCGGATCGACATCGTTGCTGCTCGCTCTGCTGGCGGGTGCGACCGCGGACGGCTGCTGGGCAGCCGTGGTCGGCCTGCCACAGGTGGGGGTGCTGGCCGCGGCCGAACTCGGGGTCTCGGTGCAGCGGCTGGCACTCGTCCCACACCCCGGCTCCGATCCAGGCCCGGTGATCGCGGCCCTGCTGGACGGCCTGGACCTGGTGGCCGTCGCCTGCCCACTACCTCCCTCACTGGCGCGCCGGCTGACCGCTCGCGCCCGCCAGCGCCGCGCTGTCCTCATCGCCTTCGGCTCCTGGCCCTCGCCCGACGTGGAGCTGACCGCGGAGTCCGTGCGCTGGAACCCGCTCGACGACGGCGCGGAAACGTTGCGGCGCCAGGAGATCAGCGTGCGCAGCAACGGTCGCGGCTCGGCGGGCAAGCCGCGGCAGGTGCTGTTGACGTTCGGCGAGAACGAGATCGAACTCCCGCTGGTGACCGGTGAACCGCCCGGGTCCGACGAGCCGGCTGATGCCGGTCCGGACCGGGGCGACGAGCTGGCCGCCAAGCGGGCTACACCCAGAGGGCGTCCTGCGTGAAGGATCCCCGTCTTCTCGTGGTCTGGTGCCCGGACTGGCCCGTCGTCGCCGCCTGCACCGCCACCGGCACCGGTCAGCACGTGCCGGTGGCGGTCGTCGACGGCAACGAGATCGTGTCCACCTCGGCCGTGGCGCGCGCCGAGGGGATTCGCCGGGCGATGCGCAAGCGGATGGCCGAGTCGATGTGCCCGGAGCTGATCACCTTCGACCACGATCCGCAGCGCGATGCCAGGTTCTTCGAGCCGGTCGCGGAGGCCGTGGAGGAGATCGCGCCCGGTATCGAGGTCGTGCAGCCCGGTCTGGTCGCGGTGCCGGCGCGGGGGCCGGTCGGGTACTTCAAGTCCGCTGAGCAGGCAGCCGAACGCATCGTCGACCACATCGCCGCGCGCACGAACACGGAAGCCCAGGTGGGCGTGGCCGACAGTCTCTTCGCCGCCACGAAAGCCGCGCACCGCGGCGTGATCGTGCCGCCGAACGAGACCGCGAAGTTCCTCGAACCGTTGGGCGTGCACGAACTCGACGCCCCCGAACTGGTCGACCTGTTGCGCAGACTGGGTTTGAAGACGCTCGGCGCGTTCGCGGCGGTGCCGGAGAACGCTGTCGCGTCGAGGTTCGGCGGACCGGCCACGAAACAGCACCGGCTGGCGCGCGGGCTGCCGGAACGTCCGCTCGACAAGCGCCGGCCCGCGCCGGAACTCGCCGTGTCGGAGACCTTCGACGAACCGGTCGACCGCATCGACTCGGCCGCGTTCGCCGCGAAGATCCTCTCGGAACGGCTGCACGAGAACCTCGCCGCCAGAAGTCTCGCCTGCACGCGGCTCGGGATTCACGCGCGCACCGAGAACGACGAGGAACTGCAGCGGGTCTGGCGGGCCGCGGAACCGTTGACACCACGGGGAATCGCGGACCGCGTGCGCTGGCAGCTCGACGGCTGGCTCACCCGCGAGCGCCTCACGTCCGGCATCAGGACACTCACGCTCGAACCCGTCGAGGTGGTCAACGGCACCGCGCTGCAGCTCGGGTTGTGGGGCCACGACGACGAACGCGCGGTGCGGGCTCTCCTGCACGTCCAGGGCCTGCTCGGGCCGGACGGCGTGCTCACCCCGGTGCTCGACGGCGGCAGAGGCCCGAAAGAGCAGGTCAGGCTCGTGCCGTGGGGTGACGAGCGCGTCCCGACTCAGAACCCGGACCACCCGTGGCCCGGCCGGCTCACCAGGGCACCGGCGACGCTCGCCGACGACCCCGCCGAGTTGAAGGACGAGCAGGGCGACGAGGTCGGGGTGACCGGCCGCCTCGAACTCACCGCGCAGCCGAAGAAGCTGACCGTCAAGGGGAAAGCGCAGGAGATCACCGCGTGGGCCGGTCCGTGGCCGGTCGACGAACGGTGGTGGGCGCCGGATCCGCACCGGGCCGCGCGCATCCAGGTGCAGACGAACGACCAGGCGTTCCTGCTGATCCGCAGGGACCAGAGGTGGTTTCTGGAAGGGGTGTACGACTGATGCAAGACGACTACTGGGATCTGCTGGAGACCCTGATCCCGTTGCCGCGCAAGGAAGCCAATGGGCTGGAATAACCCGCCGGTCCGCTGGAAGGAGCTGGAACGGGCTCTTTCCGGCAAGCCCTACGAACAGAAGCCCGACGGCGGCGACGGTCCGGGGTGGGGAAGACACCGCGACCGGTACACCGCGCCGCCGGGTTTCGAGCTGCGCGTGGACGAGCTGGCGGTCACCCGCAAGCGCGTGCCGTACGCGGAGCTGCACTGCCACTCCAACTTCAGCTGGCTCGACGGCGCGAGCCATCCGGAGGAGCTCGTCGAGGAGGCGCAACGGCTCAAGCTTGACGCCATCGCGATCACCGACCACGACGGCATGTACGGCGTGGTGCGGTTCGCCGAGGCGGCCAAGGAACTCGGGATGCACACGGTGTTCGGTGCCGAACTCAGCATCGGGCTCAGCAAGCCGGCCAACGGCGAACCGGACCCCGAAGGCGATCACCTGCTTCTTCTCGCACGACAGCAGAAGGGCTACCACGCGCTGTGCCGGACGCTCACCACCGGCCACCTCGAGGACGACGCGGAGAAGGGCAAACCCGTCTACGACGTCGACCAGATCGTGGCGGACACCAAGGGCGAGGTCGTGGTGCTGACGGGCTGCCGCAAGGGAACCGTCCGCAGGGCGCTGGTCAGGGAAGGTCCAGAGGCGGCGTTCCAGGAGATCGTCAGGCTCACCGATCTGTTCGGCAAAGGCCGTGTCCACGTCGAGCTGACCGACCACGGCCTGCCGGAGGACAGCAAGCGCAACGACCTCCTCTACGCGATGGCGCAGCAGCTCAAACTTCCCGTCGTGGCAACGAATGCGGTGCACTACGCGACGTCGAACCGCGGCCGGCTCGCTGCCGCGATGGCCGCCGTGCGTGCGCGAAGCAGTCTCGACGACATGGCCGGGTGGTTGCCGCCGTCACCCGCCGCGTTCCTGCGCAGTGGTGAGGAGATGTTCCACCGGTTCCGCCGTTTCCCCGGCGCCGTGCACAACGCGGCGTTGCTCGGCATGCAGCTGGCGTTCGACCTGAGGCTGGTCGCGCCGCAGCTGCCGCCGTTCGACGTGCCGCCCGGCCACACCGAGAGCAGCTGGCTGCGCAAGCTCACCTACGAGGGCGCGCACCGCCGGTACTCCGGCTCCGACAACGAGGAGAAGGCGTTCCGGCAGATCGAGCACGAGCTGAAGATCATCGAACAGCTCGGCTTCCCCGGCTACTTCCTCGTCGTGCACGACATCGTGAACTTCTGCATGGAGAACGACATCCTCTGCCAGGGCAGGGGCAGCGCCGCCAACTCCGCGGCGTGCTTCGCGCTCGGCATCACCAACGTCGACGCGGTCCGGTTCGACCTGCTCTTCGAACGGTTTCTGGCTCCTGCCCGCGACGGCCCGCCCGACATCGACGTCGACATCGAGTCCGACCGGCGCGAGGAGGTCATCCAGCACGTCTACGAGAAGTACGGCCGCCGGCACGCCGCGCAGGTCGCGAACGTCATCACCTACCGCGCCCGTTCCGCGGTGCGCGACATGGCCCGCGCGCTCGGTCACTCGCCGGGCCAGCAGGACGCGTGGAGCAAGCAGATAGACAGGTGGGGCCCGCTCAACACCACCACCGACGACTGCGACATCCCGCGCCCGGTGCTGGAGCTGTCCGCGCAGCTGGAGAACTTCCCGCGCCACCTCGGCATTCACTCCGGCGGCATGGTGATCTGCGACCGCCCCGTCAGCGAGGTGTGCCCGGTGGAGAAGGCGCGCATGGACAAGCGCACGGTTCTGCAGTGGGACAAGGACGACTGCGCGTCCATCGGCCTGGTGAAGTTCGACCTGCTCGGCCTCGGCATGCTCTCCGCGTTGCACTACGCCATCGACCTCGTGCGCGACCACGAAGGCGTCGACGTCGACATGGGCAAGATCGACCTGGCGGACCAGCGCGTCTACGCGATGCTGCAGAAAGCCGATTCCGTCGGGGTCTTCCAGGTGGAGAGCCGTGCGCAGATGGCGACGCTGCCCAGGTTGAAGCCGCGCACGTTCTACGACCTGGTGGTCGAGGTGGCGCTGATCCGGCCCGGCCCGATCCAGGGCGGCTCGGTGCACCCGTACATCAGGCGCCGCAACGAGGTCGAGAAGTGGGACTACGACCATCCGTTGCTGGAGAACGCTCTTCGCAAGACCTACGGCGTGCCGCTGTTCCAGGAACAGCTCATGCAGATCGCGGTCGACGTGGCCGGCTTCACCGCCGCCGAGGCCGACGAACTGCGCCGCGCGATGGGTGCCAAACGTTCGACCGCCCGGATGGAACGCCTGCGCGACCGCTTCTACGAAGGCTGTTCCGCGAACGGCATCGGCGAGGAACTGGCCGGCCGCATCTACGCGAAGCTGCTGGCGTTCGCGAACTTCGGCTTCCCGGAGTCGCACGCCCTGTCGTTCGCGCACCTGGTGTTCGTGAGCGCGTGGTTCAAGCTCTACTACCCAGCGGCCTTCTGCGCGGCCCTGCTCCGCGCCCAGCCGATGGGCTTCTACTCCCCGCAGTCCCTGGTGGCCGACGCCCGCCGCCACGACGTGACGGTGCACGGCCCGTGCGTGAACCTGTCGCTCCCGCACGCGGGCCTGGAACCGTTCGAGGGCAGCAACGCCGTCCGCATCGGGTTGGAGGCGGTGCGCGGGATCGGTGCCGCGGACGCCGAGAGAATCGTTGCGGCACAACCGTTCCACGGCATGGAGGACTTCGGCTCGCGCGTGCAGCTCAGCACGGCCCAGGTGGAAGCCCTCGCCACCGCCGGTGCCTTCTCCTGCTTCGGCCTCGAACGCCGCGAGGCGCTGTGGGCGGCGGGTGCGGTCGCCGCGATCAGGCCGGACCGCCTGCCCGGCACCACGGTCGGCGTGGACGCGCCTTCGTTGCCGGGCATGGACGACGTCGAACTGGCGGTGGCGGACGTGTGGGCCACTGGCCTGTCGCCGGACAGCTTCCCGACCCAGTTCGTCCGGTCCAAACTGGACGCCATGGGTGCCCTGCCCGCCGCCGCGCTCTCGTCGGTGGAGCGCGGGACCCGAGTGCTCATCGGCGGCGCGGTCACCCATCGGCAACGACCGGCGACCGCGGGCGGGGTCACGTTCCTCAACATCGAGGACGAGACCGGGATGGTGAACGTCGTGTGCTCGCAGGGGTTGTGGGCGCGGTACCGGCGGGTGGCACGCAGCAGCGGGGCGATGCTGGTGCGGGGCGTGGTGGAGTCGGCGGAGGGCGTGGTCAGCCTGATGGCGGACCGGTTGCAGCACCTCGACCTGCGGATTCCGTCGAAGTCGCGCGACTTCCGCTGAGTTCCTCTCCGCAACGTTTGGTGATTGTTCGATTGCGCTGCGCGATCCATTGGTCACCGCTATGTTCCATGAGGAGCGACATCGAGCACATCTGGGGGAATCGTGCCGCTTGAGCACGTTGAGCTGGCCGAACTCGACGTACCCGACGATCCGCGAACGCGCGCGCATTTCGCCGAACTCACGCGTCCCGGCGGCCGTGAACTGGAACCCGCCGACACGTACGAGGCACGGGACCCGAGCGGATTCGTCATCGTCACCGTGAACAAGGACCGCAAGGTGACGAATGTTCGAATTCGGGCGCGCTGGTACGAACACCTGCGGCCTGAGCACTTTCCGGCCGCGCTCTACAACACCTATGTGACCGCGGTTCAGCGAGCGTTCGCCGTCGAGTTCGCGCACCGGCCACCCGACCAGCCGGCCGCACCCGCTCCAGACGCCGGTTTCGTGGACCCCGCCGACCTGTCGCAGGAGGAGTGGGAAGCCAGGACCGCGGCCAGGATCAACGCGATGGCCGACCAGTACGACGCGATCCGCCGCCAGCAGCAACAACCGAAGCTGTTGGAGGTCACCGACATCCGCAGTCCGCTCGGCTACCTCACCCTGCACGTGCGCGCCGGGGGCCCGGTCGCGATCCACGGCGACCCCCAGGCGCTGGACAACCCGTCGGACACCGTGCTGTCCGAGGACGCCCTGCAGATGTTCGTCCGGGCGGGCCTCGGGATCGACCCGGGAGAACGACCTCCCGCGCAGCCCCGTGGTGGTGGCGGCAGCGACACGGACGACGAGTACTTCTCGGATTTCAACGTCTTGAGGGCGAGGGACTGGAATGGGTAACGATGACTTCAAGGTCGTCACTCAGAAGATCCGCGACGAGGCCAAGATCTGGCAGAAGCGCGTGGACGACACCAGGCCGATCGTGTCAGCGGTGCAGAACGCGTGGCTTGCGTCGACGGCGTTCTTCGTGGGCGATCTCGCGACCCTCGGCGTGGGGATGATCAACGCCGACGCGGAGTCCAAGCAGTACAACGAATTCCGCACGTACATCGAAAAACTGCTGACGGGCGCGGGTATCGAGTTCGGCCAGATCGACGCGACCCTGCGCAAGATCGCGGACGAGTACGACCGGACCGAGAGCGTCAACAAGCTCGATCTCGACAAGACTTACCACGTGTAGGAGTTGACCACCCGCATGACTGCCCCTGTCCAGGAAGAACACCTGAACAAGTGCTTCGACGGCCTCGAGGACAAGGCTCGTGGCTGCGCCGACAGCTTCAACAAGGCCGTCCACCACATCAACGACTGGCGGTACCTGCTCGGCCCGGCGATGCTCGTCATCCGTCCCGCGCTCGACAAGATCCGCGAGTTCATGGACAAGGTCTTCAAGCTGATCAGGACGGCCGTGGACCACCAGCTGCCGGTGATCTCGCTGATCCGGCAGTCCTTCAACTGGCTCAGCGACGTGCAGCAACCGGTGAACAACCTCGTCCACGCCAAGACCCACCTGGCCTACGACTGGGAGGGCGAGGCCAGCGAGGCCTACCAGGACAAGGTCACCGTGCAGAACGACGCGATCACCGCGGTCGCGACCAAGGCGGACATGGTCAGCAAGTGGCTCATGGACATCGCCAAGTACAACGTCGAGTACATGGTCAACCTGGCCCAGATGGTGACCGACTTCCTGGGCGGGCTGGTCGGAGCCGCGATCGAGGCGGCGACCGTCGTCGAGATCCCGTTCGCCGTGGACGCGCTGGCGGGCGCCATCGGAGAACTCGTCGGCAAGTACCTGGGGACCCTGGTGGCCATCGCCAACCGGTTCATGGAGGCGCTCAGCAAGGTGCGTGACCTCATGAGCCAGATGTCCGATTCCAAGTTCAAGAACGGGACCTGGCCGCAGGCGGTGACAGGATGAGGCCACGCCGGATCATCGGGGTGACGATCACGACCATGGCCCTCGCTGGTGGTTGCACCGCCACACCGGTGCCCACTGTCACTTTCAGCACTGCCCCGGTGTCGACCACCACCCCGGCCCCAGGCCCGGTCAAGTACGCCTCCGCGAGTTTCCGGAGTTGTCCGGAAATCCAGCAGAAGGTTCCCGGCCTGCCGCCCGCGCTGAAGGCCGAGCCGACCCTCGGCTCAGGCGAGTTCGGGCTGACGTGCACCTTCACCGCGTCGAAGAACGATGGCACGCCGATGATCACCTTGGACGTCATCCTCTACGAGAACCAGCAGAACTCGTCCGGCGCGGAGCGCGCGAAGCTGGCATTCACCAACGGCGCCCAGGCGGGCGGGGTGAAGGACACCGGCGTGCACCCAGGGTCTGAGGCCCGCTGGCCGGATGCCGGCGTAGCCGCCAGTTGCCGGCTGGAGTTTCTCGACGAGAACGCGGTGATGGTCACGTGGTACAACTCCGGCAAGAAGCAGGACCCGCGCAGCGAGGAGTGCCGTCGAGGTGCCCGCGATGTGGCGAAGCAGCTCTTCGACGCGGTTCAACCGTAGTACCCCCGGCAGGAGTCGAACCTGCGTCTCCGGCTTCGGACGCCGGTGTCGTGTCCGTTGGACCACGAGGGTGCGGCGGAGGGCGCGCGGATCGAACGCGCGCCGGGCGTGTTGCCCGGACCACGGATTAGCAATCCGGTGCCTTACCACTCGGCCAGCCCTCCTTTGTCCTGCGTTATCAGTGCGCCCGAAAGCGCCTTTCGTCCGATGCCCGCGAGTCGAACGCGGTGTGTCCTCATCCCAAATGAGGTGGGTTGCCGTCTCCCTCGCACCGGTCAGCACCCCTGCCAGGAGTCGAACCTGGACCTCGGCGTTCGTAGCGCCGCACTCTTTCCATTGAGCTACAAGGGTAAAAATAAAATCGCTGAATAGAGAGAGCCGCCCTGCTCGGTTTCCCGAGGGGCGGCTCCCTGCGTGTGACGTCTACGCCACTACAAGGAGCCCACCTGCGAAAACGGTCGCGATGACGGTCGCGCGAAGCTGACGCTGCTAAAGCGTCGGCGCTGCGGCTGGCTCGTCATGGCGTTCCCCTTCGGCTCGTGGTGTGGTCCAAGTATTACGGGCGGCCTGGCTCGGCGTCAATCATTATTCAACGGCGTTCGTAAGTCATGAACGAAACTCCGCTCTCGAACAGCCGCGCATCGGTGCGCTGGAACGTCGTGATGTCGGCTTTCCCGTCGAACAACGGGATACCGCGCCCGAACACCACTGGGTGGATCTTCAGCAGCAGTGCGTCGATCTGCGGCAGGAGTTCGGCGGCCAGCTTGCCGCCGCCGCACAGCCAGATGTCGAGGCCGTCCTCTTCCTTAAGCTCCCGCACGCGGCCGGCCACGTCCTCGCGGATCACCTCGACGTCGTCCGGGGTGTCGGTCAGCGAGGACGACACCACGAACTGCCGGAGGTGCGCGTAGGGCGAGGCCAGCCCGCCCGGCACCTGGTAGGTGTGGCGGCCCATCAGCACCGTGTCGAACTTGGTGTTCGGCGTGTCCGTGAACCCGAGGGCGTCGCGGAACTGGGTGGGCAGCGTCTCCGGGTAATGGGCGTTGATGCCGGCCATGTGGTCGCCCTCGAAGATGAACCCGTCGAAGGTCCCGTCCTCCGCCGCGATGAAACCGTCCAGCGTGACGGCCACGTAGTAAACGAGCTTTCGCATGCAGATCATCCCCTCAGAACCAGTTCAACCACGACAACTGTAGTACTATGGCTGTAGTGGTTGCAAGGAGGAAGCGTGGCGAAGAACGAAGCTAGGCGTGCGCAGCTGCTGGACGCGGCGATCGACGTCCTGGCCGAGGAGGGCGCGCGAGGGCTGACCTACCGCGCGATCGACGCGAAGGCGGGGGTGCCCGCGGGCACGGCGTCGAACTACTTCGCGAACCGCGACGACCTGATGTCGGAGGTGGCGACACGGGTGCACCAGCGGCTCATGCCGTCCGACGAGTCGGTCGCGGAGTCACTGGCCATGCCCAGGGACAAGCAGCTCACGCTCAAGTTCATGCACGACATCATCAAGCGGGCCGACGCCGACAAGGCCTGCTACCTGGCGATGATGGAGCTGCGGCTGGAGGCCACCCGGCGGCCCGACCTGCGCACCGCGCTCACGAAGACGATCGCCGACAACCTCGACTTCAACGTCGCGTTCAACGAGGAGTCGAAGCTGCCCGGCGACCGGATGACCGTCGTCTCGCTGTACTTCGCGATGACGGGGTTGATCTACGAACGGCTCACGCTGCCGGACGTCGTGGCACCGATGGACCTCGACGAACTCATCGAGGTCCTGGTGAACCGCGCTATCGGCCCGGACTAACGGCTCAGCGGTCCGCCGGTGATCGTCAGCGCCACGGCGATCACCACGATGCCCAGCGTCGAGTAGAGGAACGCGTCCATGCCACGGCCGCGGATCTTGATCAGACCCGCCTGCTCGTCGCTCACCAGGATCCGCAGCACGGCCGCGACCAGCAGCGACACGCCCAGCAGGACCGCGCCCTGGCGCCAGTGGTACTGGAAGATCCGCACCAGCCCGAGCGCACTGATCCCGAGCACCAGCGCGAACGGCAGGTGCTTGCCGGGACCGGAGCGCCAGCGCTGTTCGGACATGAGCGCCTCGGCGTCAGACCGCTGCATTGGCGCGCTCGGCGGCTTCGACGGTGTTGGTCAGCAGCATCGCGACGGTCATCGGGCCGGAACCGCCGGGCATCGGGGCGAGCCAGCCAGCGACCTCACGGACGTCCGGGGCCACGTCGCCCACCAGGCCCGCGTCGGTGCGGGTGATGCCGACGTCGATCACCGCGGCGCCCGGCTTGACCATGTCCTTGGTGATCAGGCCCGCGCTGCCGGCGCCCGCGATCACGATGTCCGCCCGGCGCACCTCGGCCGCGAGGTCCTTGGTGCCGGTGTGGCACAGCGTCACGGTGGCGTTCTCGGTGCGGCGGGTCAGCAGCAGGCCGATCGGGCGGCCGACGGTGACGCCGCGGCCGACCACGGTGACGTTCTGGCCGGCGATCGGCACGTCGTAGCGGCGCAGCAGCTCAACGATGCCGCGCGGCGTCGCGGGCAGCGCGGCCTCCTCGCCGAGCACGAGCTTGCCCAGGTTGACCGGGTGCAGGCCGTCGCCGTCCTTGCGCGGGTCGATCCGTTCCAGGATCGCGTTCGCGTCGAGGTGCTTGGGCAGCGGCAGCTGGACGATGTACGCGGTGACCTCGGGGTTCGCGTTCAGCTCGTCGATGACGGCCTCGAGCTCCTCCTGCGTCGTCTCCGCGGGCAGGTCGCGGCGGATCGACTTGATGCCGACCTTCGCGCACGCCGAGTGCTTGCCCTTGACGTACGAGTGCGAGCCGGGGTCGTCGCCGACCAGCACGGTGGCCAGACCGACCTGGACCGGCAGCGCGGCGACCCGCACCTTCAGGTCCTCGAACAGCGCGTCCCGGGTTTCCTTGCCGTTGAGCAGCGTCGCAGTCACGTCTTCATCCTCCCATTGGGCAGCGCCGCGATGCCCACCGACACCAGCGTCAGCACGACGCCGATCACCGTCGGCAACGCCAGGTGCCCGCTCACCCCGTCCAGCAGCACAGCCCCGATGAGCTGCCCGCTCACGCCGCACAGCCCGACCATCAGCACGCCGATGAACCGCACGGACACGATCGCGCCGCCCACCCCGACGATGCCGAGCAACCCGCCGAGGTAGAGCCACCAACCCGACGGGAACGCGCCCGGCACTCCGCCCCACGCCACCAGGTTGACCAGCGACAACGCGGCCGTGCCCACGGTGAAGTTGACCAGGATCGTCGCCACGGAGTTCGCCGCGGCCTCGCGCACCAGCCCGTTCACCGCCTGCTGCCAGCCCATCAACAGGCCCGCGATCAGCGGCAGCACCGCGAGCCACAACGCGCCGGGCGACGTGAACTGGTGCGACACGGCGACTGTGACCGCGATAACACCGACGGCCGCTCCAGCGACACGAGTGGATGTGAACGGTTTCGGCTCGCCCGGCCCGACCCCGAGTCGGTCGATGACCATGCTGCTCACGACCTGTCCGATCACGACCGAGACCGTGAACACCGCCACACCGATGGTCGCGACCGCGAGCCCCTGCGAGCCCACCAGCACCGCGCCGCTGATGCCGCCGACGCACTCCCACCACCGGATGCGCCGCTGCCTCAACGCGTCGCGCAACCGCGCCAGCCCGTCCCGTCCGGACTGTCGCGACAGGACGACCACCATCAGCACCAACCAGCCGCCACCGAACGAGATCAACGCCGCGAGCAGACCGTTGTGCAAGGACTGTGCCAGCGTTCCGTTGACGCGCGCCTGGACCGCGATGGCCACGCCTCCGACCGCCGCCAGCAGACCGCCGGTCACCTGCGCGGACCGTGACAAAAGCTCCTCCAGCCGAGACAGGGGTGTTCTTGATCAGCTTTAACCAGGCCCGTGCACCGCGTTATGGTCGGGCCTCCACCGTTCGGCGCAGTAGCGGGGGACGTGTGCGATCCGGCGAGTTGCGGGGGAAGATGTTGGCGTGTCCGAGCCGAAGCCGTTGAACCCTACAGAGCAGGACGCTCTGGTTAAGCAGATCGGCCTGACTCTCATGCGGGCCGCCCCGGAAGACTGGCGCAGCGTCATCGCGCACTACCGGGCCACCGGCCGTTACTTCGAGTTGGAGTCCGAACTGCGGTTGCAGGACGGCACCTCGCGCTCGTGGGCCGTGCCGCAGGACGTGGCCTCGCTGTTCGCGCGGCTGCGTGCCGGCATGCACCGCGAGGGCAGGGGCAGCTGGACGAACGCCCGCTACCAGCTCGATCACCCCTCCAGCTACAACCTCGACTTCGACCGCGCGGAGCCGAGCTGGCAGACGCCTCCTCCGCAGCAGGCCTACTTCGACGAGATGCGGTTCTTCCCGCGGGTCGACGAGAACGTGCCGGACTGGCTGCGCCGCCGGCTGAACCCGCCGACGCCGGCGTTCCGCACGGTCCGCGTGTTCGACGGCGCGGGTCCCGGTGGCCGTCCGTCGGTCAACCGGCCGCCGGTGCCGGAGACCGAGGTCGCGCCGCTGCTCACGTACCTGTCGAACGCTCCGGTCGCCGTGGCCGGACGCGGCTTCGACGCCGACGTGCTGCACCCGGACTCGCCGCCGGTCGTGCCGTCCGGGTTCCAGACCGACGGTGCCTGGATCTGGCCCGCGGGCGTCTCCTACTACCTGCGCAAGTACGGCGTGCCACCAGAGCCCGAGCTGGTCGAACGCGCTCGCGCCGCCGGTTTCACCCTGCCGGAGGTCTCCGAGGAGTCCCGGCTCGCCGCCGCCGCGAACCTCGGCGCCCCTGCCGCGCCTCCCGGCACCGTGGTGCCGGTGCCGCCGGCCCTGCAGTCGCCGCCGGAGCCGCAGGCCAAGCAGGAACCCGAGCCGGACCTGAAGTCGGACGAGACGCAGTACGTCACGCCGCCGAAGTTCGACACGCCGCCGACGTTCGACACGCCGCCGACGTTCGACGCCGAGCAGGAGCCCGAGGTCGAGGAGTACGACTTCGAGCCGATGTACCCCGACCAGCAGGCCGTCGAGGTCACCACCGAGCAGCCGCAGGTCGAGCCGGAACCCGAGCCTGAGGACATGGGCGCCACGGTCGCGGTGCCGTTGCCGGGGCCGACCGTTGACGGCCCGCCCTACCGGGTTGTTTTTGATTCCGACGGCGTGCCCGACGTCGACGACAGGCGCCTGCGCGACACGTACGGCGCGGGCATGGACCTCTTCGCCCCGCACCCGAGCGAGGTCGAGGAACCGGAGCCGGTCGCCGAGGTGATCGCCGAGGAGCCGAACGAAACGGACCCCGGCGACGAACAAGATGTCGTGGACGTTGACGACGCACCCGAGATCCCGACCGCCGGGCCGGACGAGCCGGAGCTCCTCACGCACCACCGCGACGAGGAGCTCACGGACCACCTCGTCGCGGACACCGAGGAACGCCCGCGCGACGCCATGCAGGACACGATGGCGTGGAGCCCGGTCCTCGACGAGCCGCTGGAGAGCCCGGCCGAGGTCACCGAAGAGCATCCGATCGTCCCCGTGGCGGAGGACGGGCCCGACCTGGCCGAGGACGAACTCGAGTCCACGGCCGCGTTCGAGCCCGCGCCGTACGAGCAGGAGTCGTTCAAGCAGGAGTCGTTCGAGCCTGCCGCGTTCGAACCCGCGCCGTTCGAGCAGCAGGGCTTCGAGCCGCAGTTCGAGGACAAGCCGCAGTTCGAGAACAAGTTCGGGGCGCCGAAGACGCTCGAACCCGAGCCCGCGCCGGCGCTGCTCGCACCGTTGCCGGTGCCAGTGCCCGCGCCCGCTCGCGTCGAGGAGACGACCCAGTTCGACGCCGCGCTGTTCAACGAGCCGAAGGCCGAGCACGAGCCGGAACCGGAGCCTGAACCCGAGCCGGAACCGGTGAAGCCGCCGCGCCAGGTCACGCAGGAGGAGGACCGCGAACTCGCGGGCACCCGCCGCGCGCTCGACGACCTCAGCGTGCCGCACGGCGTGTACCGGATCGGCGAGCCCGCCGACCGCACCTGGACGCTGCGCCTCGACGGCGACAGCTGGGAGGTGTGCTGGTTCGACCACGGCCCCAAGAACCCCGTGCGGTTCGACAAGGTCGAGGACGCGTCGGCCTACCTGCTCGGCAAGCTGGTGCTGGGCAACTTCCGCACGATCGTGCGTACGCCACCCCCGCCACCACAACGGCCGATGAGCAACGGCTTCCGCGAGGAGCCGCGCCGTCCCGTGCCGCCGCAACGCCCGCCGATGCCCCAGCCGCAAGCACCGGCCCCGCAGGCCCCGGCCCAGCCGGTCCCGCAGGCACCGGTCCAGCAGGCGCCGGTCCCTCCGGCACCGCCTCAGGCCGCGCCCACGCAACAGGTCTCGGCGCCCGCGCCGGCACCGATCGCGGCGGCCGTGGCCCAGGAGGAGCCGTCGAAGCGGAAGTTCCCGATCGGCCCGCTGGCCGGCGAGCCTCCGCTGACGTTGTTCCGCCACAAGCAGATGTTCGAACTGCCGGCGGGCACCGAGGTCGACCGCTACGGCGACCAGAACGGCAACCTCGTCTACGTGGCGGGCACCCCGTTCCCGGAACGCAGCCTCGTGCCGTCGTGGATCAACCGCCCGTACCGCGTGTACCGGTTGCGCCGCCCGCTCGAGGTGCTCAGCGGCGTCGCGGTGCCGTGGTTCGAGCAGCCGGGCGGCGGAACGGCCTACCTGCTGCCGAAGGCGATCGAGGAGATGGTCGCCGAGGGCGTGCTGGTGGAGATCACGGGATCAGCTGACAACTGATGCTGGTGCCGTCCGACGACGAGTTCGTCGACGCGTTCGGGGTCAGCCCCGAGGCTGAGGACGAGCCGTGGATCAAGGCCGTCCAGGTGGAGGGCGTGCGCGTCTCGTTCGACGCGCACGTCGGTTCCTTGAGGGTCCAGTGGTTCCAAGACGATGAGCTGGTGGTCGACCTCTACCGCGAGGGAGCGAACCGGATGCTCGTGTGGTCCGGAAAAGGTGAGTCGCATGTCGTGGTGGAGTTCGGCGACGGAGAGATGTCCGTGCGCATCCACCCCGCCGTGCGCATCACCTCACGACACAACTAGTCCGTAGGCGGCCGCGAAAGCGATCGCCTGCTCGATGTCGATGAGGGCTCCGGCGAGCTTGGCTTGCCGGAGCCCGTTCGCGTCCACCGCCGCCCCGCGCAGGTCGGCGCCCTCCAGCTTGGCGTCGAGCAGCCGCGCGCCGATCAGGTCCGCCTTGCTCAGGTCGGTGTTGCGCAGATCGGCCTCGCTGAGGTTCGTCTCGCGGAACCGCTGCCCGCTCAGCTTCAGGCCGTGCAGCGGCGCTTTCGCGAACGATGCCAACGTGAAGTCCACCTCGGTGAAGGTGATCGGCCGCAGCACGCAGTCGACGAAGTTCGAGCCCATGAGGCTGCACGAGGAGAACGACGCCCGCGTCAGCACGGTGCGGTCGAACGTGCACTGCCGGAACGCGGTCGCCTGGTGCTTCGACTCGCCGAGATCCGTCCGGGTGAAGTCGCACCGGGTGAACGTGCAGCCCGTCGTGACGAGTTCGCGGAGATCGGCTTCGGTGAAGTCGCAGTCGGTGTAGGACCTCTTCTCCCAGTGCTGACCAGGGAGCACGGCGTCGGCGTAGTCCTCGCCGACCTCTTCGACCAGGTTGTCCACTCTCACACTCTCGCATTGTCGGCGTGTTGGTAACGTGCGGGTGCCGGGCGACCCGCCCGACTGAAGTCAACGAAGACCGTCATTCGGGAAGGCTCATGACCCGCACGCCCGTGAACGTCACTGTCACCGGTGCGGCCGGCCAGATCGGCTACGCACTGCTCTTCCGCATCGCTTCCGGCCACCTGCTGGGTCCGGACACCCCGGTCAACCTTCGTCTGCTGGAGATCACCCCGGCGCTCAAGGCCGCCGAGGGCACCGCGATGGAGCTGGACGACTGCGCCTTCCCGCTGCTCAAGGGAATCACGATCACCGACGACGCGAAGACCGCGTTCGACGGCGTGAACGTGGCCCTGCTCGTCGGCGCCCGCCCCCGCACCAAGGGCATGGAGCGCGGCGACCTGCTCGAGGCCAACGGCGGAATCTTCAAGCCGCAGGGTGAGGCGATCAACGCCGGCGCCGCGGACGACGTGAAGGTTCTCGTGGTCGGCAACCCGGCCAACACCAACGCCCTCATCGCCCAGCAGCACGCGCCGGACGTCCCGCGCGAGCGCTTCACCGCGATGACGCGGCTGGACCACAACCGCGCCCTGTCGCAGCTCGCCAAGAAGCTGGGCGTCGCGGTCACCGAGATCGAGAACATGACGATCTGGGGCAACCACTCCGCCACCCAGTACCCGGACCTGTTCCGCGCCAAGGTCGGTGGCAAGACCGCCGCCGAGGCCGTGAACGACCAGGCGTGGCTGGAGAACGACTTCATCCCGACCGTCGCCAAGCGCGGCGCGGCGATCATCGAGGCCCGTGGCGCGTCTTCGGCCGCGTCCGCCGCGAACGCCGCCATCGACCACATCTACGACTGGGTCAACGGCACCGAGTGGACCTCGATGGCGATCCCGTCGGACGGTTCGTACGGCGTGCCCGAGGGCATCATCTCGTCGTTCCCGGTCAAGTGCGCGAACGGCAGCTACGAGATCATCCAAGGCCTGGAGATCGACGAGTTCTCCCGCGGCCGCATCGACGCCTCCGTGGCGGAGCTGGTCGAGGAGCGCGACGCGGTCAAGGGCCTCGGCCTCATCTAGATCGTTGCCAGATCGGAGACATGGCAGTGTGGGGCACGTGCGCATTCCATGGGACGTGCCCCAGCCACAGCTTTCCGATGACGTGCATCCTGCGCTCGCTGACGCCGCCCGCGCGGCGTCAGCGGCGTATGGACGCGCCCGAGCACTGCACACGCGCCTCGAACTTCGCGAAGAAGTGGCGGACGGCGCCGACGGAACACCGACGATGCGCGTCGATCGCATCGTCGAGGACGCGATCCTGGAGTCCATCCACCGCAATCGCGTGAACCTCCTGTCCGAGGAAGCCGGGTTCGTCGACAACGGTTCCTCGATCACCCTCGTCATCGACCCGGTCGACGGGTCCGCGAACGCCGCGTTCGGCGTTCCTCTCTCGTGCTTCGCCGGTGCTCTCGTTGAAGACGGCACGGCAAAAGAAGCCCTCACGACGTGGTTCGACACGGGCCGTGCGTGGCATGCGCTGGCGGGCGTTCCTACGTCGTTCCGCACGACCGGACGCACCACGCTGGACGGCGCGTCGGTGTGCTTGATGCGCCCGAAGACAGGCACTCAGGACGCGTGGCTGCGGATCGCGAACCGCGCCGACCGCATCCGGGTGCTGTGCACGACCTGCCTGGAGACGATGCTGGTCGCCGAGGGCACCGTCGACGCGTTCATCGATCCGGGCAGCGACACGCACCGGATCATGGACCTCGCGACGGCGCTGGTCACCGTGCCCGCCGCGGGTGGTGTGCTGGTCGACCTGCACGGGAGGCCGTTCACGTTCGAGCCCGACCTGACCCACCGGTGGTCAGGCGTGGCGGCAGCTACTCCTCAGCTGGCCGAGGAGCTGATCGCGACCGTGCTGGGTTAGAGGGTGCCTCTCGGCTCGACGATGCAGTCGGGGCCGGGGAACACCAGGCCCTCGTGGCCGTCGTTGAAGCGGACCAGGTACGGCGGCTGGCCGTCGCTTCCGCGTACTTCGAGGATCTCGCCCAGGCGCTCCTCGAGGCCGATCGAGCGGCTGTGAACGTGGAGCCTGTCACCAACTGTTGCTTGCATGATGCTGCAACACCTCCGGTGTGCGGCGTGAGGCTTGGCGATGAACGCGTTAAAGCCTAAGCCGACACCGGAGGTGCGCAACAGGGCTCAAGTGCTCATCCGCCGCAAGCCGAGGAAACCTTCGCGACGAGGTCGGCCTTCTTCGTCACCCAGTCCGCCGCGGAGTTGACGTTCTGCATGCCGTTGGCGGCTTCTTCGAGAGCCTTCTTCACCTGCTCGTCAGGCGCGGAGTTCGCGAGGGTCTCGAGCTCCTTCGCCTTGGCCTGGGTGTCCTCCAGTGCCTTCTGCGGGTCGCTCAGGTCCGGCGAGAAGCCCAGCAGCGAGATCGCGTCAGCGCACAGCTTCACCTTGTCCGCGGTGTCGCTGACGCCCTGGATCGTGTCGCACGCCGTCAAGCTGCCCAACGCGATGACAGCCGCAACCAGCGGTCCAACTAGGCGCATTCGCTCTCCTCTTGCCCGATGTGTCCGTTTGTGTTGTTCACGACTCTACCGATGCACTTCTTGATCGACCTGGCGTTGGTAGAGCTTCCTGATGACGTCGTCGATTTCCGGCTCCACGACGGCGAGGTCGTGGACCTCCACCTGCCGCACCACCTGAGTGATCAACTGGGCCGCCGTCATCTCCGCTCTCCTGAACGTGAGGTGGTGCCGCAACCCGTTGGCCTCGCTGCGCACCGCCGTTACTCCAGGGACGTCCGGCGCTGGTCCGGGTTCCCGGAGGTCGATCACGAGCTCGCGTTCCGGCGTGACCTCTGCCCGCAGTTCCTCCAGCGGACCGTCGGCGAGCACCCGGCCGTGGTCGATCACCATCAGCCGCGGGCAGAGGCGCTCGATGTCGTCCAGGTCGTGCGTGGTGAGCAGGAGCGTGGTGCCGCGCCGGACGTTGATGTCCGCCAGGAACTCCCTGAGGCGTTCCTTCGACTCCAGGTCCAGGCCGATGGTCGGTTCGTCGAGCACCAGCAGTTCCGGCGCGTGCAGGAGAGCGGCGGTGATCTCGCCGCGCATCCGTTGCCCCAGCGAGAGCTGCCGCACCGGGGTGATCAGAAGCTCTTGCAGACCAAGGAGCTCGACGCACTCGTCGAGCCGTGTCCGGTAGTCCTCGGCCGACACGCGGTAGATGGACTTGAGCAGGTCGAAGCTGTCCTGGAGCGGCAGGTCCCACCAGAGCTGGCTGCGCTGGCCGAACACCACGCCGATGCGTTTCGCGAGATCGCGGCGTTCCTTGGACGGATCCACGCCGTTGACCCGGATGTGGCCGCTGGTGGGCACCAGGATCCCGGTCAGCATCTTGATCGTCGTGGACTTGCCCGCGCCGTTCGGCCCGACGTAGCCGACGGCTTCGCCCGCCTTGACCTCGAAGGTGACGCCGTCGACCGCCGTCACGGTCTTGTAGTTGCGCCGCAAGCCTTTCGACGTGGCGACCTTGAACTCCCTGCGGAGCTCCCTGACCTCGATCATGATCCCGTTCCCCGATAGTGCCTGACCGCGAACCGCCACACGAGCCCGGCAACCGCGGCTGCCAGTGCCGCGACGAGCGGTGATGTCCAGCCGACCCAGCCAGGAAGGCCGAGCGGATCTTCTCTTCCGAGCAGCGCGAGGCTCGGGTAGTACGCGACGAACGCCCCCGGCACGATGAACGCCATCACCCAGCGCAGCGGCGCGGAGTAGACGTTGATCGGGTACGACGTGAAGGCGTTGCTGCCGTAGGTGACCGCGTTGGCGAACTCGCGCCCCTCGACGATCCAGAAGCAGACCGAGCAGGCCACGACCCAGACCGCGCTGTAGATCACCGCGCCGGCGATCGGCGTCAAGATCGTCAGCGCGACCTTCGCCGCCGACCACTCGATCGAGACGTGCGACAACGCGTACGCCATGACGGCGAGCGCGCCGGTGATGCGTCCGATCCTGCGCAGCCGGATGTCGGAGCACATGATCTGCGGCAACGTCCCGAGCGGCCGCATCAGCAGCACGTCGAAAGTGCCGGTGCGGATGTACGTCGGCAGGTTGTCGAGCTGCCCGGCGAACAGGTCCGCGACCCCGAACGCCGCGCCCGCGAACGCGTACATCAGCAGCACTTCGTTCTTGGTGAACCCGCCCAGCGCGTTGACCTGGCTGAACAGCACCAGGATGACGATCAGCTCGTAGGACTGCGCCAGCACCTGCGACAGGAAGTCGATCGCGAACGAGGCTCGGTAGGTCAGCTGGCTCTTGAGCCGCGCGCCGATGAGCTTGGGGTAGATCAGGTCAGCCACCCTGCACCACCACCTTGCGCACCGCGCGTTGCAACGCGAAATGCCCGATCGCGAGCACCACCACAGCCCAGAACGCCTGGTACAGCAGGAGTTTCGCGGCACTGCCGTGCCCGAGGAACACGTCGATCGGCGCCTGCAGCAGCGCCGGGAACGGCGACATCCACAGCGCGTCCCTGGCCCACTCGGGGAAGAACGAGATGGGCACCGTCAACCCGCACAGCAGGCCGGAGGAGACGTTCCAGAACCCGTACACCCCGCGGTTGTCCAGCAGCCAGAACGCGCTGGCCTCCACCAGGAACCGCACCCCGAAGCTGATCACCAGCGCGATCGTGGCGCTGAGCAGGAACAGCGGCCACCGCAGCGGGTTCTCGGGGAACTGGAACGGGAACAGCAGCATGCCGAACGCCATCGGCGGCGCGAGCCTCGTCACGAAGGCGAAACCGCCGCGCCCGATGTCCTGCGCGAGGAGGGCGCCCTGAAGATGCCACGGCCGATAGAGGTCTACCACTACGTCACCGGATCGCACGCGCTCGGCGAGCTCGTTGTTCCCCCACAACAGGACGAACCCGAGCAGCCCCTGCCCGATCCAGACGTACGTGTTCGTTGCAGCGATGTCGTAGTCAGCGATCTTGCCGTTCGCCGCGGTGATCGCGGCGGAGATGATGGCGAGTCGCAGCAGGCCGAAGACCACGTTCGTGGTCATTCCGGCCAGCATCGCTTGTCGGTAGGTCGAATACCTTCGGAAGCCGGCAATGATCAAATCGGCGTGGACACGCACGTCGTTCTACGTTAGTGACCGTCGCAAGTGGATTTAACCCGACCCGAAGGCGCTGGTCACGACCTCGCCCGCGTCCGGCTCCGCGCCGAGGCAGAGGAAGTAGTTGCGCGTGCCGTCCTTGAACCCGACAGCGGTGATCTCCCACGCCGAGGTGTCGACCGTCGGGCGCGTGTTGGCCTTCATCGCCGCGGGCGTGCAGACGTTCTTGACCTCGGCCGAGGCCAGCAGCTCGTCGGAGTCGACCTCCGGGATCTCCCCGGACAACCAGCCGCCGCCGAACGCCTCCCAGTAGTGCTCCGTCGCGCAGTCGCCGACTTTCCGCGCGGTGGCGGCCTGACCGCCGACAGTGGTGATCCCGCGGAAACAGGTCGACTGGTCGATGCAGAACCCGCCGTCGCACTTCTTGAGGAACGGCGGGATGTCCTCGGCGCCGCCCGGCTGCGTCGTCGCCGGTCCAGGGCCTTGGGCACCTGCTGTTTCGTTGCCGAGGAAGTTCCACGCCAGCACACCCGCGCCGATCGCGACGACAAGTCCGGCGGCGGCGGCCAACGGCCAGACCTTGCGCTTGCGCGGCGGGGGACTGACCGGCACGGTGGGCTGGCGCATCGGATCGCGCAGCTCGTCACGAAGCTGTGCGGCACTGGGCGTGCGCAGGTTCGCGTCCGGGTGCAGGGCCCTCGCCAGGATGTCGTGCAGCGCCGGCGGCACCCCGTCGACCGCGTTGATCGGCCTGCGCAGGATCTCGCCGAGCTGGTCGAAGCTGCTGATCGGCCACGGCACCGGACGCGGCGGCTTGCCCGCGAGCAACGTGTAGAGCGTCGCGGCGAGCGAGTAGACGTCGGCCTGCGGCGTGGGCTCCGCCATCGCGAACGCTTCCGGCGGCGCGTAGCTGGGGCTCAGGGCGTCACGCGTGACCGTGCTGCCGCCCTGCGCGTCCAGCAGCGCCGCGAGCCCGAAGTCGGCCAGCTTCGGCGTGCCGTAGCGGTCGACGAGGATGTTGCCGGGCTTGATGTCCCGGTGCAGCACACCTTCCTGATGTGCCGCGGCCAGCGCGTCCGCGAGCTTGATGCCGAGATCGCGCACCTGCTCGTGGTGCAACGGCCCGCGCTCGTCCAGCTGGTCCGCGAGCGACCCACCCGTGCACAGCTCCATGACCATGTACGGCGTGCCCTGAGCGGTGATGTTCGCGTCGTGCACCCCGACGACGTGCGGATGCCCGGACAACTTGGCCGCCGCGTGCGCCTCGCGGAGGAACCTTCTCCTGTCGCGCTCGTCGGCCAGCACCCGGTTGTCGATCTTCACCGCGACGTCCCGGCCGAGCTGCGCCTGATGGGCGCGGTAGACGGTGGCGAACCCGCCCGCGCCCAAAGGTCTCAGGTCCGACAGGCCGGGAATGCGGGGTGCGGTCACGCGCGGCAGCATAGTTCCGCACCCCGACAATTCCCCTTTAGGCCGTGCAGTTCAGCGAACCACTCCTAAGCGCGTGCTTCTCCGTGTTGTCGTCGTCCGACCACAACACGACCTTCTTGCCGTTGACGCAGCTCGGCGAGATCGCAAAGCCTTCGAGGTTCACGTTCGGCAGCTTGGCCGGCCGGTCGTACGTGGCCGTGACCTTGAACTTCCCGTCGCTGATCGCGAGCGTGGTGGCCCTGCCGCCGCAGTTGCTGTCGCAGGTCGCCCAGAGCCGGTTGTTCTCGAACTCCAGGTCCATCACCTGCGCCTGCCCGCTCGCGAACTTCGCGACCAGCTTCGCCCCGCCGTCCTGCAACGCGTACAGGAAGATCCCGCCGGTCGCCTCGAGCCCGACCGCGAACAACCCGCTCCCGTGCGCGGGGTAGTCGGCGGGGTCGTACAGCTTCCCGGTGTCGTCCTTGAACTTCTGCGCGGTGAGGAAGGAGTCCGGCACCCACGAAATGGCCTCGGGCCCGTCGTTGGGGCCGACCGACGGCATCCCCGGCAACTTCCACTCCGCCGCGGCGTTGCTCCCGCCGCCGATCTTCAACACCATCGGCGCACTGACGTCACCGTTGTAGTTGTCCCGCTCCGTGACGACGAAGAGCCCGTCCGGCGTGCTCACAACCCCTTCGGCATCAGGGTCGCCCTGCCCGTTCCTGAACCGCAGCGACCGCTTCTGGTCGACCTTCCACGCGCTGCCGTTCGGCACGAGCCGGTACAGCGTCGACGGCCCGTTCTTCACCGCCCACACCACACCGGCGCTCTCGAACGACAACCCGCTGAGGTTCTTGCCGAAAACGCTCGTGCCGTCGGCCGTCCTGGTGGCGGAGTCGCCAGGCCACGTGGTGGCAGCGTCAGCAGAGCCGATCGTCAGGCCCAGCGCGAGGACCGTGAAAACGCCAATCGCCTTGATGCGCAACGTGAACCGCCCCTTCTCTCACGAGGCGAGATCGCACCTCGTTCGGGCTGGCGGCGGACGTCCAGTGGACCAGACGGTCAACCTCGGCGCTACTTCGCCTTGGCCGCGGCCTTCGCGGCTTTCTTGAAGTCCCGCACCTCGAGCAACGACTTCTGATCGGTCACATCAGCCACGCTACGACGGCTTCCCTGGTCGCCGTAGTGCCCGGCGGCCTCACGCCACCCGTCCGGCGTGATGCCGAACTGTTTGCCCAAAAGTGCCAGGAAGATCTTGGCCTTCTGCTCCCCGAACCCGGGCAACGCCTTGAGCCGCTTGAGCACCGCGGCCCCGTCCCCGTCGGCCCAGATCCGCGTGACGTCCCCGTCGTACTGCTCGACGACGAACTGCGACAGCGCCTGCACCCGCTTGGCCATGCTGCCGGGGAACCGGTGCACGGCGGGCGGCGTGGCCATGATCGTGGCGAAGGCCTCTGGATCGGCCTCGGCGATGCGGTGCACGTCCAGGCCGTCCATGCGGTCTGCGAGGACCTTGGGGCCGGAGAACGCCTTCTCCATCGGAATCTGCTGGTCCAGCATCATGCCGAGCAAGAGCGCGAACATGTCCGACGCGAGGAGTGCGTCCGCGTCGGGGTTCTGCGCGAGGCACAACGTGCGGGTCATGGCTGAAAGGATGACACGTCATTCGGAAGATCGCCGGTAGCGGTCTGGCACGATGCTGGCCCGTGCCTAAACGCTTCTGTTCCAACGTTGCTCGGTCGCAGACCATCGACCCGGATCCGATGCTGCGAGCAACGGGCTGAGGAACCGGTCCATCAACTCGGTGGCTTGCGAGAGTGTTCGACAGCTCGCCAGCGCATCGAGATTGCCGGCTTCGTGTTCGTAGCCGATGGCCCACGACGTTGGCTCCGGCACCGTGAACACCGCGGGTAGCTCAAGATCAGTGCCGGCATCACGCCGTCGGTTGTGCTCATGGCTGATAGCGGCCTGCAGTTCCCGGCCATGTATGGATTCGCGCAGAGCGATGAGGACCAAGTCCACGAGGTCGCGATATCTCGTGGATGCTCTCCCGTTGTGCCGTTCGTAAAGCGCACACACTTTGTCTGCCACGTGAGCGATGAGCGGGTACAGCTTGACGACAGGCCAGTCGTCTGGCCATTCGACGGGGACCGATGGCTCCAGCCTTCGCGGTTCGGGAGTTCCGTGCAGTGGTGAGTGCACGACCAGGTCAACGCTGACGACTCCCTCTGTCCGCGGCCCCACCAGGATCTTGAACGAGACGCGAGTGGTCGGGCGGCTCCCCGTGATCTCGGTGCGTTCTCGGTAGTCGTAACGAACGAAGTCGCCGAGGTCGAGTGCGGCGGCTTTGCGGATTGCCTCCACAGCTTCACCCAGGTCGGCGGCGCCTGGGCGGCACAGATCGATGTCCCGGCTGTGGCGGACATCGCGGTAGCGCACCAGCATCGCTTGGCCGCCTTTGAGCAGCCAGCCATCGGGATCGTGGTGGAAGACCCTGGCGAGGAGTCGCTCGAAGTAGAACCTGTTGAGCAGATCGCCAGGACTTGTGCCAGTGCTCGCGGCTTCACGTTTCGCGCGATCTCGAAGCGCGCGGCTCAGCGCTTGAGGTGATGCGTAGGTCATTCGTCCGTTCCCGTCTCAGACTTGTTCCTGTCGGGCTCCTGGATCAGCGTTGTTACCGCCGCTCTCAGCGTCCTCAGTTGCGGCTGGTCCAGCGCGGCGAGTTGAGAAGCAACTGTTTGGACTTGCGTCGTCGCATCCAAAGCTTCAACTGTGGCCTGCGCAGGTTGCGCCTGCGCTGATCGGTCGTTGATGGATGTTCCGGTGCCCGCTTGGTCCAGCAGATGTTGGAGGAGGAGGCGCCCATCAGGTCGACCGACGCCGTAAGTGAGTGCGTATGTCGCGGCGGCGGGTATGAGGCGATCTACGTCAACAAGGCTGTGGCGCATCGCGTCGTGAAGCACTCCGCCAATGTGCCCCCCATCGACATGAGCAGCCAGCAGATCTTTGATCGTGCGTTCGACTGTCGTTACGGGCAGACCATCCCTGGTGGTGGTGATCTCTGTTTCTGAAAGATCGCCACGATGCAGTCGTACGCCTGCAATGCGAGTGGTCCGTCGTCGCGGCACGGTGATCTCGACTGCGGGCGCCGGGACGTCCCCGAGTTCGTGTAGGACACAGGCGGTGCTGTGCGAGAAAACTCCGTTGTCCGAGTCTGTGGGACGGCGCTCCCAACCTCGTCGGGAAGGGGCGAGACGGAGCCAGGCTGCCTTCTCGTCGATGTGGCTCGGCGTTCCTGCTGCAACGACGAGGTGGACGCCACGTGATACATGATCGACGAGCCCCGCCGAGGCCAGTCTCGTCAGGGTTGTGCGGTGCACTCCTGCGGCTTCTGCCTGTTGCGTCGTGAACAGGCCCCACTGATCAGCAGCGATGTCGCCGACGACTTGAAGAGCCTCCACACGTTCCATGTAGCAAACGCTACACGCCTGCAGCGTTTGCTACCTTCTAGATGTAGCAAACGCTGCACTACTGCGACGAGGTCTGTCATTCATCAAGCAGTGTGCTGGTCCAGCAGCATTCCGGTCAGCAGGGCGAACATGTCCGACGCGAGGAGTGCGTCCGCGTCGGGGTTCTGCGCGAGGCACAACGTGCGATTCATGTGACGGATGGTGTCACGTGACCCGTATCCGGCGCCTGTCGTAGCGGCGTCGTGGGCGTGGCGGAAGTTCGGCCTTTCATATAGGCCCGAACGAAGTGGGCTTACCGCTCGTCGACCACAGCGGTACGTACGCCGCAGTAGCAATCCCAAGTGGAGTCGCCGGGCCACTCTGTGTTCATGGGGCGGGTATTTGCCCATATTCCAAGTTGATGTGACGGAACGAGGGGGCTCGTTGTGAGTGGGGGATTTTTCCTCTTGATTTCATGACGCATGAGAACAGGGTCGAAGGGGGCGTGAAGGGGTCGGTGGTGCAGGCCGGCTCCATTCGAGGGGATGTGCACGTACATGCGTCTGAGCAGGTCACACCGGTGCCGCAGCAGTTGCCACCTGCGCCGTTCATGTGTGTTGGGCGTGATCAGGAACTTGAGTTGCTGGCCGAGGCAATGGACGAGGCGGTGCGGGACGGGACTGCGGTGGTGGTTTCCGCGTTGGCCGGTACCGGTGGTATCGGTAAGACGTGGCTGGCCTTGTACTGGGCGCACCGTAATCTCGAACTATTTCCGGACGGGCAGTTGTTCGTCGACCTGCGCGGGCGGGACGCAAGTGGCCAGCCTTTGTCATTGAACACGGCGGTGCGCGGGTTTATCGATGCGTTCGGGATCGCCGCTGATCGCATCCCGGTGGACGCCGGGGCGCAGTTCGGCCTGTACCGGAGTCTGGTGGCGGGCCGGCGGATGCTCATCGTGCTCGACAACGCGCGCGACACGGCGCAGGCCGCGCCCTTGTTGCCGGGAAGTCCGACGTGCGTGGTGATCGTGACGAGCCGGGATCGGCTCGCGGGGCTCGTGCGGAGTCATGGTGCTCGGTCGGTCACGCTCGATGTGTTGTCGGAGGCGGAGGCGCGGGAGTTGCTGAGCACGCTCATCGGTGCGCAGCGGGTGGCGGAGGAGGCTGAGGCCGCCGACGACCTGATCGCGTGTTGTGCGGGATTGCCTTTGGCGTTGAGCCTGGTCGCGAGCAGGGCGACGGCGCACCCGTCGTTTCCGTTGGCGGGGCTGGTCGACGAGTTGGCGAACACGACGACCCGGCTGGATGCGTTCGACGACGGTGACGGGGTCACGAGTCTGTCCGCGGTGTTGTCGTGGTCGTACGAGGCGCTGCTGCCGGAGGAGGCGGTGGTCTTCCGCTTGCTCGGTCTGGCCGGCGGCGCGGACATCAGTCTGGCGGCGGTGGCGAGTCTCGCGGGTCTGCCGCAGCGGCAGGCGGCGGGGGTTCTTCGTGCCCTGGAACGGGTTTCGCTCGTGCACGAGCACATGCCGGGGCGCTACCGCATGCACGATCTGGTGCAGCTCTACGCGGAGGAACTGGCGCAGCGGGACGAGTCGCGGCACCTCGCGATGCGCAGGTTGGTGGACTTCTACCTGCACACGGCGCGTCGCGGTGATGTGCTGCTCGACCCCGACAGCGAGGAGGTCGTGCGCAGGCCGCCTGCGCCGGGGTGCGTGCCGCTGGAGTTCTCCTCGCAGAACGAGGCTGTCGAGTGGTTCGACGTCGAGCACCGGAACATCGTTGCGGCGCAACAGACCGCGAGCGGTGACGTGGTGTGGCAGCTGGCCTGGGCGCTGCACGGCTACCACTGGTGGCGGGGGCATCTGCACGACGATCTGCTGGCGTGGCAGGCCGCGTCCGTCGCGGTGCGCGAGTCGGTCGAGCTGCGGCCGAAGGTGCTCGTGCGCCAGATGCTGGGCTTCGCGTACTCGAGGCTGATGCGGCACGACGAGGCGTTCGAGCAGCTCGACCAGGCCTTGGTGCTGGCTGGTGAGCTCGGTGATCCGCACAAGCTGGCGGAGGTGCACCACGCGTCGGCACACGCGGCGAGCAAGCAGGGAGACGTCGAACGGGCTCTGCGGCACGCGAACGAGGCGTTGCGGCTCTACCGCGAGGCCGGGGCGTCGTTGCGTGAAGGGTGGGCGTTGATCCTCATGGGGTCGTTCGCGGGCAAGCTGAACAATCAGGTGCTGGCCTGGACGTCCGCGGAGGACGCGCTGGTCGTGTTCCGGGAGCATGGGTACGCGCCGGGCAAGGCCGCCGCGTTCAACGCCCTCGGCATGCTGGCCGGAGCTGCCGGCGACCACGCGTGTGCGATGGCGTACCACGAAAGTGCGCTCACCATCCGCCGCGAGCTGGGCAACAGCTACGCGGAGGCGGACACGCTCGCGCAGCTCGGTGAGACCTACGCCGCGATGGGCAGGATCGCGTGGGCGAAGTCGTGCTGGGGAGCCGCGCTGGCGCTCTACCGGGCGCAGTGCAGGGCGGCCGACGTCGAACGGGCCGTGTGCCGGCTTGACCTGCTCGCAGACCGCTGAGTGGAACGGGGTGCAACCGCACACCGCGTGCACCCCGTCTCCTCAGCACCGAAGGGGTGCTGATCAGGGGGTTTTCGCATGACACGCACGGTCGGACTGTTCTTCGCCGCCGCGCTCATAGCCGGCATGACGGCCGTGTTCACGGGCACCGCGCACGCCTGCAGTTGCGTGCCGGCCACCGAGGAGCAGGCGTTCGCCAGGGCCGACCACGTGTTCCAGGGCCGGATCCTGGCGAAGTCCGACGAGCCGGACCAGAAGGTGCGTTATCGGGTGGTCGTCTCCAAGGAACGCAAGGGGGACGTGCCGCGGTACGTCAGCGTCATCACCGAGATGAGCAGCGCCTCGTGCGGGGCGAAGCTCGTGGTGGGCAAGGACTACCTGGTCTTCGCCACGGGCGACGCGTCCGACAGGAAGGTCGAGACGAGCCTGTGCGGCGGGACGCGGCGGGTCGACCGGGAACGGGCCTGCGGGAACTAGGCGCCGGCCACCCGGACCTCGGACACCACCTGGCGCACCAGCACGCGCAGCGCCTCGCGGTCCACGGTGGCAGGGTCGTCGGCCAGCCAGTCGCCGATCTCGCGCACGAACTGCTCCGGGGTCATCGGCGGCACCTCGAAGTCGAGGTCGTCGTCGCAGGTGACCTCGCCGGTGCGACTCGGGTAGATGATCAGCGCGCCGCGGATCTCCAGCCAGGGCAGGACTTCGGCGAAGCGTTCCACGCCTTCGAGGAGTTGTGAGCCGCCGCCGCGGAACGGGTGGCCGTTGCGCCAGAGTTCGCCGTCCTCGTCGCAGTAGTAGTGGCCGGGCAGCCAGGACTTCGACTCGATCAGGACCAGGCGGCGTCCGCAGAGCAGCGCGTGGTCGACGTCGGTGAAGACGGAACCCGGCCAGGCGAGGCCGTGGAAGATCCGCACGCCCGGTAGCTGGGTGAGGTACTCCGTCAGCAGTCCGGCGGTCAGCCGTTCGCGTCTGTTTTCACCCGTACGGCCGAAAATGGTGTTCCCGTCGTACTCACCCGCGAACGCCCGTTCGGCCCTCGAGGTCACGATGTAGCGACGCACCAGTCGGAACGCGGCGTAACCGGCGCCCGCCACCAGCGGTAGCCAGACGGCCAGCAGGAGCGGGGACAACGGCAGCGCCAACGGGATGAGCAGGACGAACCACCCGCCGATCGCGGCGGCCGCCGGGGCGTGGCCGAGGCCCGCGGCGGGGACGTAGCGGACGCGCGCGCCGAGGTCGATGCGGTTCCACCAGTCCATCACGCCGAGGTCGACGCGGGGGCGTGGCGGCGTGTAGTTCGGGTCGTCACCGAAGTCGCGCAGCTTGCCGGTACGGCCCGTTCGACGAGGTCGCGGGCGTGCCTGCGGACGAACGACCGGCGGCACCACCACCGCGGGGCGGTCGTAGTCGGCGCGCCGGACCGGGTCCTTCAGCGTCTCGTAGGCCTCCTGGAGCATGCGGAAGCCGCCAGACGTCCCACCCGCGTCGGGGTGCATGACCTTGGCGAGTGAGCGGTACGCCGACTTGATCTCCGAGGCACTGGCGCCCCGGCTGACACCGAGCAACTCGTAGTAGTCGATCCCTGGCACGACACCGTCCAGTCCGAGGTTGATGCACGAACCTTATTGGGTCCAACACTTTCGCAGGGCATACGGCCCGCAGTTCGCCGACTAGTGTGGAACAGGCAGTGCGTTGGGGCCTGTAGCGCAGTGGTCGACGCGCCCTCCGGCACGGAGGGAGAACGCCGGTTCGAATCCGGCCGGTCCCGCTCAACATCTCGCCCTTCTCGCCTTCCCTCCTCCTCGTACGGCCAGGTTCTGGCCCTGGTTCACCTGTTGACGGCAGTGGTCTAGTCCACCTAGCTTGGGGAAGCGCCGCCGCGCCTGTCACCCATCGAGGAGACCGCATGTTCAGGCGCAGAATCATCGCGGCCGCGACAGCCCTGTTAACGGCAGCCACTCTCGCGGCACCAGCCTCGCAAGCCGCACCGCAGTCCGACGTCGGAGCCCAGGCGATCACCAAGCGCGTCGTGGGCTACTTCGTGCAGTGGGGCGTCTACCAGCGCAACTACCACGTCAAGAACATCCGCACGTCCGGCTCCGCCAGCAAGCTCACGCACATCAACTACGCGTTCGGCAACGTGTCCGGCGGCCGTTGCGTGCTCGGTGACACCTACGCGGACTACGACAAGTTCTACGACGCGGCGTCCTCTGTGGACGGTACGTCGGACACCTGGGACGCGGGTGCGTTGCGCGGCAACTTCAACCAGCTGCGCAAGCTGAAGAAGCTGAACCCGAACCTCAAGGTCCTGTTCTCCTTCGGCGGCTGGACCTGGTCCGGCGGCTTCCCGGCGGCGGCGAGCAGCCCGAGCGCGGCGGCGGCGTTCGCGGACTCCTGCTACAAGCTCGTCGAGGACCCGCGCTGGGCGGACGTGTTCGACGGCATCGACATCGACTGGGAGTACCCCAACGCGTGCGGGCTCACCTGTGACACCAGCGGTTTCAACTCGTTCAAGGTGCTGATGCAGGCCGTTCGCAACCGCTTCGGCAGCAGCAACCTCGTGACCGCCGCGATCACCGCGGACGGGTCGAACGGCGGCAAGATCGACAAGGCGGACTACGCCGGCGCCGCGCAGTACGTGAACTGGTACAACCCGATGACGTACGACTTCTTCGGCGCCTGGGCGGCCCAGGGCCCGACCGCGCCGCACTCGCCGCTCACGTCCTACCCCGGCATCCCGACGGCGGGATTCAACACCGACGCGGCGATCCAGAAGCTCAAGAGCAAGGGCATTCCAGCCAACAAGATGTTGCTGGGCCTCGGTTTCTACGGTCGCGGCTGGACAGGTGTCACCCAGTCGGCGCCCGGCGGCACGGCGACCGGTGCCGCACCCGGCACGTACGAGGCCGGCATCGAGGACTACAAGGTGCTCAAGGGACGTTGCCCGGCCAACGGAACCGTCGCGGGCACGGCGTACGCCAAGTGCGGCAGCCAGTGGTGGAGCTACGACACCCCGGCCACGATCCGCAGCAAGATCTCGTGGGCCAGCGGTCAGAACATGGGGGGCGTGTTCTTCTGGGAACTCTCCGGTGACACGACCAACGGCGAGCTGATCAGCGCGGTGCGGGCCGGCACCGGCTGAGTCTGAAGCTCGAAACCCGTGGCCGGACGTCGCGTCCGGCCACGGGTTTCACGAGATCAGCAGCCGCTCGACCATGTTGCCGTAGTGCCGGCCGGCCGTGGGTTTCGCGGTGAAGCGGACGGTCTTGCCCCGCCCCTGGTCCCAGACCGTCATCTCCAGGTTGGGGGTGCCGCCGGCGAAGTTCGGCGTCTCGATCCAGTTCGTCTTGCACGTGCTGGAGTAGTACAGGATGAACGTGCCCTTCGCGCTCGCCTTGCGACCGGCCCCCGCAGCCGCTGTCGTACGGGTCCTTGCCGTCGCAGCCCGCTCCGCTGCACGTGGCGGCGGCCGAGATCGGAGCCTCGGCCGGTGCGGCGGTCGCACCGACCTGACACCGCCGAGCAGCGCGATCGAAAGGCCGGCGGTCGCAGCCGCGGTGGCCAGCAGTTCCGTCGCGACCGAAATGCTGGCCGCACCGCCTTGCAGGGTTCTTGCCAAAAGCTTGACCCCCGAGGGCACAGGATGTCCGGGTGGACGCATTCGAACACCTCCGCCGCCTCTGCCTGGCGCTGCCAGAGGTCACCGAACGGCTGAGCCACGGCGAGCCCACCTGGTTCGTGCGCGGCAAGAAGACCTTCGTGATGTCGGCCAACCAGCACCACGACGACCGCGTGGCGTTCTGGTGCGCGGCAGGTCCCGACGTGCAGGCCACTCTGGTCGCCCAAGACCCCGGGCGGTACTTCCGCCCGCCCTACGTGGGCCACCGCGGCTGGCTCGGCGTGTACCTGGACGTCGAGGTGGACTGGGACGTGATCGCGGACCTCGTCGAGGACGCCTATCGGGTGATTGCCCCGAAGACTCTGGTCGCGCAACTCGACGCCTCAAGTTGCCGACCTGACTGACCTGCCGCAGTCTTCCGCGCATGGCGACCTGTGACGTCTGTGGCAACGAGTACTGGATGGCCTTCGAGGTGCGCACCGTCGGCGGCGGCGTGCACACGTTCGACAGCTTCGAGTGCGCGATCCAACGCCTCGCACCGCGCTGCGAACACTGCGACTGCCGCGTGATCGGGCACGGCGTGGAGGTGGAGGGCCGCTTCTTCTGCTGCGCCCACTGCGCGCGTTCGGCGTCCACCGACCTGGGCGCGATGATCCGCGACACCGTCGGCGCCCATCCCGGCTAGCTCAGGACGAGGTCCAGGCTGAGCGGCACGGCCGGCGGTAGCGCGTCCGTGCCGCTCCGGAACGACTCCAGCAGGTAGGCGACCAGCCGTTTCGACGCGGCCACGGCGACCTCGACCGGCATGCCGGCGAGGCCGCCGTTGGCCACGAGCAGCAGCGTCAGGTCGTGTGGTGAGAAGTCGGGCCGCAGCTGCCCGCTGTCCTTCGCCCGTTCGACCAACGTGGTGAACGCCTGCCACGTCCGGCCTCGGACCTCGGAGTGCATGTCGGGGAACGACGCGACGAACGCCGCCGTGAACCCGCGATCGGTGGCCTGCAGCAGGCACACCTTCTCGATCACCGTGCGGAACCCGCGCCACGGGTCCGGGTCCGTCAGCGCTTCCTCGATCACGGCCTGGCAGACGGCGAACTGCTCGGTGAAGGCCTCCACGACCAGCGCTTCCTTGGTGGGGAAGCGGCGGTACAGGGTGGCGACGCCGACTCCCGCACGACGGGCGATCGCGGCCATCGGCACCTCCAGCCCGCGTTGCGCGAACAGTTCCCGCGCCACGGCCAGCACTCGCGCGCGGTTCTCCCGCGCGTCGACACGCATCTGAGACGGTTCAGCGGTCACTTCATCTCACTTCGCCTCAAGTGGACGGGGGTCTCCACTTGTGAGGCTACGTTGAGAAGCATGAGAGTTCAGGGGCCGATGGTGCGCACGGTCAACAAGTGGATGGTCGGACTGCGTGACGCGCCGCTCGTCGGGAAGCTCATGCGCAAAGGGATCACCGTGGTGACCTACACGGGGCGGAAGTCGGGCCGAACGTTCACCACACCCGTTGGCTACCAACGCAAAGGTGACGTCGTCGAGATCCGCGTGATGATGCCGGACGCCAAGACCTGGTGGCGCAACTTCAACGGCGAAGGCGGTCCGCTCACCCTTGACCTGGATGGCGGCGCAAAGACCGGACACGCGACATCGCACCGTGACGACAAAGGTCGTGTCACGGTGCGAGTGCAGCTCTAGAACCCTTACCTGGCAAGGGAAGCCAACCGGCGTGGCTCCAGGAACGCCGCCAGCAGGTAGGCCGCGCCGCCCAGCACCGCCAGCACGCCGAAGAAACCGGCTCCGGGGACGAACAACGTCGCCGCCGCGACCAGCATGAGCCAGGTGCCCAGGTTGTAGTGCAACGCGTTGCCGCGGATGGCGCCTTCGGCGATGTAGATCAGGCCGACGACGATGGTCGACCCGGCCGGCCACAACACGGTCTGCAGCTCGGGTTTGTCGAACACCGTGCTCAGGCCGGTGACCGCCAGCGCCAGCGCGGCGAAACCGGTGACCCAGGCAGTGCCGACGAGCTTCTCGGCTCGTCGCCGCGACTCCGAGGCGGCCCGCTGGGCACGTGACGACGCGGTCATGGCGAAGACCGTGCCGGCGACGAGGCCGGTGGCGAGCAACCCGATCGGCAACCAGAACGGCATGACGACCAGGCCGGATTTGGAGAGCAGCGCGGCGCCGTGGCCGAACACGTAGGCGAACGCGAAACCCAGGTAGGCGGCGCGGTTGTCGACCTCATCGGCCGGCGCGGCGATGGCCGAGCGGATCGCGGTGGCGTTCATGGGGACCTCCGGAAGTCAGATGAGTGAAGTGATCAGGCGCGGTGCGAGGACGGTGAACTGCGACGAGCGGCGGACTGACGCGCGTTGATCGGCGAGACCGTGCAGGCCCAGCCACAACGTCATGGCGCGATCGGAGTCGGCGAGGACTCGGGTGAACAACCGCAGTGCCGGTTCGGAGAGATCGGCCGCACCGAACATCACGCGGTAGCGGCGGGGGTGTGCGACGGCGAAGTCCAGGTAGGCGAGGCCTGCCGCGTAGGCGCCGGCCGCACCGAGAACGGCGGCTTCGAGTTCGTGGAAGGCCTCGTGGCACACGGCCAGCAGGATCGCTGGTGGATCGGGGAAGTACTGGTAGATCGACGACGTGGGGACGTCCGCCGCGCGGGACACGGCCCGCAGCGTCACGGCGCGGTCCTGGTCGACCAGGCCGGTCGCCGCCGCCACGATGGCCTGACGGCAGCCGGGCCTGCTCACGGCTCCGGAACGATGACGACCTTGCCCAGCACCGTGCGCGACTCGGCCAGCGCGAGCGCGGCGGCGGCCTCCGGCAACGGGATGCGCGCGGCGATCTGCGGCGTGAGCGCACCGGCGCCGACCAGGCGGAGCACCTGCGTGAGGTCCTCGCTCAACCGCGCACGGAACGCGGCGGCACGGAAACGCTTGCCGGCCCAGAAGTTGTAGAACCCGGCGCGCTTGCCGTTGGGCAGGACGTTCCACAGCATGAGGCGCCCGAACAGCTTCAGCACCGGCAGCATCGCGTTGCCCGGCTCGTCCTTCGTCGCGGCCGAACCGTAGTTGACCAGCGCACCGCCCCGGCGCAGCAACTTCCACGACTCCATCAGGCCGGCGCCACCGACGTGGTCGAACACGGCGTCGACCCCGTCCGGCGCGATCTCGCGGATCCGGTCGTACATGTGCGGGTCGCGGTAGTCGACGGGAATCGCGCCGAGCTCGCGCACCGCGTCGTGGTGGCGGGCGGAAGCCGTGCCGATGACCTTGATGCCCGCGTGCTTCGCGAGCTGGACGAGCGTCGACCCGACCCCGCCGTTCGCGCCGAGCACCACGATCGTGTCGCCCCGCTCGACCTTCGCGGTGCGGTACATCATCTGCCACGCCGTGACGCCGTTGACGACCACGGTCTCGGCGGCGGCCGCGTCCACGCCGTCCGGTACCGGCACCAGATCCGCCGCCTCGACGATCAGGTGGCTCGCCCACCCGCCGACCTTGGTGACCGCGGCGAACCGGTGGCCGCGCAGGTCGCGATCCACCCCGTCACCGGTCGCGACAACCGTGCCGACCACGTCGTAACCGGGCACGAACGGGAACGCGGGCTGGTCGTAGTACTTGCCCAGGCGCATCTGCTGCTCGGCGAACGAAACGCCGGTCGCGTCCATCCGCAGGACGACCTGACCCGCACCCGGCGCGGCCAGGTCGCGGACCTGAACCTGCAGGCCGACGGGCTCGACCACGCCCGGCAGCACGATCTCGGTGACGCGGGTGGTGGCGGTGGTGGCGTTCATCTCTGGCTCCTCAGGTCGCTGTGCTTACGGCCATAAGCTAACGCCCGTAAGTCTATGAGTGCAAGACCTAACACCCATAAACTTTCAGGTGTATGGTTACGACCGTGACGAACACGGAGCCACGCAGGCGCAACCGCCGGGGTGAGGGCGGGAAACTGCGCGAGGAGATCATCGCCGCGGCGTTGGCGCTGCTGGACGAGGGCGGCGACGAACGCGCGGTGACCCTGCGCTCGGTGGCCCGCAAGGCCGGCATCGCGGCCCCGTCGATCTACGCGCACTTCGCGGACCAGCCGTCGATCATGCTGGCGGTCGTCCAGCAGGAGATGGACGCACTCGCCTGCGCACTGCGCGAAGCCGACCAGAACGCCGGCCCGGACGCCCGAACGCGCCTCTTCGCGGTGTGCAACGCCTACCTGGACCTGGCGTTGCTGCACCCGCAGCGCTACCGGATCATGTTCGGCGGCCTGTGGACCCCGTCCGTCGACGACACCTCGATCACCGATGCCGACCTGGACTCACTGGGCGCGGAGGCGTTGACGCTGCTCGCCGAGGTGCTCGGCGCGTGCGTGGAAGCCGGGATCGCGCACGGGAGCGACGACCTCTACGGCGATGCGGTCGCGTTGTGGCTCGGGCTGCACGGCCTTGCGCACCAACGGGCCGTGGTGCGCAAGATGCCGGGGCCGGCGGACGTCGCGGAGCGGTTGATCACGGCGCTGGCGCACCTGGAGTAGGTCAGGGTGCCTCGAACAGCGTCGACACCGACTCCCCGACGTTGATCCGCCGCATCGCCTCCGCCATCGCCGGCGCGATCGACAACACCTTCAACTTCGGCACGACCTTCGAATCCGGAATCGGCACCGTGTTCGTCGCAACGATCTCCAGCACGTCGTCGAAGGCCTGCAACCGTTCCAGCGCCCCAGAAGAGAACAATCCGTGCGTGCACGCGACCCGGATCGGCCCGGCCCCGCGCTCCCGCAGCTTGTCCAGCAACTCGATCACCGTCGACCCCTTGGCGATCTCGTCGTCCAGCACGATCACGTCGCGCCCGGCCACCTCGCCGATCACGGTCTGGATCTGCACCTTGTCGTCGGCGAACCGCTGCTTCGCCCCAGCCGCGACCGGCAGCCCCAAGATCCGGGCGAAGTGCGCGGCTTCCTTGGCGTTGCCGAGATCCGGTGACACCACAACGGTGTTCGACAGGTCGTAGGCCGAGAAGTGCGCGGCCAACTCGCGCAGCGCGTGCAGGTGGTCGACGGGCACCGAGAAGAACCCGTGCACCTGCGGCGAGTGCAACGTCATCGCCAGCACTCGCGAGGCCCCGGCGGCCACCATCAGGTCGGCGACCAGGCGTCCGCCGATCGAGATCCGCGGCGCGTCCTTCTTGTCCGAACGTGCGTAGGCGTAGTGCGGCAACACCACGGTCGTGCGCGCGGCGGAGGCGCCACGGGCGGCGTCCAGCATCAGCAGCAGTTCGACGAGGTGTTCCTGCACCGGCGGCACCAGCGGCTGGATCAGGAACACGTCCCGCTCGCGGCAGTTCGCCTGCAACTGCACCTCGAGGCAGTCGTTCGCGAACCGCGTCAGGCGGCTGGGGGACAGGTCCACGCCGACGTGCCGGCAGATCTCGGCGGCGAGGTCGGGATGGGCAGAACCACTGAAGACAGCGATGTCACGCACACCCCGAAATCTAGTCGATGACCAGCACCAACTTGCCGTCGCGGAAGAACGGGGTCAGGTTCCCGCGCGTGTCGACGGTGTGCGTGCCGCGCGGTAAAACGACCTCGATGGCCGTGAACGCCAGGATGTCCGAGACGCCGTGACGGCCGCGCAACGACCGTTGGCCTTGGTACCGCAGAGCGCGTCCCTCGCGGCGGTGTTGATGGGCCTCGGCAGCAGTGGAGGCGCCTACTCGAAGCGCCTCCGGGCCTACCTGACGTGCTGAGAACGCGCCGCGTACGGAGACGCCGAAACCCTGGGCGACCAGTGAGTTCACCACTGCGTCCGACGGGGGCACTGGCAGGAGGAAGGACATCGCGAAGTGGCTGTCGACCTCGTGCACCACGACCGTTCGGGCCGTGGTCAGCACTGTGTCGTGCAGCTCCAACGCGATCTTCTCCGCTTCCCAGCGGTTTTCATAGCCGGCGTCGATGCCGACGAAGGTGCTGGTCACCTGACCTCCACGAAGATCGGGTTGGTGTAGCACCACAGGTCCTCCCACGGGTTCGCGGCTCCCGGTGTGTCCGCCTGCGGTTCGAACGCGCCGCGGTTGCCGTCGGTTCCGCGCAACCGGAGGTAAAAAGGCTCCCGGACGTTGCGGAACGTGTGCGTGAAGACCGCATAGTGCCAGCGCGGCTCGTAGGATCGCTCGACCTTCACATGTGGCGTGGCCAACGTTTCAGATGATGATCGTCCGGTTACCGCGCCCTTGATGAGGTCCAAACGGCTCAATCGTGGCACGAAACCCGCGCTGTTGGGGCGAGTTGCCAGACGTGCCTTGACCAGCACGGTCACGTCCGAGCCGCGACGCACCCGCAGGCGGCCGCCCATCGTCGCGGTTCCGCCGGATGCGTAAACGTGGAATTGAAGATCATCTACCAGCCCGCCGTGCGAAACCCACGCTCGGCCTGCCCTCAAGCCCTCCATCACCGCGCCCCGCGTCCGCCGGGTGGCGCCGACGACGGTCCGGGAGAACTCGCCGGGGAAGAAGTCGACGTAGGGCGGCAGAACCTGGGGCACGCCGCCCTCGATCGCGTCGAGGTGCTTGCCGGTCAGGTCGAACTGGTCGCCCGGCTCCGGCACTCGGACGATCGTGTCGCGCGAGTTGAAGTGCGAGTCGGAGTTCGACGTGATCCACCAGCCGAGCCCCTCGGCGAGCAGCGAGTCCCAGACGCCGCCGACCTTCGCTGTCATCCAGTCGAAGCCGCCGTAGGTCCTGTAGGCCTCGGGCGGATAGGGCGCGTAGGAGTTCGAGCCGGGGCTGTTCGCGTACCCGCCGCGGTGGCCGCCGGGACCGCGCAACGGGTCGCCGTCCCCCTGCGCTCCGGGCGCGCCCTCCATGCCGACAACGATGTCGGGAGCCAGGTCACGCAGGGCGCGGAGCTCGTGGGGCGCCACCCGGCCGTTGCGCATCGGGTGGTTCACGAACACCAGCGCGGACTTCATCGTGCCGTTGCGGATCTTGGTCTGGAGCCACCGGACCGCGTCCAGCGCCTTGCGCTCGTTGGCGGGGTTCGACGCTTCCTGGCCGTTGAGCCGCCAGTCGAACTGCCGCTCGAAGTCGCGCAGCACGCCGGCCTCGTCACGGCAGTCCTCGAAGAACACCGTCGCGTGCTCGGCTCCGGGAACGTTCCACTCCATCCCGTGCCACAGCAGCAACTGCGGGAACTTCCGCTGGGCGCGCTTGATGTCCGCCGCCGTCGCCTCGACGGAGTGCGCCTCGTGCGACGCGTGGCCGTGGTCGGTGATCACGAGCCAGTCCGTGCCGTGCCGCAACGCACCACGGATCTGCTGCTCGATGGTGTACATGCCGTCGTACGAGTACTGCGTGTGTGCGTGGTGGTCGCCGGAAAGCCACTGGTAGCGGTTGGTCGCCGAGGCGGTACCGGTGCCCAGCGCTCCCGCCACACCCAGCACGCCCGCCCCCTGGAGAAAGCGTCTGCGGGCTACTTCGGACATGGCTGAACCTCCACGCGACGGGTCGGGGTCCGTGGAGGCTAGGCCGATCGGGTGTGGTGGAGGTGGACGCGAAATGAACTAGATCGGAAGCAGGTCCACCCAGTCCAGGAACGGCAACGCGCCCGTCCCCTGCAACGCCGCGAGACCCAGCCAGATCGACAGGATCGTCACGATCGGCCCGACGATCGCCATCTCGACCACGCCGCCGGTCTTCATCCGCATGATCTTCGGCGGCGCCACCGGGAACCACGTCTTGCCCATGATCGGGATCGGCCACAGGATCGGGCAGCCCTGCTCGGTGATCGCGTCACCGATGTAGTGCGCGAAACACCCGATGCCGACCGCGATCCCGCACGCCGCCGCGGAAGCGTCCGTCTGTGCGGTCCACGCGATCATCGCCCAGGTGATCCCCGCCGACACCACGGTGATCAGCAGCGCGTCCTGCTTGGGGCACCAGTCGTTCATGATGCCGCGCACCGCCAGTCCGGCGAACACGAACATCAGCACGGGCAGCGCCCACTTCTGGCTGTTCTGAATGACCGCGGCGGTGAAGACGGCGGCGAACATCGCGAAGACGAGCGTGTGCGTGAGACCGCGATGTCCGCCGTCTCGCTTGGAGTCTCTTTTCAGGCGCGTTGTCCGGTAAACGAAGCTGCTCAACGTGTTGATGCCGGCGGACAGCCCGCTGCTCAGTGCTCCGAACGTGCGCGAGATGGTCGATCCGGGGTGGTCCAGGTCGGGCAGAAGTGCCGCGCCAGTGGCGAGAACCGCACCAACGGCCCAGCTCTGCGGCGAAAGCTGGCCGATCGGGTGAGTTGACGCGATCGCGGTGACGGCGCTCCAGGCGAGCAGCCCGCTCATCGCATGTGTTGGCCCAGTTGACACTTACGCCCTTTCTGATGATCACCCGACCGTGCTGACAGTAGTCGTTGCTTGAACGCCGCCGGAGCGAAACTCGTTCAACGGCGAAGAAGATCGACTCCTGCCAGGTGGGGCCCTCTCTCGTGGTGACCAGTGGGCGAGAGGACTACGGTTCACACCAATGGCGCAGTGCTGGGCGCCAGTTGAATCGATGTAACCAGGGTCGCAGGCACAGGACGGCGATTTACCAGTACGCTTGTCCTGCTTGCATCGTCGCGAGAGGAGCGCCCAGGATTATGGGCAAGATCAAGGTTCAGGGCACCGTCGTCGAACTCGACGGCGACGAGATGACCCGGATCATCTGGCAGTTCATCAAGGACAAGCTGATCCACCCGTACCTGGACGTCACTCTGGAGTACTACGACCTGGGCATCGAGCACCGGGACGCCACCGACGACCAGGTCACGATCGACGCCGCGAACGCCATCAAGAAGCACGGCGTCGGCGTCAAGTGCGCCACCATCACCCCTGATGAGGCGCGCGTCGAGGAGTTCGGCCTGAAGAAGATGTGGGTCTCGCCGAACGGCACGATCCGCAACATCCTCGGCGGTGTCGTCTTCCGCGAGCCGATCATCATCTCGAACGTCCCGCGGCTGGTGCCGGGCTGGACGAAGCCGATCATCATCGGCCGTCACGCGCACGGTGACCAGTACAAGGCCACCAACTTCAAGGTGCCCGGCGCCGGCAAGCTCACGATCACGTTCCAGCCGGAGGACGGCTCGGACCCGATCGAGCACGTCGTCACCGAGTTCCCGGCGGAGGGCGGTGTGGCGATGGGCATGTACAACTACAACAAGTCCATCGAGGACTTCGCCCGCGCCTCGTTCTCCTACGGCCTGCAGCGGGGCTACCCCGTCTACATGTCGACGAAGAACACGATCCTGAAGGCCTACGACGGCGCCTTCAAGGACATCTTCGAGCGCGTGTTCAACGAGGAGTTCAAGGCGGAGTTCGACGCCAAGGGCCTCACCTACGAGCACCGCCTCATCGACGACATGGTCGCCGCGGCCATGAAGTGGGAGGGCGGCTACGTCTGGGCGTGCAAGAACTACGACGGTGACGTCCAGTCCGACACGGTCGCGCAGGGCTTCGGCTCGCTCGGCCTGATGACGTCGGTCCTGATGACGCCGGACGGCAAGACGGTCGAGGCCGAGGCCGCGCACGGCACCGTGACGCGTCACTTCCGCCAGCACCAGGCCGGCAAGCCGACCTCCACGAACCCCATCGCGTCGATCTACGCGTGGACCCGTGGCCTCATGCACCGCGGCAAGCTGGACAACACCCCCGAGGTGATCCGCTTCGCCGAGGCGCTCGAGGAGGTCGTGATCGAGACCGTCGAGGCCGGTCAGATGACCAAGGACCTGGCCCTGCTGATCAGCAAGGACCAGGCGTGGCTGACCACCGAGGACTTCCTCGCCGCGCTCGACGAGAACCTCAAGAAGAAGATGGCGTCGTTCTGATCCTCGCCTGATTCACGCAGTCGAAAGGGCCACCCCGGTCACGCCGGGGTGGCCCTTCTCGTTGCGCGTCACCCGGTCGGTTCCTCTTGCGGGTGGTTGCCGCGCCGAGCCCTCCACACGGGACCTCCAGCCGCTATATCTCCAGGTCTGGGCATTAGCGGTCAGTCGGAGGCAGCGCGATGTTGGGTGTACCGGTCAGGGGATTGATCGTGTTGGGCGTGCTGGGCGTCGCCGGGGTGATGTTCCTGGTGAACGGCGGCAAACCGATCGGCGGCAACGAGAGCACGGCGGGGGTCTGCAAGATCACGGTGACAGCGGACATCCTCAACGTCCGATCGGGGCCGGGTGACATGCAGCCGATCGTCTCGACCATGCCGCGTGACGCGGTCGCCGACGCGCAGGCGCGGGTCGAGAACGGGTACCGCATGCTGAGTGACCGGCGCTGGGTGAGCCAGCAGTTCGTCGCACTGACCAGCGACTCGACCTGCAAGTAGCGAAAATTCCAGGTGTTTCCCGGTCCGGTGAGCCCTTTCCAGGCCAGGTCGCCCTCCCTAGGATTGATCCGGCTGGCCTAGCGCGGTCAGCCGGAACGCGCCGCCACGTGTTCGAAGTGCGTGCGGCGAAGGGACGTATCCGGTGGCGGTCACGAGTTCCGTGGTGTCCGACCGCAAGCGTGAGCTGACAGCTGTCCGCGGGGCGCTGGAGGAGGCGCTCGCAGGCGCTCCTTCGGTGGTGTGCGTCGAGGGCCGCGTGGGCATGGGCAAGACGTCGGTGTTGTCCGAGACCGTGCGGATGGCCCGTGAGCTGGGTTTCGAGGTCTTCCGGGCGCAGTGTTCCGTCTCGGAGTCGGGGTTCCGGTTCGGTGTGGCCGCCCAGCTCTTCGAGAGCGAGGCCGACGAGATCCTCGACGGAGGCGCCGACCAGGCGGCCATGCACCGGTTGCACCGGCTGGTGCGTGAGATCTCGCTGGATTCTCCGGTCCTGCTCGCCATCGACGACGTGGAGCAGGCCGATGCCCCGTCCCTGAACTTCCTCTCCTACCTGCGCAGACGGCTGGGTGAGCTGCCGGTCGCGGTCGTGGTGACGCGGGGGCTCGCCGCAGACGCGAAGCCGTTGCTGCGCGAGGTGGTCGGCGATGCCGTGCGTGTCCGTCTCGCTGGTCTTGATCAGCTCGCCTGTGCCCGGTTCCTGCGGGCGTTGTTCGCCTCCGGCGTCACCGACGAGGTGGTCGCCGAGTGGCGCGTGGCCACCTGCGGCAACCCGTATCTCCTCGGCCTGCGCCCTCGTGACCTGGGCGAACGGGCCGGCGAGCTGGTGGCACGGCTTGCGCAGGCAGGTTCTCGGGTCGTGGCGCTGGCGCGGTCGTTCGCGGTGCTCGGCGAGGCGGACCTGGGGCTGGCTGGTGCGGCGGCCGGTCTGTCGGCGGCGGAGGCGGTCGAGGCGTCACGGACGCTGAGCGGCTTGGGTTTCGCGGGCGTGCCGATGGTGCTGGCGACGTTGGCGCAGAGCACCACCGCGCTGGACAGGGCGGCGATCCACGCGCGGGCGGCGCGGTTCCGGCACGACGACCAGGCGCCGGTCGACGTCGTCGCGGCGCACCTGCTGGAGGCCGCGCCGATCGGTGAGGACTGGGTGCGGGACGTGCTGAGGGCCGCCGCCCGGCGGTCCACTTCGGACAGAGCGATCGCGTGCCTGCGCAGGCTTTTGCGCGAGCCGCTGCCGGACGACCTGCGCGGCGAGGTGCTGGTCGAGCTGAGCGAGGCGCAGTCGCTGGTCGATCCGGGCGCGGCCCTGGCGTCGTTGAACAAGGCGGCCAGCGCGTCGATGGACGTGCTGGCAGAGGGACGGATGGCGTTGCTGCTCGCCTACGACCTCGCGGGACGGCGGCTGTACCGGGACGCGGTCGCGAAGGTCGAGTCGGTGATCGCGCGGGTGTCCGGCGTGGACGCGGATTTGGCTCAGCGACTGGATTTGTACGCGTTGTCGCTGGGGCTGGAGGAGTCGTTCTTCTCCGGTGAGGTGGAGACGCGGATCGCGCGGTTGCTGGGCTCGCGGATGACTTCGGCGCGCAACGAGCGGTTCCTGAACACGCTGCTGGCCTGTCGGGGCGCGACGATCGGCGCGAACCTCGGGGAGACGCGGCGGCGGGTGCAGGCCTCGTTGCCGCTGCAGATCGGGCGAGACCTGATCGACCAGTTCTCGTTCGCGCACCTGATCGTGGCGTTGATCGGCATCGACGAGTACGAGCTGGCGGACCGGCAGTGCGAAGAGGCGCTGAAGGTGACGTCCGAACGCGATCTCGCCGTGTGCGCCGCTCTGGTGCAGGGACTGCGTTGTCACGTGGCGCGGCGGCTGGGCGCGTTGTCCGATGCGGAACGGTTTGGCATGACCTCGCTGACGCGGCTCGATGCGTTGGGCGCCAACCAGGACGGCAACGTGGTCGCCTCCGTGGCCGGGCTGGTCGGCGCGTGGGTGGACACCGGCGACACGACATCAGCGCGTCGTCTCGTGCGCGAACGCTCGTTCGACGGCGACCTGCCCGAGTATTCGCACTACCAGGCACTTCTGCATCAGCGCGGCCGTCTGCACATGGCTCTGGGCGACCCCGTCTCGGCGTTGCGCGACCACCTCTCCTGCGGCGCCCGGATGGAACGACGCGGCGCGCGCAACCCGTCGTTGCAGCCGTGGCGCTCGCATGCGGCGTTGGCGCACTTGGCGTTGGGGGAGCGGGACCAGGCGTTGCGGCTGGTTGCCCAGGAGCTGGAACTGGCGCGCGACTGGGGCCTCGCCGTGCCGATCGGCGTCGCTCTGCGGGTGTCCGGCGTGGTGGCGGGAGATGTGGGGTTGCTGGAGGAAGCCGTGTCGACACTGCGCACCACCCCGGCCCGGCTGGAGTTGGCGCGGGCGTTGGTCGACTGGGGCGTGCTGTTGCGTGCACTGGGCCGCGGCCCGGAAGCACTGGCGGCGTTGCGGCAGGGCCACGACATGGCGAAACGGTGTGGCGCGATCCCGCTGATGGGCGTCGCGGCCCGCGAACTGCGTGCCGCCGGCGGTCGTCCCGCGCGAGTGCCGTCGGGTTCGGTGCTCACCTCGCAGGAGGACCACGTCGTGCGGCGCGCGGTGCTGGGCCTGACCAACCGGCAAATCGCGGCGGAACTGTTCGTCACGCCCCGAGCCGTCGAACTGCACCTCACCCGCGCGTATCGCAAACTGGGCATTACCGGCCGGCGCGATCTGGCCGCGGCATTGGAAAAGGCCGGCGCGTGAGGGCGGCGCCGGCCTTTTCTACCAGTCCTACTTGAGAACGATGATGCCCGAGGCGAAGATCGTGGCGCCGACCTTCTTGCCCTTCACCTCCACCGTCGCGCCGACCTTCAGGTCACCCGAGATGATGGTCTGCACGACGTTGTAGTCCACGTCCACCGTCGTGGAGGCGTCGACCTTCACCTTGATGGACTTGCCCTTGACGACCGCGACGACCTCGCCGGTCACGTTCGCCGCGGCCTCGGCCGACTGGCTCGCGGCCGGCGTGGCCACAGCCTGGGCGGCACCCCCGAAGAGCACGGCGGTGGCGGCGAGACCGACGAGAACACCCTTGATCGCGTTCATTTCTTCTCCTTGATGCTTTTCGTGCTTCGGGGAGATTTCCTGGGCCCGCTTCGAATTTGGCCCATGCGGATCCGCACGCTCAAGGGGTCGCCGTGAGTCTTTCGTTCTCGCCGAACTCGCGCTTTGCATTGGTCAACGACTTCGGTGGCGTGTGGCAAACTTGCGGGCATGCTGCGGAACATGTTTCGGTGGGGCCGGTCGAGAGGCGTCACGCAGTGCTCCTGCGACCCCGAGTGGCAGGGCCTCTACACCGAGATCGACGGCCAGCGCCAGCTAGCCCTGCCCCGCGACGAGATGGCCACGCTCGTCGGCTACCTCGACCTCACCGCACACTGCGCGGGTTGCAACGCCGAGTACCCGAAGCCCTGGGGCCTGGCCTCCAAGTAGGCTCCCCGGTCGTGCTCACGGTCTCCACGATCAACGTCAACGGCCTGCGCGCCGCCGCCAAGAAGGGCTACCTCGAGTGGCTCGCAGCCTCCTCCGCGGACGTGGTGTGCCTGCAGGAAGTCCGCGCCGAACCCGCTGAGCTCGCTCTGGACGTGCATTCACCCTCCGGCTGGCACGGCGTGTACGCCCCGTCGTCACTGAAGGGCCGTGCAGGCGTCGGCATCCTCTCGCGCGTCGAACCGTCATCGGTGCGTGTGGGGTTCGGAACCTCCGAGTTCGAGTCGAGCGGCCGCTACCTGGAGATCGAACTGCCGGACGTCGTCGTGGCGTCCCTGTACCTGCCCTCCGGAGACGTGGGCACCGAGAAGCAGGACGAAAAGGACCGCTTCCTGGCAGCCTTCCTGCCTTACCTGGTGTCGCTGCGAGAGAAGGCAGCCGTATCGGGCCGTGAGGTGCTCGTGTGTGGTGACTGGAACATCGCGCACCGCGCCGAAGACCTGAAAGCGTGGAAGACGAACCAGAAGTCATCTGGCTTCCTGCCTTACGAGCGCGAGTGGATGTCGTCGGTGTTCGCCTCCGGGTACACGGACGTGATGCGCTCGCTGCACCCCGATGCCGTCGGGCCGTACTCGTGGTGGTCGTACCGCGGCAAGGCGTTCGACAACGACTCGGGCTGGCGGATCGACTACCAGGTGGCGACGGACGGGCTGGCTGCTCGGGCTCAGTCCGCGGTGGTGGAGCGGGCGGCGACTTACGCGGAGCGCTGGTCGGACCACGCGCCGGTCACCGTCGTCTACTCGGACTGACCCGGCGTCGGAGATCAGGCACAATCGTGCCGAGGAGGTGATGAGGGTGCACGAGATCGTGGCTGCCAATCTGGCCGAGATCGAGGACCTGTGCAGGGCGCTGGGCGTCCGGCGGCTCGACGTGTTCGGATCAGCCGTTGGCGACTCGTTCGACGTGGCGACCAGTGACGTGGACATCCTCGTCGACTTCGAGGTCGGGAACGATTTCGATCACTTCGGCACCTACTTCGCGTTGAAGGAAGGGCTGGAGCGGATCCTGGGCAGGCCTGTCGACCTGGTCGTCAGCACCAGCATCCGCAATCCGTACTTCCGGCAGCAGGTCATGGAGACCAAGGAAACTCTGTATGCGGCGTGATCCACGGACGTACTTGTGGGATGCCCTCCGCGCCACCGAGTTGATGGCCGAGTTCAGCAGCGGCAAGACCTTCACGGACTACCTTGCCGACGCGATGCTGCGGTCAGCCGTCGAGCGGCAGTTCGAGATCACCGGCGAGGCGCTCAACAACCTGTCGAAGGTTGATCCGAACCTGGCCGCGTCGATCCCTGACCTGCGTCGCATTGTCGCCTTCCGCAACATCCTGATTCACGGCTACGCCAGCGTGGACGACGCTCTGGTGTGGCAGGTGCTCACCGAGAAGCGGCCACAGCTCGAGGAGCAGCTTCGGCAGTTGCTCGCGGGGCTGGGCTGAGCGCCGTCGTCTACTCCGACTGACCCAGCCCGACCAGCCTTTATCGCTCTTGTCCCCCGCCTGACGGCTCGATTTCACCTGCGCGCTCCCTGAACATGAACACGATTCAGCATCGATGAATCGGGGGCGCTCATGACGGGTTTCAATCGGCGTTCGTTCCTGCTGGCGATGGGCGTGGGCGCCGCAGGCGTGCCACTCCTCGACACCCAGGCGTTCGCGTCGACCGCAGGCACCACGCTCGACACCACGGCCACGCCCATCGGCGCGAGCGGCTACCGCAGGCTCGCGGCGGGCCCTGGCTGGCCGACGGTCGTGCGCAACGACCTCGTCCAGGCCAAGGTGGGCCGGGAGGCCCGGCGCCAGGCGTTGACCAGCTTCGTGCAGTTCAGCGACATGCACATCTGCGACGCCCAGAGTCCGCTCCGGTTCGAGTATCTGCACCCGATCATGGGGTCCAGTGCGCACCGGCCGCAGGAGGCTCTCACCACGCAGGGCTCGACGTCGCTGGTCAAGCGGGTCAACGCGGTCAGGAACGGTCCGTTGACCGGTCGGCCGTTCGACTTCCTCATGACGACCGGTGACAACACCGACAACCACGAGGACATCGAGCTCGACTGGTTCCTCACGGTCCTCAACGGCGGCCGGATCACGCCGAACACCGGCGATTCCCGGTACGAGGGCGTGCAGAACGCGGGCATCAAGACGTTCTGGCAGCCCGACCTCAGCGGCAGCGACGACTACAAGGCCGCCGGATTCCCTCAGCTGCAAGGACTTCTCGACGCGGCGGTGCGGGAGTTCAGCAGCCCCGGCCTGAACATTCCCTGGTACTCCACGATCGGCAACCACGACGACAGCGTGGTCGGCGCGCTGCCGGACGGGCTGCTCGACAGCTGGTACACCGGGCGCAAGAAGATCGTCGGGTTCGGCGACCCCGTGCAGAACGCGAAGGTCGCGCAGGCGTTCAACGACCCCAAGGCGATCCCTGAAGCGCTTGCCATCCTCGCGAGCGGCGGCGTCGTCCGGACCGTGACGCCTGATAGTCGACGACGGCTGTTCGACACCGGCGAGTTCGTGCGCAAGCACCTGCCGTCGGGTGGGCACGGCTACACGGAGGCGAACGCGGACGGCGTCGACGTGTTCTACACGTTCCGGATGGCGCCTGGCGTCACCGGCATCAGCATGGACACCACGAACCTCGCTGGGTTCTCGACGGGCTCGATCGGGCTGCACCAGCTCAACTGGATCGAGAAGACCCTCAGGCGCAACAGCTCGCTCTACTACGACTGGCTGGGCAGGCCCACACGGCAGAACGTCACTGACGAGCTGTTCGTGCTCTTCAGCCACCACACGAGCACGACGATGGGCAACGTCCTGCCGGACAAGCGCCGGCCGTTGGATCCGCGCATGAACGGCGACGCGTTGGTCAACTTGTTGCAACGGTTCCCGAACGTGCTGGCGTGGGTGAACGGGCACACGCACCGCAACGTGATCACGCCGCACCGGCACGACACGCCGAGCCGGAGCTTCTGGGAGATCAACACCGCCGCGCACGTCGACTACCCGCAGCACGCCCGTGTGATCGAGGTCGCGGACAACGGGGACGGCACGTTGTCGCTGTTCACGACCCTTCTGGAGGCGGATGCGCCGTACCGGGTCGACTACGACGACAGGTCCGACACGGCGTTGGCGAGCCTCTGCCGGGAGTTCACCTACAACGACATCCACTCGCGGACGAACCCGCTGGGCACGCCGCTGGACCGGAACACGGAACTGCTGGTCAGCGTGCGGTGATATGGGATGTCCCACACCCTGCGCACGGTGATCAGGAATTTCGGCGGCCTAAGGTCGTTGACGTGGCAGTGGACATCTCGATAACCGCACCGCAGCCCCGGCCGAGCGCGGCGGCCATGAGGCGTGCGCTGCGCCGGGCCGCTGACGGTGCTGTGCTCGACGCGACTGAAGCGGCCGTGTTGCTGCATGCGCGCGGGGAGGACCTGGACGCGCTGTTGGCGTCGGCGGGCAGGGTGCGGGACGCGCACCTGCTCGCTGAGGGGCGTCCCGGGGTCGTCACGTACAGCCGGTCGGTGTTCATCCCGCTGACGAGGCTGTGCAGGGACCGATGTCACTACTGCACGTTCGCGACCGTGCCGCACAAGGTGCCCGCCGCGTTCCTCGAACGCGACGAGGTGCTGGAGATCGCGCGCAAGGGCGCCGCGGCAGGGTGCAAGGAAGCGCTGTTCACGCTCGGCGACCGGCCGGAGGACCGCTGGCCCGCCGCGAAGGAGTGGCTGGAGGCACGCGGCTTTGAGTCCACTTTGGACTACGTGCGGGCCAGTGCCATCGCGGTGCTTGAGGAAACCGGTCTGCTGCCGCACCTGAACCCCGGCGTGCTGAGCTGGGAGGAGCTGACGCGGCTGCGGCCCGTGGCGTCCAGCATGGGCATGATGCTCGAGACCACGGCCGAACGGCTGTGGAGCGAGAAGGGCGGCCCGCACTACGGCAGCCCGGACAAGGACCCCGCTGTCCGGCTGCGGGTGCTGACCGACGCCGGCCGCGTGAACGTCCCGTTCACCACCGGGATCCTGATCGGCATCGGCGAGACCATCGCCGAGCGCGCGGAGTCGTTGCTCGCGATGCGTCAGATCGCCAAGCAGTACGGGCACATCCAGGAAGTGATCATCCAGAACTTCCGCGCCAAGCCGGACACGGCGATGCGCGGCATGCCCGACGCCGACCTGACCGAGCTCGCGGCGACGATTGCCGTTGCACGCCTGGTGATGCCGTCGACCGTGAGCGTGCAGGCACCGCCGAACCTGGTCGGCGGCGAGTTCGACCTGATGCTGCGCGCGGGCGTCGACGACTGGGGCGGCGTCTCGCCGATCACGCCCGACCACGTGAACCCCGAGAAGCCGTGGCCGCAGGTCGACAAGCTCGTCGACATCACGCGTGAGGCCGGTTTCAGCCTGCAGGAGCGGCTCAACGTCTACCCGCGCTACGTCCGCGCGGCGGCGGGGCAGTGGATCGACACCCGGCTCACCGCGCACGTTTCCGCGCTGGCACAGGAGAACGGCCTCGCGAACCCGGACGCGCCCGTGATCGGCCGCGAGTGGCAGGAGCCCGACGGCGGGCTCGACACGTACGGTCGCGCGGACCTCAACACCGCGATCGACACCGAAGGGCGCACGGGCGACCGGCGTGGCGACTTCGACGAGGTCTACGGCGACTGGGACGAGCTGAAGGTTCCTGTTGCGCCGCAACGACTTTCCGAAGACGTCCAACGTGGACTGAAGATCGCCGCGAACGACCCGGCGGCGTTGCTCGACGACACCGACGCCTCGATGGCGTTGTTGACGGCGGACGGCGACGCGCTCGAAGAGATGACTCGTCTCGCGGACGATCTGCGGCGCGAGGTCGTGGGCGACGACGTCACGTACGTGGTCAACCGGAACATCAACTTCTCGAACGTCTGTTACGTCGGTTGCCGGTTCTGCGCCTTCGCTCAGCGCGAGCGTGACGCGGACGCTTTCCGTCTCTCGGCCGAAGAAGTCGCGGACCGCGCGCAGGAGGCGTGGGACTCCGGGGCCACCGAGGTCTGCATGCAGGGCGGCATCGACCCCAAGCTGCCGGTGACCTACTACGCCGACGTGGTGCGCGCGATCAAGAAGCGTCTGCCGGGGATGCACGTGCACGCGTTCAGCCCGATGGAGATCGTCTCCGCCGCCGCGAAGGCGGGCGTGAGCGTGCGCGAGTGGCTGAGCGAGCTGAAGGAAGCCGGCCTCGACACGATTCCGGGTACGGCGGCCGAGATCCTCGACGACGACGTGCGCTGGGTGCTGACCAAGGGCAAGCTGCCGACCGCGACCTGGCTCGACGTCGTCGGCACGGCTCATGAGCTGGGCATTCGCTCGTCGTCGACGATGATGTACGGCCACGTGGACCACCCCGGCCACTGGCTCACGCACTTCCGGGTGCTCGCGAAGCTCCAGGACCGGACCGGCGGGCTCACCGAGTTCGTCGCGCTGCCGTTCGTGCACCGCAACGCCCCGATCTACCTGGCGGGAGTCGCCCGCCCCGGCCCCACCCGCCGCGACAACCGCGCCGTGCACGCGTTCGCGCGGTTGGCGTTGCACGGACGGATCGACAACATCCAGTGCTCATGGGTGAAGCTCGGCGACGAGGGCACCGCGGAGATCCTCAACGGCGGTGCGAACGACATCGGCGGCACGCTGATGGAGGAGACCATCAGCCGCATGGCCGGATCCGAGCACGGGTCCGCGCGTACTGTGCGTGAGCTTGAAACCCTGGCTTCGCTCGCAGGGCGTAACGCCCGTCAGCGGACTACGACATATGGGCGAGTGCATATCGATCACCAGTGACCGATAGTCTGTTTCGGCGCACAGACGCTACCGGCCTTCGGTAGCTTGGCGGCCAATCAGTCAGCAAGGTTCACCCGTTGCGGGTGGATCTGTGCCTTGGGGAGGCTCGGCAAGTGCACGGCATGAGTCTGGTACTGAGCGCTGCGGTCGAGAGCAGCATGACCGGCACCGCTGCCGGTCCCGTCGGCCTGATCGCGGTCGCGGCGGGTGTGGGCGGTCTGGTGTTCGGCCTGGTGAAGCGCCGCAAGCCGGCCACCGTCACGGCCGCGAACCAGCGCATCGACCTGGTGCGCCAGGACCCCGCCCAGGAGTGATCCGGCTCCACACTGATTCACCTGGTCTGAGAAGATTTCGCCCGTGTCCACGGAGAACGCGCCAGCACAGCCAGCCAAGCGCCCCCGCGTCCTGTCCGGCATCCAGCCGACGGCCGGGTCGTTCCACCTCGGCAACTACCTGGGTGCGGTCCGGCAGTGGGTGGCGCTGCAGGAAGACCACGACGCGTTCTACTGCGTCGTCGACCTGCACGCGATCACCGTGGAGCAGAACCCGAAGGAACTGCGCCAGAACACCCGCGTCTCGGCCGCCCAGCTGCTCGCGCTGGGCATCGACCCGGATCGGGCGACCCTGTTCGTGCAGTCGCACGTCCCGGAGCACGCCCAGCTCGGCTGGGTCATGCAGTGCATGACGGGCTTCGGCGAGGCGTCGCGGATGACGCAGTTCAAGGACAAGTCCGCACGCCAGGAGCAGTCCGTCGGCGTGGGCCTGTTCACCTACCCGATCCTGCAGGCCGCGGACATCCTGCTGTACCAGGCGCACTACGTGCCGGTCGGCGAGGACCAGCGCCAGCACCTGGAGCTGACCCGCGACCTCGCGACGCGCTTCAACTCCCGTTACGGCAAGACCTTCCGCCTGCCGGAGTCGTACATCGTCAAGGACACCGCCAAGATCTTCGACCTCCAGGACCCGACGGCGAAGATGAGCAAGTCGGTGCCCGGCGGCGTCGTCGAGCTGCTGGAAGACCCGAAGCGCTCGGCCAAGAAGATCCGCTCGGCCGTCACCGACACGGGCCGCGAGATCGTGTTCGACGTCGAGAACAAGCCGGGCGTCTCGAACCTGCTGACGATCTACTCGGCCCTGACCGGCCGCACGGTCGAGTCGCTGGTGCTCGACTACGACGGCAAGGGCTACGGCGACCTGAAGAAGGACCTCGGCGAGGTCTTCACCGAGTGGGTCACGCCGGTCCAGGAACGGGTCCGCATGTACCTCGACGACGTGGCCGCGCTGGACAAGATCCTGGCCTCCGGAGCCGAGCGCGCCCGCGAGGTCGCCTCCGGCACGCTGCGCCGCACGTACGAGAAGATCGGCTTTGTTCTGCCTGAGTAGTGCACTTGCACTAGCGTCTTCCGCGTGGACAAGTGGCGGCGGAAGTACGCGTGGCTCGACCACATCATGCTGGCGTACGAGCGCTTCACCGAGAGGTACGGCACGCACTACGCCGCCGCGGTGACGTACTTCAGCGTGCTGTCGCTCGTGCCGATCCTGATGATCGGTTTCGCCATCGCCGGTTTCGTGCTGCAGTCGCAGCCGGACCTGCTGGCCGATCTGCGCGCGGCCATCGCCGAGGCAGTGCCGGACAAGCAGCTGAGCGAGCAGATCAACGAGGCCGTGAACACCGCCCTGGACTCCAAGGGCACGGTCGGCATCATCGGCCTGCTCGGCGCGGCCTACTCCGGTCTGGGCTGGATGGGCAACCTCCGCGACGCGCTGACCGCGCAGTGGGGGCACGCCAAGGAGAACCTCCCGTTCCTCGGCACGCTGTGGCGTGACCTGGTGGCCTTGCTCGGCCTCGGGCTGGCGATCGTGCTGTCGTTCGGCATCACCGCTCTGGGCTCCGGTTTCGCGGAGCAGGTGCTGGAGTGGATGGGGCTGGAGGACGTCGGCTGGGCCCGCGTCCTGCTGAAGATCGGCTCGATCGTCCTGTCGCTGCTGGCGAACTGGATGGTGTTCCTGTGGGTGCTCGCGCGGCTGCCCCGCAAGCCCGTCGGGTGGCGCTCGGCCCTGCGCGGTGCGTTTGCGGCGGCCATCGGGTTCGAGATCTTGAAGCAGGCGGCGACGATCTTCTTGTCGTTCGTGACGTCCTCTCCGACCTCGGCCGCGTTCGGGTCGGTGATCGGTGTGCTGGTCTTCGCGAACCTGGTGGCGCAGTTCTTGTTGTTCATCGCGGCTTGGACGGCCACTGCTCGGGAGAACCGGGAGCCTGAGGTGGTGCCGGCGCCGCCACCTGCGGTGATCCAGCCTGTGGTGTCGGTTCGGTCGGGGCCTTCGCCTTCGTTGATGCTGGGGGCCGGGGCTGTGATGGGGGCGTTGCTCGGGCTTCGGTGGCGCAAGCGCTAGCCGGCCTCAAAAGCCGGGGTGAGAAGCGCCCTGGCCGAGCCCACCCATGGTCCGCGTCAGGTCACCTCCACGATCCGCACCGGCGGCCGTGGCCGGGCCGCAGCCGCCCGGTGTGCCTTCTTCAACTCCCGCGCCACCTGCTCCGGGTGATCCCGCAGCCGGGTCGGCAGCGTCTGCACGACGAGGATCCCCGCGGCTGCGTAGCGGCTGTTGCGGGCGAGGGTTCGTTCGTAGTCCCGCGGGCCGTAGTGGAAGGCCTTCGAGTCGATCTCCCAGGCCAGGCCCACGTCGTCGAACCACGCGTCCGGCCGGCCGATGATCACGCCGTGGGCGTTCGCGATGGTGGCGTTCCAGTGCTGGGTGGTCAGCCGGATCTTTCGGGAGAGGCGCCGGGCGTCGCGTTCGGCGACGGATTCCGCGCGTCCCAGTTCCTTCAGGACGGCGCGGACGAGCTTGGTGCCGTAGCGGTTGGTGGTGGCCTCCGCGCGGAGGCTCTCTGGCGTGCTGCGGCCCTTTTGGATGGCGGCGGCGATCAGGGCCGTGGCGTCGTCGGGCGAACGGAGCTGTCGGCACGCGTCCACGACGGCACGGTCTGCGGACACGAGGGGGAAGCCGTCGACGGTGGACGCCGGTGGCATTGGTGAGGCGCGTTCCAGGATCAGGGTGCCGCTGCCGCGGGCGGTGCCTGGGATCAGGACGTGGATCTCTGGGCCGCGGGCGGGCAGGCCGTGGCGGCGGCAGGCTTCCGCGCCGGTGACCACAGCGCCGGGCCCTGCGCGGAGCAGGGCCGCGGTGAGCTGTTGGTTGCGCGTGGGCGGGCCGTTGTGCAGCAGCACGACACCTGGGTGCATGCGCTGCCACGGCCCGCCCGGGCGGCATTTCAGCCAGGGGTTCGGGACCCCCAGCGACTTCAGGGCGCCGGCACTGATGACACCGAGATCGCTGCGTTCGCGCAGTTGTTCGATTCGCATGTCGTCAGTGTGACGAGCACCACCGACAGTTTCTGGCGGTCAGCGGCGGAGGGCGTTCCTCGCGCGGTCGATCAGCAGCATGAGCGCGCCCGCGACGGCGAGCAGCATGCCGAGTGCCACCAGCCAGCCGATCGACGAGGCACCCGTGTTGGCCAGGCGGTTGTCCTGGTGGCGCGGGGGTGCGGCGACCGGTTTGGTCGTCGTCGGCGGCTTCGTGGTCACCGGAGTGGTGGTGGTCGTTGTGGAAACCGGTGGCGTGGTGGTGGTGCTCGTCGACGTTGCGGGCGTCGTCGTCGTGGTGGTCGACGTAGACGTCGGCGGTTTGGTCGTCGTCGACGAGGACGTCGTTGTGGTCGTTGACGTCGTGGTGCTCGTGGTGGTGGAGGACGTGGTCGTCGTCGGCTTGGTCGTGGTGGTGCTCGGCTTCGTCGTCGTCGTGGGCTCGCCTCTTGCTTCTGGCGAGCGCCACCCCGGACGGTCCTTCGGGCACCACGCGGCGGCGCACACACGGCCGTCGCCGGAGGCCGAGGCCTCCGGTCCGGCACCTGACAGTCCAGCGACCGTCAACACCGCACCCGCGGCGAGAACACCGATGTAGGCGATACGTGACATGGACCGATGGTTGCGCCCGGATACCGCAGGTCGCGCGTGCCGCGCGCACACGTCACCCACGCGTGGACGCGACATCCCTCGATCAGGTCCAGAAGACCGCGATGCCGATGTTCAGCACGACGAGGGACGCGGCGGTCGGCATCAGCCAGGACGGGGCCTTGGGCTTGTTGACGTTGATCGCCACGACGACGGCGATGGCCACGACGACCAGCAGCTTCACGCCGATCTTGATGTGGTCGTACTTCACCGAGTCGACCAGCGGGTCAATGCCCACCAGCGCGACGCCGGTGAGGAGCTGCAGGGCGGCGCCGTGCAGCCAGCCCTTGTTGACCGGCGCGTCCTTGCCGGCCTTGGCCTGCAACATGATCATCGCGACGAGCATGCCCATGCCCAGCAGGTGCAGGAACACCAGCAGCAGGCGTACGAACTCCACAGCGTTTCCTATCGACGTCGAGTGGCCAGGAAGCCCCGCACGCCCAGCACCCCGATGACGGTGCCGAACACGAGCGAGGCGATCACGAGCACCAGGTGCACCGTGAAGAAAGCGGTAGGTCCGTCGCTAAACGAACGAGCGTCGTTCCAGATGTTTTTCAGGAACGTGGGCCAGATCACCCACGACCACACTCCGAAAGCCACCAGGAAGAGTGACATCGGGCGCGAGAGCTTCACGGCGACCAGTATCGGACGTGGTGCGTGCAAGCCGCTAAACGGGGGTGGATAGCCTGGAGGCGTGCCCTTCACCAAACGGCTCATCGTCGCCCTGGTCCTAGCAACGGCCACAGCCGCGTTCGCCGCACCGACCGGCACCGCACAGCAGGCCGCCGGCTCGGCTCAATGCGCGAACCGCGAGACCCCACCGCCACCGGTGGACACGTCCGAGCAGCCGGCGCCGGGCCAGAAGGCCCCGACCGCGCTCGAGGTGCCGGAGAAGCCGATCGGTGGTGACCGGCTGGGCGAGTGCGGCCTGATCCTGCCGCCGAACTCGGCCCAACCGCCGAGCGGCATCACGGCGGCCTCGTGGCTGCTCGCGGACATGGACAGCGGCGCCGTCATCGCCGCGTACGACCCGCACGGCCGTCAGCGCCCCGCAAGCGTCATCAAGGTGTTGCTGGCGATGGTCGTGGCCAAGGAACTGCGCGGCGACCTCGTCGTCACCGCCAGCGCCGAGGACACGCAGCAAGAGTGCACCTGCGTGGGTCTGAAGGACGGCGGCCAGTACACGGTCCGTCAGCTGCTGCACGGCCTGCTGCTCACGTCGGGCAACGACGTGGCGCACACCCTGGCCCGTCAGCTCGGCGGCGTCCCGAACGCCCTGCGCAAGATGAACGCCATGGCCAAGGAACTCGGCGCCCTCGACACCCGCGCCGTGACCCCGTCGGGCCTCGACGCCCCCGGCACCAGCACGTCGGCCTACGACGTGGGCCTGATCTTCCGCGGCGCCATGAAGTACGACGAGTTCGCGCAGGCCATCAAGCTCCAGCAGGCCCAGTTCCCTGGCCGCAACGGCGGCACGATCATGCTGACGAACGACAACCGCCTCCTCGCCAACTACGAGGGCGCGCTCGGCGGCAAGACGGGCTTCACCGACGACTCCCAGCACACCTACGTGGGCGCCGCCGAACGCAACGGCCGCCGCCTCGTCGTCGTCTTGCTGCGCGGCCAGCAAACTCCGACCCGCATCGACGCCCAGGCCTCGAAGCTGCTCGACTACGGCTTCGCGATGGGCCCCGGCGGCGTCGGCAAGCTGGTGGACGGCGCCCCGCAGCCCAAGCCGAACGTCGTCACGACCCAGAACAACGAGGCCTCCAACGAAGTGGCCGCCAGCGACAACGGCACGGGCCGCCCGACGCCGACCGCGTTCGGCACCGTCGGTCTCCCGATCACGGCCGCGGCAGGCATCGCCCTGCTGGCCGGTCTGCTCCTCTACGTCCGCGGCAAGCGGGCCAAGGCGGCACGGGCACGCCGCCAGGCCGCGCAGGCGGCACAGGGCGTCTGAGAGCCAGAACCCCCGAAGGCCCGGTGCATCGAGCACCGGGCCTTCGCTGTGGCGGCCACCTTCATGCGCGGAGTGCGTAACGAGCGGGCCACGTGGCTGCGACGAGGAAGGTGTCTCTGTTCGATGAGCTGAAGGCGCGAAGCTGAATCATGAACGAGCAGGAGTCCGAAGAGGCCTGGTGGCGACGCATCGGACGCACGGCGGACGTCCTGCAGATTCTGGGCTGGATCGGCGTCCCCACGCTGGCGGTGATCATCGGGGTGTTCTTCGCGGCTGGTGGCGGTGGTGACACCCAATCCGCCACGTCAGCCGCGGGTCGGACGACGAATCCGCCGAAACCCGTCACCGCGGTCCCGCCGACCGGCGGTGCTGGTGTGACGACGTCGAACAGTCGGCCGTCCGGGGAACTCCTGTTCGACTTCGCGATCAACGAGGTCTACTCGCTGGGCAAGGACAAGGCCGGGGCTTGCAAGACAGCGGGCGTGTTCTGCCTCATCGTTGATCGAACCGTGAGCAACGACGACGGGCCGGTCAATTCGGGTTGCACGATGTCGTGGCAGGTGTACCTGGACGGCACGCCGACGTTGCTGGAAAAGGCCCGGACTCGGCAGTGCACCGGCCTCGGCGATCAGACCTAGGTCGGCCAGCCGGATTCCTCACCCGTGCAACGAGAAAGCGCCGCGCCCCCAACGGGAACGCGGCGCCTCGAAACAGCGAGAACGATCAGACGCGCTTGAACAGCAGCGCGCGCTTCACTTCCTGGATCGCCTTGGTGACCTGGATGCCACGCGGGCAGGCGTCGGTGCAGTTGAACGTGGTCCGGCACCGCCACACGCCGTCGATGTCGTTGAGGATGTCGAGCCGCTCCTCGGCGCCCTCGTCACGCGAGTCGAAGATGAACCGGTGCGCGTTCACGATCGCCGCCGGGCCGAAGTACGAGCCCTCTGCCCAGTAGACCGGGCAGGAGGTCGTGCAGCAGGCGCACAGGATGCACTTCGTGGTGTCGTCGAAGCGCTCGCGGTCGGCGACCGACTGGATGCGCTCGCGCGTCGGCTCGTTGCCGTAGGTCACGAGGTACGGCTTGACCGCGCGGAACGCCTCGAAGAAGGGCTCCATGTCGACGAGCAGGTCCTTGTTCACCGGCAGGCCCTTGATGGGCTCGATGGTGATCGTGGTGTGCTTGTCGCCCTTTTCCAGCAGGTCCTTCAGCAGGACCTTGCACGCCAGGCGGTTCACGCCGTTGATGCGCATGGCGTCCGAGCCGCAGATGCCGTGTGCGCAGGAGCGGCGGAACGTCAGCGTGCCGTCCACGTACCACTTGATGTAGTGGAGCAGGTTCAGCACGCGGTCCGACGGGAGGGCGGGGATGTCGAAGGAGTCCCAGCGCGGTTCGTCGTCGAACTCCGGGTTGAACCGGCGGACCTTGACGGTGACCGTGACAGCGCCGTCCGGAACCGGAGGCTGAGCGCCGCGCGAGCCGGCGGCGGTTTCGGTGGTGGCGGTCATCAGTACTTGCGCTCCATCGGCTTGTACCGGGTAAAGGTGACGGGCTTGTAGTCCATCCGGATGTCCGCGGTCAGACCGTCGCCCTGCTTGTAGAACATGCTGTGGCGCATGAAGTTCGTGTCGTCGCGGTTCGGGTAGTCCTCGCGGGCGTGACCGCCGCGGGACTCCTTGCGCTCGAGCGCGCCGTGCACGAGCACCTCGGCCAGCTCCAGCAGGAAGCCGAGTTCGACGGCCTCCAGCAGGTCCGTGTTGAAGCGCTTGCCCTTGTCCTGCACCTGAATGTGCGCGTAGCGCTCCTTCAGGGCCTGCACGTCGTGCAGCGCCTTCTTCAACGTGTCCTCGGTGCGGTACACGGACGCGTTGGCGTCCATGGTGGCCTGCAGCTCGGTGCGGATGTCCGCCACGCGCTCCTGGCCGTGCTCCGACAACGCCAGGGCGACCTGCGCCTCGACGGACGCGGCCGGGTTCTCCGGCAGGTCGACGTGCGACTCACGCGACAGCGCGTACTCCGCGGCGGCGATGCCCGCGCGGCGGCCGAACACGTTGATGTCCAGCAGCGAGTTCGTGCCCAGGCGGTTCGCGCCGTGCACCGAGACGCACGCGCACTCGCCGGCGGCGTAGAGGCCGGGAACGACGTTGTCGTTGTCCCGCAGCACTTCGCCGTGGATGTTCGTCGGGATGCCACCCATCGCGTAGTGCGCGGTCGGGTACACCGGGACGGGCTCGACGACCGGGTCGACGGCGAGGTAGGTGCGCGCGAACTCGGTGATGTCCGGCAGCTTCGTCTCCAGCACCTCGGCACCGAGGTGCGTGCAGTCGAGCAGCACGTAGTCCTTGTTCGGGCCGGCGCCACGGCCTTCCAGCACCTCGAGGGCCATCGAGCGGGCCACGATGTCGCGCGGCGCCAGGTCCTTGATGGTCGGGGCGTAGCGCTCCATGAACCGTTCACCCGAGGCGTTGCGCAGGATCGCGCCCTCGCCGCGGGCACCCTCGGTCAGCAGGATGCCGAGACCGGCGAGACCGGTCGGGTGGAACTGGTAGAACTCCATGTCCTCCAGGGGCAGGCCCTTGCGGAAGACGATGCCCATGCCGTCGCCGGTCAGCGTGTGGGCGTTCGACGTGGTCTTGAAGACCTTGCCGAAACCACCGGTCGCGAACACGACGGACTTGGCCTGGAAGACGTGGATCTCGCCGGTCGCCAGCTCGTACGCGACGGCGCCGGTGCAGACCGGGCCGTTCTCCGTCTCGGTCAGGCAGATGTCGAGGACGTAGAACTCGTTGAAGAACTCGATGCCGTGCTTGACGCAGTTCTGGTACAGCGTCTGCAGGATCATGTGACCGGTGCGGTCCGCGGCGTAGCAGGCGCGGCGCACGGCGGCTTCACCGTGGTTGCGCGTGTGCCCGCCGAACCGGCGCTGGTCGATCTTGCCCTCGGGCGTGCGGTTGAACGGCAGGCCCATCTTCTCGAGGTCGAGAACGGCGTCGATGGCCTCCTTCGCCATGATCTCGGCGGCGTCCTGGTCGACCAGGTAGTCGCCGCCCTTGATCGTGTCGAAGGTGTGCCACTCCCAGTTGTCCTCCTCGACGTTGGCGAGGGCGGCGCACATGCCGCCCTGGGCCGCGCCGGTGTGCGAACGCGTGGGGTAGAGCTTGGTGAGCACCGCGGTGCGGGCGCGCTGGCCGGACTCGATCGCCGCGCGCATTCCGGCACCACCAGCGCCGATGATGACTACGTCGTACTTGTGGAACTGCATTGTGGTGGGCTCCCCGCGCGGGTCAGTTCGAGATGTTCGGGTCGAAGGTGAAGATCACGAACGTGCCGAGCGAGATGATCAGCACCATCGAGACGTAGAGCAGCATCTTCAACCAGAACCGGGTGGAGTCCTTGCGGGCGTAGTCGTTGATGACAGTCCGCACGCCGTTGCCGCCGTGGATCTGCGCGAGCCAGAGCATCGCGAGGTCCCAGAACTGCCAGAACGGGGACGCCCAGCGGCCGGCCACGAAACCAAAGTTGATCTTGTGGACGCCGCCGTCGAGGATGTTCATGATGAACAGGTGGCCCAGGACCAGGACCACGAGCAGCAGGCCGGAAAGGCGCATGAACAGCCAGCTGTAGAGCTCGCCGTTGCTGCGACGGGCCGCGGGACGGCGCGGCTGACGGGGCTTGTCGAGTGCGAGAGACATGGTCAGTGACCCCCAACCAGGTCGGAGATCGTGCGCTCCATCATGAAGTAGAAGCCGGGGATCATCACGACGACCCAGACGGCCAGCACGGTCCAGAGCATGACCCGCTGGTACTTGGCGCCCTTCTCCCAGAAGTCGACCAGCATGACCCGGATCCCGTTCAGCGCGTGGTAGAGCACCGCGCCGACGAGGCCGACCTCGAAGAGGTTGACGATCGGGTTCTTGTACGTCTCGATCACCGCGTCGTAGGCGTTCGGTGACACCCGCACGAGTGCGGTGTCGAGCACGTGGGTGAAGAGGAAGAAGAACGTGAGGACACCGGTGATCCGGTGGGCGACCCAGGACCACATGCCCAGATCACCGCGGTAGAGCGTCCCACCCCCTCGGGTGGTGCCCGACCGCTCGGGTGCGCCTGCGCTGGTCATGCGCCGCGGCCTCCAACGTCAGTGGTGGTGGGTCGGCGAACAGTTCTTCTCGTGCCGACCATGACCGGAAAATCCTAGTCCCGCGCGTCGGAACGGACCCAGCAGGCGCACCCGCTCTGTGATCGATGAGACACGCTGTCGATCGGCCAAGCGGTCTTGATCGATTCGGAAATGCGGTCCACGCCACAAACTGAGCGCACGCGGGGCGCTTTCGTGCGATCGGAGCGCACGAAAGGGCCCCGCGTGCGGCCGGAAATGCAGGACGGCGGCTCGGACCTCCGCCTTGGTCCGGGCCGCCGTCGTCGGCAAGGGCACTTGCCACCCTCTACACGACGGAGTGACCGCGACCGGTTCAAAGTTCGGCCGAAGAAATTTCGTCGAACGTCGAACGCCAGGTCAACGGCGGTCAAGCGGCTGACATTGCGGAGTCAACGGCACGGCGGCGCTGTGCCCGTCGCGCGGAGCCGCGTCACGGGCTGCTCCATTCGGACGACGACTACTGCGCGGAAGCGAACGAAGAGGACGTATTGCCACGCGCCGAACACGATTGATCACCACTTGTGCGGGCTATGCGTCGAATACGTAACCGATAGGGCGCTTTGTAGGTGCTGAGGGCAACGAGGTTGGTTACTAAGAGGTACGGTGCCGCGTCTAGGACCCAACAACGTCGTTGGGGAGGAACCTCAGGGAGGAGACGAGCCGTGCGTCGTCGTATGCGTGGTGTCGCGGTCGCCGCGATCGCGTTGACCAGCGTGATGACTATGGCCGCCTGCGCGAAGGACTCGGGTGGCGGAACCAACTCGAACACCGGCAGTGGTGCCGCTTGCGAGTTCGCTACGCCTCCTACCGCGCCTGCCACCTCGAACACCAGCTCCGCTAACGGTGCCAAGGTGGACGCGAGTGCGCTGAAGATCGGTCTTGCCTACGACATCGGTGGCCGTGGCGACGCGTCGTTCAACGACTCCGCCGCCGCCGGTATGGACAAGGCCATCGCGGACATGGGCGTGAAGAAGGAGAACACGCGCGAGCTCTCCGCCGCCCCGAACGAGGACGAGGCCGCCAAGCAGACCCGTCTGCGCCAGCTGGCGTCCGAGGGCTTCAACCCGGTCCTCGGTGTCGGCTTCGCCTACGCCGAGTCGATGAAGCTCGTCGCCGCGGAGTTCCCGAACGTCAAGTTCGGCCTGGTCGACTCGGCCGTCGAGGGCGCGGCCAACGTCACGCCGCTGCTGTTCGCCGAGCAGGAGGGCTCCTTCCTGGCCGGCGTCATCGCCGCGTACCAGAGCAAGAAGTGCCACGTCGGCTTCGTGGGCGGCGTCGAGATCCCGCTGATCCAGAAGTTCGAGGCCGGCTACTTCCAGGGTGCCAAGGCCGCCGCGCCGAAGATCCAGATCGAGAAGAAGTACATCACCCCGGCTGGTGACTTCACCGGTTTCCAGGACGCCCCGAAGGGCCAGGAAGCCGCGAAGGGCCAGATCGACAAGGGCGCCGACGTCATCTACCAGGCCGCTGGCGCGTCCGGTAAGGGCATCTTCTCGGCCGCCAAGCAGGGTGGCGTGCTGGCGATCGGTGTCGACTCCGACCAGTACAACCAGGCGACCGTCGCGGACACCAAGGACGTCATCGTTTCGTCGATGCTCAAGCGCGTCGACGTCGCGGTCTACGACTTCATCAAGGCGGTCGCGAAGAACGACCTCGCGTCGCTGCCGAAGGTCTTCGACCTCAAGGTGGACGGTGTCGGCTACGCCACGTCGGGTGGCAAGATCGACGCCAAGCTGCAGGGAATCCTCGAGGGCTACAAGGCCCAGATCATCGAGGGCAAGATCAAGGTCGCGGACAAGCCGTAGTCCGATAGCCGCACGTACTCCGGGCCCTGTGAGGATTTGCCCCTCACAGGGCCTGGTGCGTGGTAGGAGGAGCACTCGCCGATGAGCAGTTCCACGTCCGTACGGACGGACGATCCCCCCGCTGTGGTGCTCACTGGCATCACCAAGCGATTCCCCGGTGTGGTCGCCAACAGCGACGTGCACCTGACCGTCCGCCGCGGCGAGGTGCACGCGCTCTGCGGCGAGAACGGCGCGGGCAAGTCGACCCTGATGAAGATCCTCTACGGCATGCAGGCGCCGGACGAGGGCACCATCGAGGTCGGCGGAGAGCAGATGCGGTTCCGCAACCCCGCGGACGCCATCAAGGCCGGTATCGGCATGGTGCACCAGCACTTCATGCTCGCCGACAACCTCACCGTCCAGGAGAACGTGGTCCTGGGCGCCGAGGCGCTGCACGGCATCGGCCAGAAGGCCCGCAGGCGCATCATCGAGCTGTCCGGCAGGACCGGGCTCAACGTCGACCCCGGTGTGCTGGTCGAGCAGCTCGGTGTCGCGGACCGCCAGCGCGTCGAGATCCTCAAGGTGCTCTACCGCGGTGCCAAGGTGATCATCCTGGACGAGCCGACCGCCGTGCTCGTGCCGCAGGAGGTCAACGAGCTCTTCGACACCGTCCGCGGCATGCAGGCGCAGGGCTACACGTTCCTGTTCATCTCGCACAAGCTCGACGAGGTCCGCGCGATCGCGGACTCGGTCACGGTCATCCGCCGCGGCACGACCGTGGGCAGCGCGGACCCGAAGACCGTGTCGTCGCGCCAGCTCGCCGAGATGATGGTCGGCAGCGAGCTCCCCAGCCCGGAGACTCGCGAGTCCACCGTCACCGACACGGTCGTGCTCGACGTCAAGGGCCTGCGCCTGATGACCCCGGACGGCTCGCGGCCGATCCTCGACGACGTCGATCTGGCCGTCCGTTCCGGCGAGGTCGTCGGCATCGCCGGTGTCGAGGGCAACGGCCAGACCGAGCTGGTCGAGACGATCATGGGCATGCGCAAGGCCGGCAGCGGCACGATCACGTTGCAGGACAAGGACCTCACCAAGCTGGGTACGCTCGCACGACGCGAGGCGGGCATCGGCTACATCCCAGAGGACCGTCACCGGCACGGCCTGCTGCTCACGCAACCCCTTTGGTACAACCGGATTCTCGGCTACCAGACGCGCAAGCCGACGGCCAGGGGCATCTGGCTCGACACGGACGGCGCCAAGAAGGACACCGAGCGGATCATCACCGAGTTCGACGTCCGCACGCCTGGCATCGACGCGCTCGCGGCCGCGCTTTCCGGTGGTAACCAGCAGAAGCTCGTCGTCGGCCGCGAACTGTCCGGCGACCCAGTGCTGCTGATCGCCTCGCACCCGACCCGCGGTGTCGACGTCGGCGCGCAGGCGTTGATCTGGGACGAGATCAAGCGCGCCCGTGCCGCCGGCCTCGCCGTGCTGCTGATCTCCGCCGACCTGGACGAGCTGATCGGCCTGTCGGACACGATCAAGGTCATGCTGCGCGGCCGCCTGGTGGCCGACGCCGACCCGAACACCGTCACGCCCGAGGACCTCGGCAGCGCGATGACGGGTGCGGGTGCGACCAGTGCTGCCGTAAAGGAAACCAGCACTGGTCAGGAGACCGCCGCGGTTGAGGAAGGCGAGAACTGATGGGACACCTGCGCGGCAAACTCCTGCCGCCCGCGTTGGCGATCGTCTTCTCGATGCTGCTGTGCGGCGTGGCGCTGATCATCTCGGGCGCCAACCCGCTCCGCGCGTTCGGTGTGATGGTGACGCAGGTCGGCAAGGGCACGACCTTCATCGACATCATCAACTCGACGGGCATCTACTACATCGCGGCGCTGGCGGTGGCGATCGGGTTCCAGATGAACCTGTTCAACATCGGTGTCGAGGGCCAGTACCGGGTCGCGGCGGTCATCGCCGCGGTCGTCGGTGGCTCCGTCGCGCTGCCGCCAGGCATCCACACGATGGTGATCATCATCGTGGCGGCGATCGCCGGTGCCGCCTGGGCCGCGATCCCCGCGATCCTGAAGGTGACCCGCGGCGTCAACGAGGTCATCTCGACGATCATGATGAACGGCCTGGCGATCGGCCTGTCCGCCTATCTGATCCGCCAGGACATCTTCGGTGAGCTGCGGGGCAACAACATCCGCACGCCGGAGATCCCGGAGAGCGGCTGGATGCCCGGCATCTCGTTCGGTGGCGGCGGCACGATGTTCGGCTTCCTCTTCGTCGCCATCGCGCTCGGCATCGGCTACTGGATCATGATGAACCGCACCAGGTTCGGCTTCGAGCTGCGCGCGTCCGGCGAGTCCTCGACCGCCGCGTCGGCCGGTGGCGTCAACGCCAAGAAGATGGTGCTGGTCTCGATGCTGCTCTCGGGCGCCATCGCGGGCCTGATCTCGCTGCCGGAACTGCTCGGCCGCGACCACACGTTCAGCCTGAACTTCACCGCGGGCATCGGATTCTCGGGCATCGCGATCGCGCTGCTCGGCCGCAACCACCCCGGTGGCATCGCGTTCGGCGCGCTGCTCTGGGCGTTCCTCGACAAGTCGGGTCTCGCGCTCGACAACGTCGGGGTGCCGAGGGAGATCGTCACCATCATGCAGGGTTCGATCGTCCTGTCGGTCGTCGTCGCGTACGAGGTGGTGCGCCGCTTCGAACTGGCCGCGGAACAGCGTCGCGTCGGCCGTGAGCTCGGAACCGTCCCGGAGGTGGTCGCGTGATCTCGACACTGGAAGAGAAGCCGCACATCCCGGCGGCGCCGCGCAAGCGGAAGATCCCAGGCTGGGCCGTCGGCATGATCGGTGTGGCCGGCGCGATCGCGTTGCTGTCGATCACCTCGATGCAGACCGGGTTCCCGCAGCTCACGTCCTCCGGCACGACCCAGACCGCGGTTCGCCTGGCGTTGCCGATCCTGCTCGCCGGTCTCGGCGGTCTGTGGGCGGAACGCGCGGGCGTGGTCAACATCGGCCTCGAAGGCATGATGATCATGGGCACCTGGGGCGCGGCGTGGGCCGGCTACCAGTGGGGTCCGTGGGCCGCGTTGTTCGCGGCAGTGGTGTTCGGCGCGCTGGGCGGTCTGCTGCACGCGATCGCGACGGTGACGTTCGGCGTCAACCACATCGTCTCCGGTGTGGCGATCAACCTGCTCGGCGCCGGCATCACGAAGTACCTGTCGACGCTGCTGTTCTTCCCGCTGTCGCACAACCCGCGCCAGTCACCGCCGGTCGCGCCGTTCGACACGTACTCGGCGGGCGGTCTCGCGGACTGGCTCGGCGAGCTGGAGGCAGGGCAACGCCTGTTCATCTCCGACGTCGCGGGCATCCTGCGCGGCCTGGTCACCGGTGTCTCGCCGTTGACGATGCTGACGATCCTGCTCGTGCCGCTCTCGTACTACCTGCTCTGGCGCACCCGCTTCGGCCTGCGCCTGCGTTCGGTCGGCGAGAACCCGTACGCCGCGGACTCACTGGGCGTGAAGGTGTACTTCCACAAGTACGTCGCCGTGATCGTCTCCGGTGGTCTCGCCGGCCTGGGTGGCGCCGCGCTGGTGCTCAACCCCGGTCAGCTGTCCTACCTGGAGGGTCAGACCGGCGGCCGCGGCTTCATCGGCCTGGCCGCGATGATCTTCGGCAACTGGCGGCCGGGTGGTCTGCTGGGTGGCGCGGCGCTGTTCGGTTACGCGGACGGTCTGCAGCTGCGTTCCGGCGGCGACACGGTGCTGGCGCTGGTCTACGGCGTGGTGATCCTGCTCGCCGTGATCGTGGTGTGGCAGCTGATTCGGCAGAGGTGGTTCTCCGCGGCGGCGGCGATCGTCGTGGCCGTGCTGCTGTACCTGCTGTACATCAGCCTCGACGAGATCCCCGGCGAGTTCGTGTCGTACGCGCCGCACATGGTGACGCTGGCCGTGCTGGCCGTGGCGTCGCAGCGGTTGCGGATGCCGGCCGCTGATGGTCTGGTCTATCGACGTGGCTGAAGTTGACTGGGATCTGCTCAGGGCACGGGCAGTGGAAGCGGCGTCGTTCGCCCACTGCCCGTACTCCGGGCTTCAGGTCGGTGCGGCGGCGTTGTGCGACGACGGCCGCATCGTGACCGGGTGCAACGTCGAGAACGCCTCGTACGGCGTCGGGCTCTGCGCGGAATGCACGATGGCGGGCCAACTCCAGCTGACGGGTGGCGGGCGCTTTGTCGCCGTTGCCTGCCGGAGTGGGTCCGGCGAGTTGCTGATGCCTTGTGGCCGGTGCCGTCAGGTCCTTTATGAACTGGGCGGGCGCGCGCTGCTGGTGGACACGCCGCGCGGTCCGTTGCCGATGACCGAAGTGCTGCCGGACGCGTTCGGACCGGAGGATCTGCCGTGAGTTTCTCCGCTGTGGACGTGATTCGCGCCAAGCGCGACGGTGCGGTGTTGTCGGACGCGCAGATCGACTGGGTCATCGACGCCTACACGCGCGGTGCCGTCGCGGACGAGCAGATGTCCGCGCTGGCGATGGCGATCTTCTTCAACGGCATGACTTCCGCCGAGACCGCGCGGTGGACGCAGGCGATGATCTCGTCGGGCGAGCGCTTGTCGTTGCACGTCTCCCGCCCGACCGTGGACAAGCACTCGACCGGCGGCGTCGGCGACAAGATCACACTGCCGCTGGCGCCCCTGGTCGCGGCCTGCGGTGCCGCCGTGCCGCAGTTGTCGGGGCGCGGGCTCGGCCACACCGGCGGGACGCTGGACAAGCTGGAGTCGATCCCTGGGTGGCGGGCCGCACTGTCCACTTCGGAGATCATGGCGCAGCTCTCCGACGTCGGCGCGGTGGTTTGTGCTGCCACCGAAGGACTTGCGCCCGCTGACCGGAAGCTCTACGCGTTGCGGGACGTCACCGGGACCGTCGAGGCCATTCCGCTGATCGCTTCCTCGATCATGTCGAAGAAGATCGCGGAGGGGGCCGAGTCGCTGGTCCTGGACGTGAAGGTCGGTTCTGGGGCCTTCATGAAGGACCTCACTTCCGCTCGTGCACTCGCTGAGGCGTTGGTGGCCATCGGGGTTGAGCACGGCGTGCGGATCTCCGCTCTTCTGACCGACATGTCGGTGCCGCTGGGACGCGCGGTCGGCAACGCGGTCGAGGTCGCCGAGTCCGTGGACGTGTTGCGTGGTGGCGGGCCTGCTGACGTCGTCGAGCTGACCGTGGCCCTGGCCGCGGAAATGCTGTCGCTGGCCGGGATTTCCGTCGACCCGGCGGCGGTGCTGGCCTCTGGTGAGGCTTACGAGGTGTGGGCACGGATGATCCGCGCCCAGGGCGGTGACCCTGATGCCGCGTTGCCCGTTGCGGCGCACAAGCACGTGGTCGAGGCACCTGCGTCCGGCGTACTGTCCTCTTTGGACGCTTATGGCGTCGGTGTGGCCGCCTGGCGGCTGGGTGCCGGCCGGGCCCGCAAGGAAGATCCGGTGCAGGCAGGGGCCGGTGTCATGTGCCTGGCCAAGCCCGGTGACGTCGTGGAGGCCGGGCAGCCGTTGCTCGAGCTGTACACCGACACCCCCGACGCCGTCGAGGGTGCCTTGCAGGCGTTGGAAGGTGCCTTCACCGTCGGCGGCGAGGTGGCCGCCGGTCCGCTGGTGATCGACACCATCCGCGGCTAACCGACGAGCGTCCCGGCGAGGGGCGCGCGGTCCTGCTTCCACACCACGCACAACACCTCCTGGCGGCCAGGGGTGGTCGGGTCGTTGTACGCCTTCCACTCCTGCTCCGTCGGCACGATGCCGGTGAAGCCCAGCGCGTCCTTGGACCGCGACGCGGTGGCCCGGAACTGTTCCGCGCAGTACTTCTTCGTGAAGTCGGCGAGGTACTCGACGCCGGGGTAGGCGATGTCCTTCGGCTTGTCCCACAACGGCGTCGCGGCGGCGAAGAGCTGGATGCTGTGCGGCTTGTCGCACGGCACGCTGCCCGGCACCGGTGCCCCCTGCGTGAGGAAGTCCTTCGCGCACTCCGTACCCGTGAGATTCCACTGTGGAATGTCGCCGCCGCGCCCGAACGTGGCGATCCGCCGCGAAAGCAACGGGGCACCGGCCGGCAGCGGGTTGGTGTCGGTGCTCCACTCGGTGGAGTTCTCCGACGTGGGAGCGCTGCTGGTGGGCCCGCTCGCCGTGTTCTGCTTCGGCTTGAACGCCACGTAACCAGCGAACGCGGCCCCGGCGAGCACCACGGCACCCAGCGCCACGGCAGCGACCTTGACCATCGTGTTGTTCTTCTTGGGCTGCTGCTGCACCGGAACCGGCGCCGTGCCCTGAACGATCGCTACCAGCATCGCCCGCGCCTGAGCCGCGTTCATGCGCCGCGCCGGATCCACGGTCAGCAGCCCGCGAATCACCTCGGCCAGCTGTGGCGAAGCCCGTCGCAACACCGGCGGCTCGTTCATGACCGCGTGCAACGTGGACGCGGTGGACGTGCGCTCGAACGGACTGATGCCCTCGACCGCGTGCGCCATCGTGACCCCGAGCGCCCACAGGTCCGACGCCGGCGAGGCCTCCCAGCCCTGGAGCCGGTCCGGCGACATGTACGCGGGCGACCCGACGATGCCGCCGTTGTGGGTGAGCCGGGGGTCGTCCATCGTCTGCGCGATGCCGAAGTCGGTGAGCTTCGCCGTGCCGTCCGGCCGCACCATGATGTTGCTGGGCTTCACATCCCGATGCACGATGCCGGCGGCATGCGCGGCGTCCAACGCCCCCAACGCCTGCAACGCGACACCCGCCATCCACACCGAGTCCCGCGGCCCGTGCCGCTCGACGATGGTGGCCAGGTCAGCCGCGTCCACCAACTCCATCGCGAGGAACGTGCGCCCGTCCTCGCGAATGATGTCGTGCACAGTCACCACGGCCGGGTGGTTCAGCCGACCGGCAGTCCGCGCCTCCCGGAGCATGCGCTCCTCGAGCACATTGCGTTCCTCGGCGGCCATGCCCTGCGGCGGATGCAGCTCCTTGAGCGCGACCGCCCGGCCCAGCAGCTGGTCCTGGGCGCGCCACACGACGCCCATCGCACCGCGGCCGAGCTCGGCGACCAGTGCGTAGCGGTTGGCGATGACTCGCTGTTGCTGCACGGACTACCCCTTCTGGACGCCCCCAGATGCGGCGAGCATGTCGACGGCGATGTGAGCGCTCCCAACATGGTCACGAGTGCCGCGGGCGGCCGGTTCGACCGTCCGGTCCGGTGTGGTCTGGAGCACAGACGCGGAACGGCCCCGGAGCAGCAGCTCCGGGGCCGTTCCACGAGTGGGGGCTCAGGCGATCAGGCGCCCTCGGCCGCCAGGTCGTCGTCGTCCATGTCCTTGCCGCCGTTGACCGGCTTGGCACCGTTCTTGCGGGTGCGGCGCTGCGGGCGCGGCAGGGCGGTGGGCGGCGGGGGAGGCGTGGGCGAGCCGCCGCCGAGGATGAGCTCGGCGAAGGTGGCCATGGCCTCGTCCAGCTGGCCGCCGATGCGCAGTTCGGACTCCTGGTTCGACTTGCGGACCAGGGACTGCAGCGCGTCGGCGTCCGGGCGGGCCGAGACGGTCTCGCTGACCTTGACCAGGCTCGCGTCCACGGCTCCACCGAGCTCGGAGATGCGGGTCGCGAAGCCGTCCTCGACCTTGTCCAGGCGGTCGGTCATCGTGTCGAGCTTCGAGGTGACCTGCTCCAGGCGGCCGGCCAGTGCCTCGAGGCGGTCGGCGGCGTCGACCTGGTCGCGGGACTGCTCGATCGCCGCGTACAGGGCGGTGCGGGCCTCGTCCAGCTTGCCGTTGACCGTGTTCTGGGTCTCGGCGACGGCCGACACCAGCTCGGAACGGGTCTCGGCCAGCGAACCGGCGAGGGAGTCACGGGTCTCCGCCACGACGCCCGCCAGCTCGCCGCGGGTCTCCGCCACGGCGCCGGACAGTTCGGTGCGGGTCTCGGCGAGTGCGCCGGACAGCTGGTTGTGGCGGTCGGTGACGGCGGTGATCAGCTTCTCGCGGCTGTCCGCGATCGTGCCGGCCAGCTCCCCACGGCTGTCGGCGATCGCGGCGATCAGCTCGGCGCGGGCGGCGGCCAGTGAGTCGCGGGACTCGTCGGCGCGGCCGTGCAGGCTGGAGAAGGAGTCGTTGAGGACCTTCTGCAGGGCCTCACGGGTGCCGTCGAGGTGCTCGTGCACGCCCTCGTCGACCTCGTCGAGGCGACCGCGCAGCGCGGCCTCAAGTGCCTCGACGCGCTCGCGCAGCGGGTTCGTGACGGCGGCGGGGATCGCGTCGACCTTGCCGTCCTGCTTGTCCAGGTGGCCGTCGAGGTCGTCGATGCGCTTGTGGATGCTCGAGAGCTTGTCCTCGAGGCCGTCCATGCGGCCCGCGACGCCCTCGAAGCGCCCGGCGACACCGTCGAGACGGCCGTCCAGCTGGGCGAAGGGCTTGGCGAGCTTGTCCACCAGGGCGTCGACCGCGCGACCGATGTCGGCGACGGCGTTGTCCTGGGCCTCCAGCTTGGCGAGGGCTTCGTCGAGCCGCTCCGCGAGAACGCTGACCTCGGTGCGGTCCGGCAGCTCCGACAGGCGCTTGCGGACCGAACCCAGCGACTCCAGAGGCGACATCCGGGCGTGGATCTCGTCCAGCGCGTCGAAGATCTGCTGCTGCTCGCTCTCACGGATCTCGGCGGCGCGCGTGAGCATGTTGCGCATCCGATCGAAGGACATCGTGGAGCTGTTGTTCTCTGTCACGGCTGAGTGCCTTCGTCCAGGGGAGGGGGAGACGACGGGAGCCTATCCGCGTCACAGGACGTGTCTGTACCACCCCCGCCAAGAAACGGCCGGGTGCGGACGGGCAACTGACCCGATCAGGCTACCTCATTACTCTCAACGCCAAGTTACTGGTCGGAAGCAGGCAGTAGCGACGGGTGATGTTCCTACCTTGGGGTGACTCAAGCCTCGATCTGGTTGCAGAAAGTTGCTGATCACGGATCTGCAACAACGTTGAACCGACAAATGATCATATCGGCGACAAGATCATTTTGGCCAGCACTGAAGCGGCGTGTCGCCTGAAGTAACGTGTAGCAATGTCCACGCCGCTTACCTTGGAGACCATCCGCAGCGCGCCGAAGGTCCTGCTGCACGACCACCTCGACGGTGGCCTCCGCCCGCAGACGGTGATCGAACTCGCCGATGCCTCCGGCTACCAGGGCCTGCCCACCACCGACGCGGGCGTTCTGGGCGGCTGGTTCCGCGACAACGCCAACTCCGGCTCGCTGGTGCGCTACCTCGAAGGTTTCGCCCACACGTGCGGAGTCATGCAGGACGAGGCCGCACTCGTCCGCGTCGCCGCCGAGGCCGTCGAGGACCTGGCCGCCGACGGGATCGTCTACGCCGAGATCCGCTACGCGCCCGAGCTGAACACCGAGAAGGGCCTCTCCCTGGAGCAGGTCGTCGAGGCCGTCCAGGAGGGCTTCCGCCTCGGCGAGCAGCGCGTCGCCGCGACCGGCCGCAAGATCCGCGTCGGCACCCTGCTGTGCGCCATGCGCCAGAACGAGGGCTGGCTGCGCATCGCCGAACTGGCGGTCCGCTACCGCGACCTCGGCGTCGTCGGCTTCGACATCGCGGGCCCCGAGGCCGGCTTCCCTCCCACCAGGGGCCTCGACACGTTCGAGTACCTGCGCCAGCAGAACGCCCACTTCACCATCCACGCCGGTGAGGCGTTCGGGCTGCCGTCCATCTGGGAGGCGATCCAGCACTGCGGCGCCGAACGTCTCGGCCACGGCGTGCGCATCGTCGACGACATCAAGGTCTCCGGCGACGGCACCGTCCAGCTGGGACGGCTGGCCGCCTACGTCCGCGACCGCCGCATCCCGCTGGAGATGGCCCCGACGTCGAACCTGCAGACCGGCGCCGCCGCCACCCTCGCCGACCACCCGATCGGCCTGCTCGCGAAGCTGCGCTTCCGCGTCACCGTCAACACCGACAACCGCCTGATGAGCGACTGTTCGCTGTCCAGCGAGTTCGCCGCGCTGGCCGAGACGTTCGGCTACGGGTGGGCGGACCTGCAGTGGTTCACGATCAACGCCATGAAGTCGGCGTTCATCGGGTTCGACGAGCGGCTGTCGATCATCAACGAGCTGATCAAGCCGGGCTACGCGGCACTCACCGCCTGACCGGTTCTCGTTCCGGCCGTGCGCGACAGTTGATCGACAGCTACTACGTGCTCGGCAGCCTGCACCAGGGCAACTTTCCGTTCGGTGCGGTGAGCTACCGAGTTCGTTGGACACGAACGGAAAAGGGCCGCTCGCGCAGTGCGAGCGGCCCTTTTCCGTGCGATCAGTTGGTGTTGAGCCGGTCCTCGAACGTCGCCTGCAGCGTGCGGAACGCGGCCACCTCGGCGTCGTACGGGGCGGACGGCGCGAGCCGCGTCGGGTCGGGAGACACGACGAACGACACCAGCCAGCCCAGCGACTCGGACGAGGCCAGCGCGTCCTTCACGGACTCGTCGTCGGCCCACTCGCCCGCGTCCTCGAACAGTTCGACGGCGAGGTCGAGCTGCTGCGGGTCGAGGGAGTCGGGGCCCTCCTCCATGTCCTCGGCGATGCCGGTCAGCACGTAGACGTTGTCGTCGTCCACGTCGACGTCGAGCTCGCCCGCGGTGGCCTTGACCTTGACGTCGTTCCACGTCTCGACCTCGGCGAGGTCGTGGTCGTCGTTCTCGGCCACGAACCGGCTCAGGCCGCGCGCCGAGGTGAAGACCTCGATCTTGCCGCGGCGGCCGAGGAACACCGGGTCGTCGCCGAGGTAGCAGCGCAGCGTGTAGAACTCGCCGGCGGACGTGATGATCTTGATGGGGTCGATGCCCGCGTCGGCCCAGAAGCCGGTGGGGGCCGGCTTCTCCTCGTCGGAGTCCTCGTCGTCCGCGTCGGCGGCGGCGGACGCGGCGGTCGCCTCCTCCAGCGCGGTGAGCTCCTCCTGCGCGACGGCGAGCTCCTTCTCGGGAACCTCCGGCGTGTTCACCACGCTGTCGATCGCGTCGAGGACCTCGTCCCACTTCTCGGAGACGACCTCGGACAGCTCGCCCCACAGCTTCGCGCCGTCGCGGCCGCTGAACGGCAGCGTGCCCTGCGGCAGCAGCGAGAAGCCCTCGGCCGAGTCGAGGACCTCGTGGACCTTCTCGAGGTCGCAGACGTCCGCGAGCGCACGCACGATCGCGATCACGTCGGCGAGCTCGCCGATGGTCCAGGTGTCGGGGTCCTCCGCGACGAGCTCGGGCACACCGACGAGGTCGAACTGGTGGTTGTCGTCCGGCGAGAGGTCCGCGACGCCGAGCGACGGCACGACCGGCCACGCAGGGTGATCGGTCAGGTCGTGCTCTTCCGCGGTGCGCACGAAGGCGGCGAGGTGCGCGGCGTCGGGGAAGACGAACAGGTCTTCCTCGTCGCCGAGGAACGCCTCCCACTCCTCGCCCTTCTCGCGCCAGCGGGGTGCCCACAGCGTGACGACGTCACCCTGCGTCAGCCCCAGCTCGATTGGGACGATGTCCTGCGCCATCCTGACCTCCCGGTCACGCCTGCCTGATGCCGTGGGCGAGCCTAACGGTGCTGATCACCGGCGCCCAAAGGGGTTCTCGAAGAAAGCGTCGTCGTCTGGGTTGTCGAGGATAGGCGTCCTGGGCCGCCGCTCCGCAGGCGCCTCGGGAGCTGCGGATTTCGGTGGCACGACAGGGCTCCACGTCGACCGGAAGGGTGAGTCGCCCGCGATCGACTCGACGTCGATCGCCATTCCGTCGCCGAGGGCCAGCGCCATCTGGTTGAAGCTCGTCTGCACCGCCGCGTTCGTCGCGAGCCGCACGGTCTCGGTGACCACGTCGCCGACCGCCCGCGCGCCCTGGGCGAGCAGCGCGGGGTGCAGGTGCAGGGCCTTGATCTCGCCTTTCGGCGATGCCGTCGCGGTGCACAGCCCGTTCGGGTGCTCGACCGTCGCGGTCAGGGCCTTGAGTTCGCGCTGCAGCTGTTCGGTGGCCTGCATCCGCTCTTCGTTCACCGCCGCCACCCGAAGTCGTCCTCGTCCCGCTCGCGCACGAACCCCAGCTCCGTCAGCTCCCGCGGGTCGACGACCCGTTCCAGCGTCTGGTGCAGCCGGGTCGACGCGGCGCGCTGGGCCTTGTCGGCGATGCGCATGATCTCGGCGGCCAGCCCCTGCGGCCCCATCCGCAGCGCCGCGGCGCTCACCGCGATCTGCCGCGGCGGACCACCGGGCGTGGCGACCACCGTCACCGCGCCGTCCGGTGAGGACGCTCGTCCCGTGATGGGACCACTGCGCGTGACGTGCTGGGACACCGCCTGCTCGACATCGCGCACCTTCCGCGCGGCGCGCTCGACGTCGTCGTCCACGTGATCACCCCCTACTGCGACAGTGTGCCGCATGATCCTGCGTTCGGTCGTGCTGTTCGTCCTCGCGGCCCTGATGGAGATCGGCGGAGCCTGGCTCGTCTGGCAGGGCGTGCGCGAGAACCGCGGCTGGCTGTGGATCGGCGGCGGCGTGATCGCGCTGGGGATCTACGGCTTCGTCGCGACCCTGCAACCCGACGCGAACTTCGGCCGGATCCTCGCGGCCTACGGCGGCGTGTTCGTGGCCGGCTCGCTCGCGTGGGGCGTGGTCGTCGACGGCTTCCGCCCGGACCGTTACGACGTGATCGGCGCCCTGGTGTGCCTGGCCGGCGTGGCCGTGATCATGTACGCGCCTCGATAGCGCGCTCCGGCGACAGCGGCGCAAGGCTCTTCACCAGCTCGCTAGGGTCGGTGCATGACTGATCCCCGGGACGTCGTCACCGCGTTGCTTCGAGCCACCGAGACCTGCGACCCCGAGGAAGTCGTGCGGCACATGGCCGACGACGTCGTGTGGCAGAACGTGCCGCTGCCTCCCGCGCGCGGCAAGGCGACGGTGGCCAAGCAGCTGCGGGCCATGCACAAGGTCGTCCACGACGTCGAGGTGCGGATCCACAACATCGCGGCCAACGGCGACGTGGTGCTGACCGAGCGGACCGACGTCATCGGGCGTGGCGCGTGGCAGGCCGAGTTCTGGGTGTGCGGCACGTTCGTGGTGCGCGACGGGAAGGTCGTGCTGTGGCGTGACTACTACGACAACGCGACCTTCATCGCGGCGTGCCTGAAGGGACTCGGCCGGGCGGCCCTGAAGACCGCCCGGAGCAGGCTTCAGCCCGTCGGCCGGTAGAAGCCGTAGAACGACATCCCGCTGTTGCTCGTGCGGATGTTGCCGACCTGCACGGGGTCGCCCGCCTCGACCATCTGGCCGTTGCCGATCACCATCGCCACGTGGCCGTCCCACACCACGAGGTCGCCGGGCAGCAGCTGGTCCGCCGGCACCGACGCGCCCATCGCCTGCGACGAGGCCGGGCGCGGGATGTCGAACCCGGCGTTCTTGTAGGCCCACTGGGTCAGGCCGGAGCAGTCCGTGCCCTGCGGCGGGTTCGCGCCACCCCACACGTACGGCGTTCCGAGCGCCGACAACGCGTTCCGGACGGCCTTGGCCGCGGTCTCGTTCGGAGCCTCGGCGCTGCTGCCGTCGGGCAGGTTCACGCCGACACCGGTGCCGGGCTGCGGCGGGATCGCGACGGGAAGCCGCGGGCCTGAGCCGCCGCCGCCACCGCCTCCTCCACCACCGGAACCACCGCCGCCGCCACCACCCGAGCCGGAACCCCCACCGGAACCGGATCCGGAACCGGACCCGGAATCGGAGTTCTTCGGCGCGGGGTCGGAAGCACCAGCGGTCGACGTGGTGCCATGGTCGACGCTGAACGGCTCGCCGAGTTTCGACAGCGTGCCGACGTCCGGCTTCTGCAACCCGTTCAGCTGGCCGACCAGCTGCGTCAGCTGGTCCCGGACCTTCTGCAGCTCGGTGGAGGTCTTGCTCTGGTAGCTGGACGCCATCCCGGCGAGGTCGGCCACCGCGGCCAGCACCACGGCGGGGCCTGCCACCAGGGACGCGGCGAGGGCGGCGGCGAGTTTCGGGGTCGCCTTCGACGTGAACTCGTCGATCAACCCCTGGATCGCGGTGCGCCCGCCGGTCACCGCGGAGACGCCGGTCGAAGCCGCGGTCTTCAGCGTGGAAGCGTTGGTGGCCAACAGGTTCGCGGCGGACGAGAAGGCGGAGACGCGTCCGGAGAAGGCGTTGGCGGTCTCGCCGGACCATGTGTTCAGCACGGCGGTCGAGGCCGAGGTGTGCCGCGAACCCAGCTCGGCCATCGCCGTCTGGGCGCGGCCGAACGCGTCGCCTGCCCGCGTGGCGCCGCCGGTGTCGCCGTCCAGTTTTGCCAGGTTCTCCTTCATGGGCGCGAGGAACTGGCTCAGCAGACCCTCGACGCTCATGCCCGCGCCGCCTTGTTCAGCGATGCCGCGTGCGCCTCTTCCTGCGCGATGTAGGCGTCGCGGGCCTTCGACACCGCCGTGCCGAGGCCGGACAGACCGGTGGACGCGGCCTTCAACGCGTCGAGCTGCGCCTGCGCGGCGGCGGCGAAGGCGGCGTTGAGGCCCACCTCGCTGCCGATCTTGCCGAAGCAGTCGCCCGGCAGGGTGGTGGTGCCGTTCAACGTGCCCGTGCCGACCGTGCCCACCTCGCTCGCCAGACCGGTCACCGCGGACGCGTATCCGGTCAAGGCGTCGAGGTCGACCTTGAGACCCTGTTCCGCCATCTGAAAGCTCTTCCCCCAGTAGTGACCTGTTCGCCTTGATCCTGCCCCGATGGGCGGTACCTCGCCCGTCGTTCCGCCAAGATCATGGAACCGTGGGTGTGATCGAGCACTGGAACCGGGTCCTGGCATGGCTGGCGGAGCACGCGCCCGCCACCCGCGCCGTGCTGCGTCCGAGGTACGACGCGCTGCCGGAGCTTCGGGTTCCGATCGATCTGCAGATGTGGTGGAGCGTCTACGGCGGCACCGAGGAGGGCCTGTACGCCGAGATCCTGCCGCCCTTCTACACACCGCTGGGCGCCGATCGCGCGTTCGTGCTCAGGGAGACCCACACGAGCAAGGCCGCGGACGCCTCCGAGGCGGGCTCGCCGACGCGCGGTTTCCACCCCGAGTGGCTGCCGATCGCGTTCGACGGCACCGGCGACGTGCTCGCGGTGGACCTGAGGCCCGGCGTGCTGCGCGGCTGCGTGGTCGAGTGGGACCAGGAGCGCAACGAGATGGTCAAGCCGGAGTGGACGTCGCTCGTCGAGATGTTCGACCAGGTCGCGACGGCCCTGGAGACGCGCAGCGCGGTCGGGCACTGCTACCCGGAGGTCAACTCCGCCGGCGAGCTCGGCTGGCGGACTAGCTGATCGGTTCGAGCACCCGCAGCGCTTCCAGGCCGTTGATGATCTGTTCGACACCGAGCGCCGCGAGCAGGATGCCGAGCACCCGCACCAGCACCCACGCGTAGGTCATCTTCACGTACCGCATCGCGATCCCGAGCACCGCGATCGCGGCCAGGTCGAGCGCGATCACCGCGGCGAAGGCGCCCGCCAGCACGACCGTCGTCTGCGCCGACTTCGTGTCCGCCAGCAGGAACAGGTAGGCCAGCGCCACCGGGTTCGCGTAGTAGGCGGTGGCCAGCTCGTGCGTGCCACGCGTCTCGTCGTTGTGCCCAGGCTCCTGTTTGCGGCCGAGCACGAGATCGAGCGCGTGCACGAACAGGATCACGCCGGCGGCGAGCAGCAGGGCACCCTCGCTGATGTGGAACAGGGAGAGCAGCAGCCTTCCCGCCGCCACCACGAACAGCCCGACACCCAGTGCGATGGCGCTGGACGTGAGCGCCACCCGCCATCGTGTGCGGGAGTCGGCGCCCTCGGTGTCCATCAGGAACGCCAGCAGGATCTTCGGCGGACCGGCGACGGCGACGAGAATGCTGAACGCCTCGACGAAGTTCATGAACTCAATGATCGAGCCGGGGGCCCGGCGGCGCCGGTTACCTCACGCCGCCGGGTGAACGATCAGGCCACGCCGGTCATGTTGAGGTACTCGCCCTTGGCGTACCCGAGCGCGTACACCTGGTACAGCCAATGGGTGGTCGATCCGAAGCACACCGACCACGAGTTGGCGCCGACACCGGACGACGGGCATTCCCAGATGCCCAGTGTGTCGAGGGTGAAGCGGTCTCGTACTTCCACCGACGCGGTGGTGCTGAAGAGGCTGGACCGGTTGTTCCGCACGATCACCGCGCCTTGTACGTAGTCGCCGCTGTTGGGCGACCTGATCGCGCAGACCTGCGCGACCACGTTGGTGGAGATCGTCTTGCTGGCGGCGCACACCCACTTGCTGGCGCTGCCCGTGATCGGGTTGTCGTTGCCGTACGGGACCCAGGTGCCGGTCGCGGCGGAGGCCGGGACGGCCGTGCTCAGGATCAGCCCGAGAAGTGCGCTGATGACGGCGATCGTTCTTTTGGCTCGCATGGCGCCAGGATGCGGAGGCGGTCTTGCAAGCTTTCTGGAATCCGCAGGTCAGCGCACGCCGACGAGCTCGCGCTGAGGCACGGCGGCGGTCTTCACGCGGGCGTAGACCTTCACGGCGGCCAGTGCGCCGAGCCAGCCCACAGCGGTGCCGGTGGTGTTGGTGATCAGGTCGTCGACGTCGAAGATCCGGTTGGCCCACATCAGCTGCGAGCCCTCGATCAGCAGCGAGACGCCGTAGCCGATCAGCGCGGCCTGCCCGATCGACCGGCGGCCCCAGAACATCAGCATCGCGCCGAGCGGCACGAACAGCAGCACGTTCAACGTCATCTGGTCGAACGCGATCTGCCCGTCGCGGAAGGTGTCCGCGATCCACTGGAACGGCACCAGCTGCACGGACTGGCGCGGCGGGACGGTCTGCATCGGCAGGAACGTCGCGGCGAACAGCATGCTCGCGTAGACGGTGACGGTGGCGCCGCGGAAGGTCAGCTGACGGAACAACAGCTGCGGCAGCAGGAAGACGACCGACAGGAAAAGGCCCCACTGGATGCTCGCGAGCTGTGCATTCGTCATGAATCCAAGTTATGGAAAAGGCCCTCGGCGCACATCGCGCTGAGGGCCAGTTCCGTCCTCGTCCTTCCGGCCGAGTGCTACTCGGCCGCGTAATCCCGTGGGCTGATACCCCGTAGTACCGGACCGCAGGCCAGGGCCGCTACCAGCGCGACCACCATGCCGACGGCCACGGGAGCGAGCACCCACGGCGTCAGCGGCATTTCGCCGTGGCCGACCAATCCGCGTGCCAGGGTGAGCAATCCGAGTCCGACAACAATGCCCGCGCCGCACGCCGCAATGGTGACGGCGAACACGGGAAGCATTACTTCTCGGCGCAATGCGTGACCCAGGACACGAATTGGTGTGCCGGCCGCGATCAACGCGCCGAACGTGCGCCTGCGGTCGATCACTGACCCGGCCGCGGACACCGCCGCGCCGATGCCGCCGAGCACCGCCGCTATCGAGAGACCGATGATCGTGGCGCGTTGGAGGTCGTCCATCAGCGTGTCGCCGTAGAGGCCGCGCAGCTCGCCGTCCACCAGCCGCACGCCGGGCAACGTGCCGATCAACGCGGTGTGCACGGCGTCGCGGTTCTCCGCTGTCGTCGGCACTCCGACCATCGACACCTTGCCCTCGACGCCCGGCAGGAGTTCCGGATCGATCACCCCGCTGATCCGGCCGTACCCCGCGAACGGCCGTGTCTCGTACTGCGCGGGCAGCTTCGCGGTCACGGCGTTGTCCCGCGCGTTCGACTTGAACTGGTCACCGTTGAACTTCCCGGACGTGTACACGGCAGGTCCCTCCTGACACGTCAGACCGTTCAGCACCTGCGAGACGTCGGCGCACTTGCCGACGATCACGTACGGGCCGTAGTCGTTCTCCTTGCCCGTGCTCACCGTGCCGTCCAGCATCGTGACGATCGGCGCGGAGGTCGCGAGCCGCAGCGATGTCACGTCGTGGCCCACGTCCTCCGCGACGATCGCGTCCGTCTTCCACGTCTCGTCGCGGTAGGGCACCTGGCTTTCCAAGCCCGGCAACATGGTCAGCGCCATCGAGCCGGTGAACACGGCGATCACCACACCGGCCGAGCCGCGGAACGCGGCCACCGGGTCACCCGACAGCCTGCGCCCCGCCAGCAACGTCGACGGCCTGCTCCACCGTCCTACGAAGAACCGGCCGACCCAGGCCGTCAGCACCGGTCCCGCGAGCACCAGCGCGAACGCCACCGCGCCGAGGCCGAGGAGCACGACCGTGAACTGGCCGTCGCCACTGGCTTCCTGCGCGTACATGATCCCCAGGAAGAACACGCCCATCGCCCCGGCGATCATCAGCAACCGCCACGACCGCACCCTGCGCTTCTCCTCCGCCGCGAGCGGCCGGTTCACCACCCGGCGCAGTCCCATGATCGCCGCCGCGATGACCAGCACCGGTGCGAGCACGGCCACGGCCACCACCACTGCGGGCGACGCCCCGAAGTCACCCGGATACCAGGTGCCGCCCTCCCACGGGATCTTCGCGGTGATGTGGCTGAACGGCTGTGCGAGCACCACGCCCAGCACGCTGCCGACGACCGCACCGACCGCTGTCTCCACCGCGGTCATGATCACGACCTGCCGCGGGCTGGCACCGGCGAGCCTCAACGCGGCGAGCCGACGTTCTCGTTTCGCCGCCGTCAGCCGTGCGGCCGACGCGACCAGCACCAGACACGGCACGACGAGCACCACGAGTCCAACGCGCGTGAGCAGGTAGAGCATGCCGTGGTAGTCGTCGCGGTACGAGCCGCTGCCGCCCTCCAGACCCGCTGCCTGGTACCCGCTCTCGACCTTGTCATGGCCGATGATCGCGACGAGTTCGTCCGGGTACTTCAGGGCTTCCGGCCCGAGCACGCCGACCTGCGTGCCGGGGAACCGGTTGCCGAGCTTCTCCGCGGGCGTGCCGCGGACGAGCTCGGCGAGCGCGGGGGACAGCAGCACCTGGCCGGCCTCCGGGAACTTCCCGATGCCCTTGGCCACCGGCACGTCACCCTGCTGGTTGCGCGCGACGTCGAACCGTTCGATGAGCTTGCCGTCGAACGAATCCTTGTTCACCGCAACGGAGATCGGGCCCTTCTGGCTCTGTCCCAGCACATCGCGCCACGCCGTGCGGTCCGCCCGCGCCTGCAGGCCGTTCGGTGCGGCGAGGAGCCACAGCACCAGCGACACCGCGATCATCACGCCGAGCGCGACCAGCACGGTGGCGACCTGGCTGCGGCGGTCCCTGCGCAGCACCGCGAGCGCGATCCTCACGCGGACACCGCCTCTTCGATCACCTTGGGCGCGATCCGGCCGTCCTGGATCTCGACGACGCGCAGCGCCCGGTCCGCGATCGCCTTGTCGTGCGTGACGATCACGACGGCCGCGTTGGTCTCCTCCGCGGCCTGCAGGAGGGCGGACATCATCTCCTGGCCGGTCCGCGTGTCCAGGGCGCCGGTCGGTTCGTCCGCGAAGATCACCCGCGGCCGGTGCGCCAACGCTCGCGCGATCGCCACCCGTTGCGCCTGCCCGCCGGACAGCTCGGCCGGCCGCCGCTTCTCCAGGGTCTGCAGGCCGAGCCGCGCGAGCCACAGCCGGGCCGCGCCGAGCGACTCCTCCCGCGAACGGCCGGCGAGCAGCATCGGCAGCGCCGCGTTCTCCTCGGCCGTCAGCTCGGCGACGAGCATGCCCGACTGGAACACGAACCCGAACGCCGTGCGCCGGAGCTCGCTGCGTCCTGTCTCGTTCAGCTCGCCGATCGCGCGCCCGTCGAGGAACACGTCGCCGCTGTCGGCGCGCAGGATGCCGGACAGCACGTGCAGCAGCGTCGTCTTGCCGGAGCCGGACGGACCGACGACCGCCAGCACGTCCCCGGCCTTGATGTCGATGTCCACCCCGGCGAGCGCGTGCACGTCGCCGTAGGTCTTGACCAGGCCACGAGCGGCCAGAACCGAATTCATGCACTCAAGGTGCCGGGTACCGGCCGGGAAAACCTCAGCCTTGACGACACACCGGATCAGCCGGATGACCGAGGCCGGAGAGGTGTGGTGGTCCTACCGTTGTCTCCCGTGGACAGTCATCGGGGCCAATGGCCGATCGCCGCCGCTCTCGCGTTGCTGATGCTCGGCGAGCTGGTGCTGATGAACGGGCCGGGCAGCGCCGAGGCGCTGGTGTGGCTGCTCAGCGTGCCGCCGTGCATCGCGGCCGTCACGTCGTTCAAGTCACGTGCGTTCGCCATCCCGGTGACCGTGACGTCGATCTTCGTGTCGTCGTTCATCTTCCGGCTCTTCAACGTGAACCTGCCCACGCTGCTGAGCCCGCTGACCGTCGCCGAGACCGCGGCGTGCCTGGTGCTCACCGCCGTGATCGTGCGCGAGGAGCCGCGCCGTGCCGCCACGTGGTCGGTGGGCTCCCTGGTGGCCGTGAGCTTCTTCGCCGCCGTGGTGCGGGACAACTGGATCTCCAGCAGCAACTACAACGAGATGCTCGGCTCGCTCGTGCTGGGTTTCACGGCGGTCGGCACCGGCCTGTACTTCCGCGCCAGGGACTCCGAGAGCGGCAGGCTGATCGCGGCCGCCGTCACCGACGCCCAGAAGGAAGAACGGATCGCGCTGGCCCGCGAGCTGCACGACGTGGTCGCGCACCACGTGACGGGCATGCTCGTGCAGGCTCAGGCCGCGCTGGAGGTCTCCGACGACGACCCGCGCGCCGCCCACCGGTTGCTGCCGGGCATTGTCCGATCGGGCACGGAAGCGCTGGGTGCGATGCGGCGCATGGTCGGCACGTTGCGGCAGGGCGAGAGCGAGGCGGCGACGACCGATCTGGCTGCGGACGTCATCTCCACCGTCGAACGCACCCGCGAGCTGGGCTTCGAGACCAGGCTGCGGATCGACCTGCCCGACGAGGTGCCGCCCGAGCTCGGCCGCTCGGTGTTGCGCCTGGTCCAGGAGTCGCTCACCAACGTGCACAAACACGCCCAGTCCCCGACGATGATCGACGTGGACATCTCCCGGACGCAGGCCGGCGCGCTGCGCGTGATCGTCGCCGACGACGGCCGGCCCGGCGAGCTGAACCAGGGCGGATACGGTCTCGTAGGTATGCGTGAGCGGGTCGACCTGCTCGGCGGCCTGTTCTCGGCGGGCCCGCGTGAGAACGGCTGGCAGGTGCTCGCCGAGCTACCCCTGGGAAGGAACAAGTGATCTCGGTCCTCATCGCCGACGACCAGGAGATGGTCCGCGTCGGTTTCCGGATGATCCTGGAGAAGCAACCGGACATCACGGTGGTCGCGGACGTGCCCGACGGCATCGCCGCCGTCACCGCCGCTCGTGAGCTCAAGCCGGACGTGGCGTTGCTCGACATCCGCATGCCCGGCCTGGACGGTCTCGAGGTCACCAAGAAGCTCTCCCCGACCACGAAGGTCGTCGTCGTGACCACCTTCGACCTGGACGAGTACGTGCACACGGCGTTGGAGAACGGCGCTTCCGGGTTCCTGACGAAGGACGCCGGCCCGGCGCTGCTGGTCGAGGCGGTGCGGGCGGCGGCTCAGGGCAACGCGCTGATCTCGCCCCAGGTCACCGTCCGGATGCTGGAGCACTTCGCCCGTCCGGCGGAGCGGCCCGATCTCGGACTGCTGACCGCGCGCGAGCAGGACGTCGTGCGGGAGGTGGCGCGCGGGCTCAGCAACCAGGAGATCGCGTCGGAGCTGTTCCTGTCGCTGTCGACGGTGAAGACGCACCTCGCGTCGGTGCAGACGAAGCTCAACGTGCGCAACCGGGTGGGGATCGCCTCGTGGGCCTGGCGAGCGGGCCTGGTCAACTCCTGACCCTGGCTGTCATGGCGTCTGCAAGTACCCCCAACCCATGATCAAACCACCGCTGACTACACCCATCCTGTTCGGTGAACGCCGAACAGGATGGGTGTAGTTGCGCGCTTGTTGATGTTGAGTTGGTGGTACTTGCAGACGCCAGATCAGACACCCATGGGGTGCCAGACCGTCTTCGTTTCGAGGTAGGCGCGCAGGCGCGACATGTCCGGCGTGACGGCGAAGTCCTCGCTGACCTTGTTGCGCAGCACGCGCTTCACCGTGCCGGCCGCCGAACGCTCCAGGTCGGTGCGCAACGACTCGGGTGCGCCGGTGAGGTCGAGCGCGTTCACGTCGGCGTGCGACGCGAGCCACGGCGCGATCTCCGCGGTGCGGCCGGTGATGATGTTGACCACGCCACCGGGCACGTCACTCGTGGCGAGCACCTCGGACAGCGTGATCGCGGGCAGCGGGCGGTCCTGCGAGCTGATGACCACGCAGGTGTTGCCGGACGCGAGCACCGGTGCGATCACGGACACCAGGCCCAGCAACGACGACTGCTGTGGTGCCAGCACGGCCACCACGCCCGTCGGTTCCGGCGTGGAGAACGAGAAGTACGGGCCCGCGACGGGGTTCGAGGAACCCAGCACGGCCGCGATCTTGTCCGTCCAGCCCGCGTACCAGACCCAGCGGTCGATCGCGGTGTCCACAAGGGACTGAGCTTTCTTCACCGGCACGCCCTCGGACGCGGCGACCTCGGCGATGAACTGCTCGCGGCGGCCCTCCAGCACCTCGGCCACGCGGTACAGGACCTGGCCGCGGTTGTAGGCCGTGGCGCCGGACCAGCTGCCGAAAGCCTTGCGGGCGGCGGCAACCGCGTCGCGGGCGTCCTTGCGGGAACCCTGCGCGGCGTTGGCGAGGAAGGTGCCCTTCGCGTCGGACACCGGGTAGCTGCGCCCGGACTCCGAGCGCGGGAACTTGCCGCCGATGTAGAGCTTGTAGGTCTTCGCGACCGTGATGCGATCAGACATCGAGGTAGGCCTCCAGACCGGTGCGGCCGCCCTCACGGCCGAAGCCCGACTCCTGGTACCCGCCGAACGGGGCGGTCGGGTCGAAGCGGTTGAACGTGTTGGACCACACCACACCGGCGCGCATCTTCTGCGCCATCCAGAGAATGCGCGAGCCCTTCTCCGTCCACACGCCGGCGGACAGGCCGTACGGCGTGTTGTTCGCCTTGGCCACGGCCTCCTCTGGCGTGCGGAACGTCAGCACCGACAGCACCGGCCCGAAGATCTCCTCGCGGGCGATCCGCATCGCCTGCGACACGTTGGAGAAGACGGTCGGGGCGAAGAAGAAACCCTTGTCCGGCAACGGGCAGGACGACGTCCACCGCTGCGCGCCCTCGGCGTCGCCGGACTCGGTCAGCTCCTTGATCCTGGTGAGCTGCTCACGCGAGTTGATCGCGCCGACGTCGGTGTTCTTGTCCAGCGGGTCGCCGACGCGCAGCGTGTTCACCCGCGCGTGCAGCTTCTCGATCACCTCGTCCGCGACGGATTCCTGCACCAGCAGGCGGGATCCGGCGCAGCAGACGTGGCCCTGGTTGAAGAAGATGCCGTTGACGATGCCCTCGACGGCCTGGTCGAGCGGCGCGTCGTCGAACACGATGTTCGCGGCCTTGCCGCCCAGCTCCAGCGTCAGCTTCTTCGACGTGCCGGCCAGCTGCCGCTGAATGATCTTGCCGACGTCGGTCGACCCGGTGAACGCCACCTTGTTGACGTCCGGGTGCTCGACCAGCGAGGCGCCGACGTCACCGGCGCCGGGGATGATGTTGACGACACCCGGCGGCAGGTCGCACTGCTGGATGATGTCCGCCAGCACCAGCGCCGTCAGCGGCGTGGTCTCGGCCGGCTTCAGCACGACGGTGTTGCCGCACGCGAGCGCGGGCGCGATCTTCCACGCGGCCATCAGCAGCGGGAAGTTCCACGGGATCACCTGTCCCGCGACGCCGAGCGGCTTCGGGTCCGGCCCGTAGCCCGCGTAGCCGAGCTTGTCCGCCCAGCCCGCGTGGTAGAAGAAGTGCGCGGCGGCCGTCGGCACGTCGACGTCGCGCGACTCCTTGATCGGCTTGCCGTTGTCGAGCGACTCCAGCACCGCGAGCTCACGCCCGCGCTCCTGGATCTGCCGCGCGATCCGGTAGATGTACTTGGCCCGCTCGGCACCGGGCATCTTCGACCACACTCGGTCGTAGGCCTTGCGGGCGGCCTTGACCGCGGTGTCCACATCGGACTGCGACGCGGTCGAGACCTCCGCCAGCACCTCTTCGGTGGCCGGGTTGATGGTCTTGAGCGGTTCGCCGGTGCCCTCGACGAACTTGCCGTCGACGAACATCCGGTAGTTCGGCTTGAGGTTCGCGATGTCCCGCGACTCGGGCGCGGGGGCGTATTCCCACATGTCTTCTCAGTCCACCGTCACGTAGTCCGGGCCGCTGTAGTGGCCGTCCAACTGGGTCCGCCGCTGCATGAGCAGGTCGTTCAGCAACGTCGACGCGCCGAACCGGAAGAGGTGCGGGTCGAGCCATTCCGGCCCGGCCACCTCGTGCACGGCCACCAGGTACTTGATCGCGTCCTTGGTGCTCCGGATACCACCGGCGGGCTTGACCCCGCGCAGCTCACCGGTCTGGCTCTGCCAGTCCCGCACCGCCTGCAACATCACGTGCGTGACCGGCAACGTCGCGGCGGGCTGCACCTTGCCGGTAGAAGTCTTGATGAAGTCACCACCGGCCAGCAGCGCGAGCCAGGACGCACGGCGCACGTTGTCGTACGTCACGAGCTCGCCGGTTTCGAGGATCACCTTGAGGTGCGTGTCCCCGCAGGCTTCCTTGATCTTGACGATCTCCTCGAACACCTGCCCGTACCGCCCGCTGAGGAACGCGCCGCGGTCGATCACCATGTCGACCTCGGTCGCACCCTGCTCGATGGCGAACCGCGTGTCCGCGATCTTGATGTCCATCGTGCTGCGGCCACTGGGGAATGCCGTCGCGACGCTGGCGACGTTGATCCCGGTGCCCTTGAGCTCGTCGGCCGCGGTTTTGACCATGTCCGGGTAGACGCAGACCGCCGCGACCTTCGGCACCTCCGGCCGATCAGGGTCGGGCCGGCGCGCCTTGGCGGCCAGGCTGCGCACCTTGCCGGGGGTGTCAGCGCCCTCCAGCGTGGTCAGGTCGACCATGCTGATCGCCAGGTCGATGGCGTGCAGCTTGGAGGCCTTCTTGATGCTCCGCGTGCCGAGGCCCGCGGCTCGTTGCTCGACGCCGACCTGGTCGACGCCGGGGAGCCCGTGCAGGAAACGCCGCAGCGACGATTCGTCGCGCGTGGCGTCAGCCAGGGCCGACGGCAGTGTCGTTGGAGCAGCCATGCTCGGGAGTCTAAGCGGAATGGGACGCCCGTCCTAAGTGAGGCGATTTGTGCAGGTCAGCCCGGCTGAGCGGCACGGTTCGCTCGTCGATCTCCGGTGCGTCCTGCGCGGCGCTGCCGGTGCGCTTGAGCTTCTGCCACGGCAGCACGGCACCGGCCAGCGCCGTGATCACGGACTGGATGACGACCAGGTACATGAGCTGCCGGTAGACGACCGGTTGCAGCGCGACCGCCCACAGCGGCCGCAGTCGTTCGCCGTCGAGCCGGAACGCGATCACCGCCGGAATCAGCTGCAGCACCAGGAACCCGAGCCAGGCGACCGCGCCGGCCACCGGATCGGTCCACAGGCTCAGCACCGCGAACACGTCGATCGCGGGGGCGAGCATCGGCAACGCCACCTGGTAGAGGAAGAGGTACGGCAGCGCGCGACGGCCGAGCTTGCCGCCCAGGCCGCGTTCGAAGATCGCGCCGCGGTGCTTCCACATCGCCTGCAACGTGCCGTAGCACCAGCGATAACGCTGCCGCCACAGCTGACCGAGGCTCGCCGGCGCCTCCGTCCACGCCCGTGCGGACTCCTCGTAGACCGCCGACCACCCGGCTCGTTCCAGTGCCATCGTCAGGTCGGTGTCCTCGGCCAGGGTGTCCTCCGGGACGCCACCGACCTCGCGCAACGCCTCCACCCGGAAGCCGCCGACCGCGCCCGGCACCGTCGGCATGCACTCCATGACGTCGTACATCCGCCGGTCGAGGTTGAAGCCGATCACGTACTCGATGTGCTGCCAGCGGCCCAGCAGCCCGGACCTGTTGCCCACCTTGGCGTTGCCCGACACCGCACCCACCACCGGGTCGGCGAACGGCTGCACGAGGTTCGCGACGGTCTGCGGTTCGAGCACGGTGTCGCCGTCGACCATCACGACCAGCTCGGTCCGGGTGTGCCGCAGGCCGGTGTTGAGCGCCGCCGCCTTGCCCGCGTTCCGCTGGCGCACCAGGGAGACGTTGGGCAGGCGCAGGCTCTTGACGACCTCGGACGTGCGGTCGGTCGAGCCGTCGTCGATCACGATCACGTGCACGGGGTTGGTGCTTGAGAGGATCGTGCGGACGGTCGCTTCGACGCCTGCTTCCTCGTTGTAAGCGGGCACGAGCACCGTCACCATCTGCGGTCGCAGCCGCGGTGCGTGCTTGCCGGGCTTCCGCCGCGCGTGGATCGCGGTCGTCACCAGCAACACCGCGGCGCGGGCGAGCGCCAGCACGCTGGAGATCACGACGAGCCACGTCAGCAACTCGGTGACGAACCGCGAGAACCGCACGGCGAGTGACACGGCCGTGCCCTCGGCACGCTCCGCGGTCGTCGCGGGCGTGGTGGCCTGTTGCACGCCGAACGCCTCACCGGCGGTCTGGAACGCGAAGCCGCGCTCCTTCAGGCTCGGGATCAGCTTCTCCAGCGCCGCAACGGTCTGCGACCGATCGCCACCGCCGTCGTGCATCAGCACCACGGCGCCCTTGGTGTCCTTCGGCGTGGCGTTGGCGACGACGGCATCGATGCCGGGTCTGCGCCAGTCCTCGCTGTCGAGATCGGAGAGCAGCACGAGGTTGCCCGCCGCGGTGATCCGCTCGATGCCGACCAGGTCCTCGTCGTCGACGGCGTCCGGCCGGTTCGAGTACGGCGGCCGCACGAGCCGGCTGGACTTGCCGGTGCCGCTCGCCACGACCAGCCCGGTCTGCCCGAGCTCGACCCTGGCACGGGTCTCACCGACTTTGCCCAGGTCGACGTGGGTGAAGGTGTGCAGCCCCACCTCGTGCCCCTCGGCGTCGAGGCGCTCCAGCACGTCCTGGTGCTGCGCGGCGTTCGCGCCGGTGACGAAGAAGGTGGCCCTGACGTCGTTGCGCCGCAGCACGTCGAGGATCTTCGGCGTCCACTCGGGGTCCGGTCCGTCGTCGAACGTCAGCACCACCGTGCGGTCCGGCGTCGTGCGCGAGCTGAGCCCCGGCCCGGCGTCGCCGACCAGCGGCCCGCCCTGGTGCAGGCTCTCCGGCACGGTGTTCGCGGGCCCGGCGGTGGGCGCGGCGCCCTGGCCGACGCGTCCGACCACGAAGGTGTCCAGCAGCAACGCGCAGAGCAGCACCACCATGCCCAACCCCAGCAACACCCAGTGGGCGCGGGGCTGCGGCCTCACGGCTTGCCCTGACCGGGCGCGCTCGGCCGGTTCGACGCCCCCGGCGGATCGGTGCGCTTGTTGCCGTTCTCGGACGTGGAGGTCGCCGTGGTGACGCTCGACACCGTGGTCGTCGAGGTGGTCGACGGTGGCGTGGTGGTGGTTTCGTTGCGTGGCAACGATGTTGCTTCGGGTGACGAAGCAGGGACGTCCGTCGTGACGATCGTGGGCACGGCCGCCTCGGGAATCGGCAACAGCGACGTCGGGCTCACCGGGCCGCCGGCCAGCGCGACCACGAGAAGTACCAGGTAGGCCAGCACACCGGCGGCGACTGCGCCCATGGCGATGCGCATCACCTTGCGGCGGCGGCCACTCGGATCAACGAACACAGGTCTGTCAGAGGGAGTCGTCATGACCTTCGCGGGGGGAGGCGTGTGGACGCCGGAGGTTAACCGGCTACGCCGTCCAGCGGAAGTCCTTCACCAGCCCAGCCTCGCGAGCCCGTCCAGGACGCACTCGTCGAGGCTCGGGTATCCCTCCTGCTCGTGCCCGGCGGCGAACAGCACCGACCTCGATCCGAGGCGGTACTGGACGATCAACAACTCACCTGTCTCGTCGACCGCTTCGAACACGTCCGCGTACGTGACGACGCCGGCCGGTCCCACCCGTTCGACGAGGTCCGCCAGCAGCATCAGTCGAGGAGCTCGCGCAGGATGCTGGACTTCTTCCGCTTCGGCCCCTTGACCTCCACGCCACCCATGAGGGCGAGCCCGGTGATCCGCACCGTCGGCGCACCGGGGATGTGCCGGCGCCCCGGCGCGTGGTCCTCGAAGGCGCCCATGAAGCCGAACCCGTCGACGTTGATGTTGATGTCGTCGGGCACGCGGATCTCGACGCCGCCCCAGAACGCGAAGCAGCTGATGGTGACCTCGGCCTCGGCGAACCGGGCGTGGGTCAGGTCGATCTCGATGCCGCCCATGACCGCCACGGCGTTGTGCACGCGCGGAACGACCCACTGACCCTTGCGGTTGACGCCGGACCAGAACGCGATGGACGTCGCACTGCCGGGCTGGCCGCCGATGCGGTCGCTCACCACCGGCTGGTACTGCGGTCCCACCGCGGGCTGCGGCAGGCCGCTCAGCACCAGGTCCGCGGTGATGGGGATGAGCTCGCCGTAGGTCTTCGCGGCGTAGACGGCCACCAGCCGCTCATCCAGCTCGTGGATGTCCAGGCGGCCCTCGGCGGTCGCCTTGTGGAGCACTTGCGCGATCCGTTCCCGGTCGGCGTCCGAGGCGCGCATGTGGTTCTGGTCAGCGGGTACCAGCTCGTCGCTCACCCGATCGAGTGTAGGACTCTCACTTGCGGTTCGGGGCGTACTTGACCGTGATCGCAAAGGCCATCACCAGGAGCGCGGCGAGGCCGGCGGCGAGCGTCGGGCTGTGGCCCCAGAGCAGGGGCAGCACGCCGATCAACACCGCCAGCGACGCCGACACACCCAGGATGACCAGCGGGGATTCACACAACTGCTGGACGGGCTTCTGTTCGATCGTCACCGTTCGCACCTCCGCGTCTCAACTGGCTACGAGACACTTCGGAGTCGTTCAGCCGGTTCTGTACTCCCGGATCGGGTTGTGCGGCCACTGAATCGGGTGGTCATCGGAACGGGTTGGTAACCGGAGGGTCAGCCCGTCGCAATGACTTCTCCAGCGCCTCCATCTCCGTCCGGGGTGCCTCGCCCTGGGCGAAACCGACACCGCCGCGCAGCGCGAGGCGGACGCCGTTCTCGAACTCCAGCTGGATGTCGCCGCCGTCGTCGAAGACGCGGTTGAGCTTCCAGGAGGTCTGGACGGTGTACGGGATCTTGATCGCGACGTGCTCGTCGAACCGCAGGGTTTCCGCGAGCCGCTGAGCCCGATCGCGGTCGTCGGGGAAGCCCTCCACCGACACGACCGCCCACGCGCGCGGCGACCATTCGACGGCTACCGCGTTACCCGTCCACATCGCGCGCTTGCCGTTGACGTCCGGCAACGGCTCGCCCGACGGCTCGCGGAAGCTGCCCGCCGCGAACACGTTCACGCTGCCCTGCTGGTCGCCGTTCCCGACCGGCCTGAGGTAGATCACCTGCACGTCCCGCCCGATGATGTAGTTCACCGGCTTGAGCCCGTCCGTCGCGCTCACGCTGATCGTGCGCACCAACGGGTCGAACGGCTCGGCGGCGACGTGGTTCTGGGTGGGCTTGACCAGGACGGGCAGCACGCCCGCGATGATCAGCACGAACACCCCGGCCGCGGCCACCCGCAACGTCTTGGTGCGCTTGCCCGACCTGATCGCCCGCTGCACGCTGACACCGTCGGAAGCGGGAACGTCCATGGTGCGCAACGGTCCTAGCAGCCGTGCACCGTCCTCTTCGGACATCACTGAGTCACTCCCAACTGGGTGCGCAGGGCCGAGAGTCCGGCCGACGTCTGGCTTTTCACGGTGCCTTCCGAGCACTGCAGAGCGCGCGCGACCTCGGCCACCGGCAGGTCGAACAGGAACCGCAGCACGAGAACCGCGCGCTGGCCCGGTGGCACGCGCATCAGGGCGACCCGGACTTCCTCGCGGGTCTCGAAGCTGTTCTCGAAGTCCGGGCTCGCGACCGCGGGAAACCCGTCCACGCGGTCGAACAGGCGCACGCGGCTCCACGGCCGCCTGCGTTCGTTGAGGAACGTGCGGACGAGGATCGCCCGCACGTACGCGTCGAGGTTGTCGGCGGCCCTGGCCCTGCGCCAGCTCGTGTACAGCCGCGTGATCGCGACCTGCACGACGTCATCGGCGCTGTGCACGTCACCGCAGAGCAGATACGCGGTGCGCCGCAACCAGGGCAGCGCCGCCGTGACGTACTCGGTGTACTCGTTGTCAGCCAACCCTCCCCCTTCCGTCCGCACTCAAGACACGGCGCGGAGGGAGCGCGGTTGGGTGACCTGGGTCACGCGGTGGGCTGGCGCAGTGGCAGTCCGGCGGTCCGGTAGATCGAGTCGATCACCGTCATGTTCTTCACCGCGTCGTCCGCGGTCGTCGGGAACGGCTTGCCGTGCAGCACCGCGTCGGTGAACGCGTCCAGCTGGTAGGCGTAGGTCGCGCGCCGCCCGAACTTCTCGGACGAGCTGTGGTTCTTGAGCTTCAACGACAACTTGTGGAACGTCTGCGGGCCGAGCGGGTTGAACACGCTCAGCGTGCCGTTCTCGCCGATGGCCTTCATCGACAGCTTGAACACCGACGACGACCACAGCGACGCGTGCACGGAACCCGTGTGACCGGAGGGGAAACGCAGTGAGGCGCGCATCGCCCGATCGATGGAAGGCCCGCGCAGCAACGCTCGTGCCGACCGCACCTCGGGTTCCTCGTTGCCCAGCAGGCGCGCCATGTGCACGGCGTAGCAGCCGGCGTCCATCATCGCGCCGCCCGCGAGCGAGTAGTCGTAGCGAATGTTCGAGAACACCGGCAGCGGGAAGCAGACCGAGGCCTCGACGTGCCGCAACGGCCCGAGCACGCCGGACTGGATGATCTCGGCGACCCGCATCGCCAGCGGGTGGTAGCGGTAGTGGAACGCCTCCATCACCACGAGCCCGGACGCGTCGGCGGCCTTGGCGACCTCGGCCGCTTCGGCGGCGTTGGCCGTGAACGGCTTCTCGCACAGCACGTGCTTGCCGGCTTCCAATGCCGCCAGCGTCCACTTGCCGTGCAGGCCGTTCGGCAGCGGGTTGTAGACGGCGTCGACCGCCGGGTCCGCGAGCAGGTCCTCGTAGGAGCTGTGCACGCGCGCGATGCCGTGCTTGTCCGCGAAGGCCCTGGCTCGTTCGGCCGACCGCGCGGCGACCGCCACGACCTCGGCGACGGTGGAGGAGCGGGCCGGCCGGATGACAGCGGGCGGCGCGATCATGGCCGCGCCGAGCACTCCGATGCGCACGTGGTCTGTCACGCGGCCGACCCTACACCTTCAGTTAACGGCGTTCACTCCGTCAGATCCGTTTCGCGCGTGGGGAAGAAGGAGATCTTCTCGATCGGCGCCGGGTCGGACCAGTTCCACGACTCCATCTGGCGGCGCGACCGCCTGCCGAAGAACGCGCGCCACAGTTCGTAGCCGTCGACCTCCAGCGTGATCGGGCCGTCGCCGAGGGCGCCGAACTCGGTCTTCACCGTCACCTCGGTCAGCACGCGCGGGGCCATCCACACCAGGGTCGGCTGCCACACGGCGTCCGGCAGGCGTTCGCGGCCGAGCGCGGCGCGCAGGTCGGCCTCGTGCGTGATCGCGTCCAGCGCGAGCTGGAACGGGAGACGCTCCATCTCGTCGATCTGCTCGGCGGAGACGTTCCACTGCTCCAGCAGGTCGTCCGCGGGAACGCCTTCGCGCTCGGCAACGTGGCGCGCGGTCCACTCGTCCGACGGCGCACCCTCCATGCGGCCGCTCACGAGATCGGACGCCTCCCCGGACAGGTGCGCGATCACCTGGTGCACGGTCCACTCAGGACAGGCGGGCACGGTGCGGGCGAGCTCGTCGGCGGTCAGGCCCATCGTCAGCCCGACGATGCGCTGACGTGCCTCGCGGTAGATCTCTTCGAACACCCCTAGCTCCTCCCAGCGGTTACGGTGTCGAGCATGGACGTCCTCGTCGTCGATCATCCACTCGCCAAGGCGAGACTCACAACAATGCGTGACGCGCGCACGGACAACGCCGCCTTCCGCGCGGCGTTGCAGGAACTCACCGTCATGCTGGTCTACGAAGCGATGCGCGAGGCGCCGCTGAAGGAAGACCGCACGCACACGCCGGTTGCTCGTACCACCGGCTACAAGCTCGCAAACCCGCCGCTGCTGGTGCCGGTGCTGCGGGCCGGCCTGGGCATGGCGGACCAGGCGCACAAGCTGATCCCGGACGCGCAGATGGGGTTCGTCGGGCTCGCCCGCGACGAGGAGACGCTGCAGCCGACGCCGTACATGGAGTCGCTGCCGGAGGACCTCGCCGGACGGCCGGTGCTCGTGCTCGACCCGATGCTCGCGACGGGCGGCTCGATGGCGTACACGATCCGCCTGCTGACCCAGCGCGGCGCGACCGACGTGACGGCCGTGTGCGTGCTCGCCGCACCTGAGGGAATCAACCATCTCGAGGACTCGAAGCTCCCGTGCCGTCTCGTTACGGCTTCGGTGGACGAGAGGTTGAACGATTCCGGCTTCATCGTGCCTGGCCTGGGCGACGCCGGTGACCGTCTGTACGGGGCGGTTTAGGACATACCTCCGATCGGACGTAGCAGTGGTCTAGACCTCAGGCCTATCGTGCTGTGGACCACATCGCCGCTGCCGCGAACGACTTAGGAGACTCATGTCCAGACGGAGATGGGGTGTCGCCGCTCTTGCGGTCGGCGCCCTGTCCGCGTCGCTGGCTCATGCGCCCGCGAACGCCGACGTCGAGACCAATGGGCACCACGGTTACTCGAAGACCCGCACCGTTGGGTACTTCATCCAGTGGGGCGTGTACGACCGGAACTTCCGCGTCAAGAACCTCGTGGACAGCGGGGCCGCCGCGCGGCTCACGCATCTGAACTACGCCTTCGGTTTCCTCGACGAGGCCGGCAAGTGCGTCAGCGCCGACCCGTGGGCCGACTGGCAGATGCCGCACACCGCCGAGCAGTCCGTGAGCGGCAAGGCCGACGAGGCCGGTCAGGCCCTGATGGGCAACCTGAACCAGCTCAAGCAGCTCAAGGTCAAGTATCCCAAGCTGAGGATCAACATCTCGCTGGGCGGCTGGACGGGCTCGCGCTACTTCTCCAACGCCGCGCTGACGCCTGAATCGCGCGCCGCGCACGTCAAGTCGTGCACCGACATGTGGATCAAGGGCGACCTGCCAGGCCTGCCCGCGGGTGCCGCCAAGGGCGTCTTCGACGGCATCGACCTCGACTGGGAGTGGCCCGCCAGCAACGGCAACATGCTGCCGCCCAACGTGGTGCGCCCCGAGGACAAGCAGAACTTCACCAAGCTGCTCGCCGAGTACCGCAAGCAGATGGGCTGGAACCGCGACCTGACCGCGTTCCTCCCGGCCGACCCGGTGCAGGTCGATCGCGGCTTCGAGGTCTCGAAGGTGTTCTGCTACCTCACCTTCGGCACGCTGCAGGGCTACGACTACCACGGCGCGTGGGACGCCCCGGCGAACCAGCAGTCCGCGCTGCGGGTGCCCAAGGGCGACCCCTCGGAGTTCGAGTTCAGCTCCGAGGTGACGGTCAACGCCTGGCTGCGCCGCGGTGCTCCGCGCTCGAAGGCGGTGCTCGGCGTCCCGTTCTACGGCCGCGGCTGGGACGGCGTCGCCCCCGGCACGCGCAACGGCCTGTTCGGCACCGGTGTGCCGGCGCCGGCCAAGTACGAGGCGGGCTACGAGGACTTCCACCGCATCACGGCGAAGCTCTCCGAACCCGGCAACACCTACAAGATCTACCGCGACGAGCGCGCCGGCTTCGCGTGGATCTACGACGGCAAGACGTGGTGGACCTACGACGACGCGACGGAGATGAAGCGCAAGGCTCGCTTCATCAACGACCGCAGGCTCGGTGGAGCGATGATCTGGTCGCTCGACGGTGACACCGCTGACGGTCAGCTGATCAAGGCGCTCGACGGCGCCCTGAAATAGCCGCCCTGAAATAGCCGCACTGAAGTAATGCCCTGCAGTTAGGCCGCACCAGAACGGACTGTCCGGATCGGACAGTTCAGCGGGTCCGGGGAGGTTTCGCGGCGGCCGCCTCCCCGGATTCCGCAAGCCACCCCCTGCCGTGCGCGCGCAACGCCCGCTCGTAGGTGGCGGCGGGATCGATGCCCGGCGGCAGGTTTCCGTTGAGCTCCAGGCTCACCAGGCCGTGCGCGATGCCCCACATCGACATGGCGATCTGCTCGGGGTCCTCGTCGAGGAAGACCTTCCCCTCGACCGCCCGCCGCACCGTGTTGATCACCGGCGCGAACGTCCGGCCCGCCGCGCGGCTCATCGCCCTCGTCGGTTCGACGACCTTCGAGTAGAGCACCGAGTAGAACTGCGGGTCCGCGAGCGCGCTGCGCCGGTACGCCAGCCCGATCTGGACCAGGTCCTCGGCGGGGTTCTCGGTGACCGCCACGGAGGCCAGGTGCGTGCCGAACCGGTGGAACGCCTCGTCGTAGAGCGCGTCGAGCAACGCCGGTTTTCCGCCGAAGAGGGAATAGACCGCCGTGGTCGACGTGTTGACGTCGGTGGCGATCTTCCTCAGGCTCACCGCGGCGGGGCCCTCGGTGCTGAGCAACTCGCCCGCCCGCTCGAGCAGACGTCGTCGCAGAGCGTCGTCGTGGGTCTTCGGCCGCGGCATCACGCAATCCTAACGGCCGCTGGTCTGCGTGGTATCAGATTGGTACCGTCCCCTGCATGGCGATGACCTTGCGGTTGACCGAGGAGGAGAACCTGCGGCTCGCCGAACTGGCGCAGGCCGAGGGTCGCTCCAAGCAGGACGTCGTGCGGCTGGCGATCGCGGACCGTTACCAGCGCATGCAGCAGGAGGAAAAGCTCGGCGAGGTGCTCGGGCGAGTCCTGCCCAAGTACCGAGGTCTTTTGGATAGGCTCGGATCTTCCTGAAACTGTCAGACCTCTGTGATCAACTGGGTGCCGTGATCTCCTACCTCGACGCCGGGGACCTCTTAGTGCTGGCCACGGCCGTGACCGGTGGCGACCTCGTCGTCAGGGACATCGGCCTGCTGGACACGGCGGCCTACCGTCCCCGCGCCACCGTGCTCGGCGTGGAGGCCTACGACACGCTGTGGCTGAAGTCCTCCGCTTTACTCGACTCGATCGTGCGAACCCGCCCTCTCGTCGAGGGAAACTGGCGGCTGGGCTGGGTGTCCGCCGTCACGATGTGCGACATCAACGGCTACTGGATCGACGCCGACGAGGACGACGCGCTGGACCTCGTGCGCGCTCTCGGCCGCGACAAGATCGACGTCCCGGAGATGGCCGGCCACCTCGAAGCGTGGGGACTCCCGAAGGATTCCGCTTGACCTAGAGCGCGCTCTAGGTCATAGCGTCGAAGGCGTGAGTTACTCGATAGCCCAAGCCGCGCAGCGCAGTGGGTTGTCCATCGACACCTTGCGCTACTACGAACGAATCGGGCTCGTCGACCCGCCCGCGCGTGACTCGGGTGGTCGCCGCAGCTACTCGGAGGAGGACCTCGGCTGGCTGGCCTTCGTGACGCGCCTGCGCACGACCGGCATGCCGATTCGCATGATGCGCGAGTTCGCGCAGCTCAGGCACCATGGCGACCTGACGGCAGGCCGCCGCAAGCAGATCCTCGTCGAGCACCGCAACGACGTCCGCGCCCGCATCGCGGAGCTGCAGACGTCCCTTGAGGTGCTGGACTACAAGATCGACCACTACGCGGTGGTAGAGCGGGACTTGGAGGCGACGGCGTGAGCCGTTTGTTGGGATCGTTGGAGGTCGGGCCGCAGGGGCTCGGCTGCATGGGAATGTCGGAGTTCTACGGCGCCGGCGACGAGTCGGAGTCGATCGCGGTCATCCACCGGGCCCTGGAGCTCGGCGTGACGCTGCTCGACACCGCCGACATGTACGGGCCGCACGTCAACGAGGAGCTGGTGGGCCGCGCGATCGCGGACCGTCGTTCCTCCGTCGTGCTGGCCACGAAGTTCGGCATCGTGCGCGACGGCGACCGACGCGGCGTGCGAGGCGATCGCGAGTACGTCCGTGCGTCCGTCGAAGGGTCTCTGAAGCGGCTCGGCACCGACGTCATCGACCTGTACTACCTGCACCGGGTGCCGACGGACACGCCCATCGAGGAGACCGTCGGGGCGATGGCCGAGCTGGTCACCGAGGGCAAGGTGCGGTTCCTCGGCCTGTCCGAGGCGGGCGCGTCGACGCTGCGCCGGGCCCACGCGGTGCACCCGATCACGGCGCTGCAGAGCGAGTGGTCGCTGTGGTCGCGGGACATCGAGACCGAGATCGTGCCGACCGCGCGTGAGCTGGGCATCGGTCTGGTGCCGTACTCGCCGCTCGGCCGTGGCGTGCTGACCGGCCGTTTCACGTCGGCCAGTGACTTCGGTGCGGGCGACTTCCGGAGCGTGGCGCAGCCGCGGTTCTCCGGCTCGAACCTCGACGCGAACCTCAAGATGGTCGAGGAGCTGCGCGCTCTGGCCGCCGACCGCGGCGTGACCGCGGGTCAGCTGGCGTTGGCCTGGGTGCAGCACCGGGGCGACGACGTGGTGCCGATCCCGGGCACCAAGCGGATCAAGTACCTGGAGGAGAACGTCGCGGCGGCCGCTCTGGAGCTGTCCGCCGACGATCTCGCCGCGATCGAGGCCGCCGTGCCCGCGTCGGCAGTGGCCGGTGACCGGTACCCGGACATGAGCTCGATCGGCCGTTAGAACATACGTTCGAAGATATCCCCAGGGTTGTCCACAGGTTGGGGACAAGAAGCTGTGGACAACCCTGGGTTCATGTGGACAACTGGGCCGCGACGGTGGCCCCGAGCTCCCAGCACGCCTCCAGGTCGGCCTTCGACGGCTCACCCGTGACGACGACGTGCTGGGCGGCCTTCTCCCAGCCCAACCCGGTCGTGGCCGTCTCCACGCCGCGCACCGCACCCGTCGTGTCGTTGTTGCCGTGCACGTAGAGCCCGAACGGCCTGCCGCGCGTGGAGTCGAGACACGGGTAGTAGACGGTGTCGAAGAAGTGCTTCAACGCACCGCTCATGTAGCCGAGGTTCGCGGGCGTGCCCAGCAGGTAGCCGTCGGCTTCCAGCACATCCACAGCGGTTGTGGACAACGCGGCCCGGCGCACCACTTCGACGCCCTCGATCTCGGGCGTGGACGCGCCGGCGACCACGGCCTCGAACATCGCCTGCACGGCGGGCGAGGGCGTGTGGTGGACGATCAACAACCTGGCCATCAGTAGTCGATCTCGTAGTCGTCGGGGTTCGGCGGTGTGTCGTCCACGTGCATCGCCTTGAGGTCCTCCGAGGTCACCTTCTCGACGGTAGGCCCCATGAGGCCGATCAGCTCCTCGACGATCTCGAAGTGCAGCTCCCGGGACCGCACGTTCAGCTCGCCGATCTGATTCACCCGGTCCAGCACCCCGGTGCCTTCCAGCTTGCGGAGGAGCAGGCCGGCCTCGCCGAACGTGCTCATCGGTCCCCTGACAGCCGCGTTCGAGTCGAGCGTGGCGCGCAGCATCATGAACAGCGCCATGTCGGCCTTGAGATCGATGCCGAACGCTTTCAGCAGCCCGTCGCGCAGGCGTACCTGGTGCGCTTTCATGTCGTCGCTGAAGCCGCCGCGGAACATGTCGAGGCCGCGCTTGCTGTCCGGATGCGCGTCGAGGACGGCCTGTGCCAGGTCATGGCGGGTGTATTCCACGCGTGGCAACCTAGTTCAACGAAGTGGTGTGCTCGCAACGTCATCAGAGCGAGCGACCATGGAACCCCGAAGGCGGAAAGGCGTCCTGAAGGGTGTACACAGGAGGGACCATGAAGACCACTGCCCTTATGCACACCAGTCCTCGTCAGCGTCGCATCACCTGGGGTTTCGGCCTTGCGATCGGTATCGGGATGATCGGCATCGGGCCCCTCTTCGCGTCGTTGTGGCCGGGGTTCGACCACAGCCCGTGGGACGTCAACACGATGTTGCTCGGACTCGGCGTGGGGCTCTGCGCGATCGCGTACATCTTCGGGCGGATCGCTGTCGCGGCAGTGACCGAGGGGCGTCGCGGCGCGATCGCCCCGCCGACCAGAAGGGCCTACTGGGTGGCCGGCGGGGGCTTCGCTCTTGCCGCGCTGTGCCTGATGATCGCGCTCGCCGGCTGATCTAACTCACGAGAGCCGTTACCCGTTCCCGCAACTCGGCGAGCCGAGCCTGACCAGCCGCACGGGCGGACTCCAGTCCGTCCGTGACCGGCTCGACGATCTCCAGGTACGCCTTGAGCTTCGGCTCGGTGCCGGACGGTCGCACGACCACGCGCACGCCGTCTGCCGTCCAGCGCAGGACGTCCGCGCTGGGCAGCAGGTCTTCCGACGCGAAGTCGGCAGGCGGTTCCGCGCGCAGCCGTGCCATCGTCGCGTCGATCAGGCTCAAGTCGGTGTAGCGCAAGGAGACCTGGTCGGTCAGGTACAGGCCGTGGTCCAACGCCAGCTGGTCCAGGGCGTCGAGCAACGTCCGTCCGGACGCCTTCAGGCCGGCCGCCAGATCCGCGGCCACGACGGCAGCCGACACTCCGTCCTTGTCCGCGACGAAAGTTGGGTCAACGCAGTTGCCGAGTGCTTCCTCGTAGGCGAACACCAGGCCTTCGCCCGCCCGCGCCAGCCACTTGAAGCCGGTCAGCGTCTCCGCGTACCGGGCACCGTGCGCCGCCGCGATCGACTTCAACAGCGACGAGGACACGATCGTCGTCGCCACCAGCGGGTCCGCGGACTCGGTGGTGGACAGCACGAGCGAGCCGAGCAGCACGCCCGTCTCGTCACCGCGCAGCATCCGCCACGTGTCGCCGTCGCGCACGCCCAGCGCGCACCGGTCGGCGTCCGGGTCCAGGGCGATGGCCAGGTCCGCGTTCACCGATGCCGCGAGGGAGAGCAGCTCGTCGGACGCGCCCGGCTCCTCGGGGTTCGGGAACACCACGGTCGGGAAGTCCGGGTCCGGCACCGCCTGCGACCGCACCACGTGCACGTCGGTGAAACCCGCGCGCCGCAACGCTTCCACGGCGAACGCGCCGCCGACGCCGTGCATCGGCGTCAACGCGATCTTCAGCGCGCGCGCCTGGCCGGAAGGCAGCGCGGCCACCCGGTCCAGGTACGCGTCGATCTCGGCCTCGGTCACCGTCGAGTACGAAGGTGAACGCGGCACGGAAACCGCTGCCGGAACGGCCTCGATCGCCTTCTCGATCTCCCCGTCCGACGGCGGCACGATCTGCGAACCGCCGGACAGGTAGAGCTTGTAGCCGTTGTCGGCGGGCGGGTTGTGCGACGCGGTGATCTGGATCCCCGCCACCGCGTTGTGGTTGCGCACCAGGAACGCCAGCACCGGCGTCGGCAACGGGTCCGGGAGCATCCGCACGTCGAAGCCCGCGGCCGCCATCACCTCGGCTGCGGCCGTGGCGAACTCCTCCGACCCGTGCCGGGCGTCGCGACCGACGAACACCAGGCCGGGGGATCCGAGCCAGGACGCCAGCCCGGCGGTCGTGCGGACCACGGTGGCCACGTTCATGCCGTTCGTGCCCGCCCGCACCGGCCCGCGCAGCCCGGCGGTGCCGAACGTCAGCGGCCCGGCCATCCGGTCCTGCAACTCGGCCAGCGCGACGGAATCACCGCCCATGGCACGAGCCAGCACTCCCTGCAGCTCCTCGCGGGTGGCCGCGGTGGGGTCGTCGGCGATCCACCGGAACGTCGCGTCACGCAGGGCCGGCGTCAGGCTCATGCCCGGTCCACCAGCTCGCGCAGCAGCGTGCCCATGCGCTGGGCGGCGGCGGCACCGGCCTCCAGCACCTCCTGGTGGTTCAGCGGCTCGCCGGTGATGCCCGCCGCGAGGTTCGTGACCAGCGACAGGCCGAACACCTCGACACCCTCGGCGCGTGCGGCGATGGCCTCGTGCACGGTCGACATGCCGACCAGGTCCGCGCCCATGGTGCGCAGCATCCGGATCTCGGCGGGCGTCTCGAAGTGCGGCCCGGGCAGCCCGGCGTACACGCCCTCCTCCAGCGAGGAGTCGATCTCCTGCGCCAGCTTGCGCAGCCGCGGCGAGTACAGGTCCGTGAGGTCCACGAACCGGGCGCCGACCAGCGGCGACAGCGTGGTCAGGTTGAGGTGGTCGGAGATCAGCACGGGCTGCCCGACGGCCATGCCCTGCCGCAGGCCACCGGCGGCGTTGGTCAGCACGATCGACGACACACCCGCGGCAGCGGCGGTGCGCACGCCGTGCACGACCTTCTGGACGCCCTTGCCCTCGTAGCCGTGCGTGCGGCCGAGGACGACGAGCACCTTCTTGCCGCCCACCTCGACGGAACGGATGGTGCCGCCGTGGCCGAGCGCGGTCGGCGCTTCGAAGCCCGTCAGTTCACCGACTGGGATCTCGCTGACCGGCTCGCCGATCACGTCGGCGGCGGGCCGCCAGCCGGAGCCGAGCACGATCGCGATGTCGTGCTTCGCCACGCCGGTGCGGCTCTGGATCTCTTCCGCGGCCTTGCCGGCCAGCTCTTCTGGAGTCACCGCGAGAGCTTAAACCGGTGCGAACGTCGAGGCGATCGCGTCGAAGAGACGGACTCGCGCTTCGTCTTCCTGTTCGGTCGGCACGATGACCTCGACCACCCACAGGTCGTTGCCGTGCGGGAGCACGCGAGAGAAGTGCGACCTCCTCAGCGCGTTGGGTTCGTCACCCTCCACCGTCCGGTAGATGAACTGGATGCCGTCCTCGATGCGCGGCCCGGCGAGGTTCGGCGTCGGCACCTTCTCGCCGCCGAAGAACCGGTTCGGCCACCGCGCCTGCACGCTCGACGTGTACGTGTTGATCGTGCGCTTCGGGTAGTAGTCGGGGAACCGCTGCACCGTGACCTCGTACGCGCCGGTGCCCGACACGAAGTGCACCACCGAGGAAGGCGGCATCAGCTTGTCCGCCGCGCGCTGTTCGCTGTAGGTCGACCAGCTCGCCTCGACGTTCAGCGTGAACTTCCCGCCCTGGTCGCCGTTCGCGGTGATGGCCAGCGCCGTCCGCGGTTCCAGCGTCGCGGACGTGGGCAGGGTCGGCAGCGTCTGCAAGGTCTGTTCGGTCGGCGGCAGCAGCGGCGCGCCAGCGGCCAGCCGGGTCAGCGCGAAGCCGCCGCCCGAGCCCGCCACGAACAGCAGTACGGCCACGAACACCATGAACGTGGTGGCCACCCGCCCGCGCGGTTGTTGCGGCGGGATCGGCTTGGTGATCATGAACGGCAACGGGCCGGGGTCGTCGGCCAGCGGAGCGTCCGGCTCGATCTTCGGTTTCGGTCGCACGACGATCGGCAGCTGCACCGACTCGCGGACCTCGAACGCGTCGGTGCCGGGCTCCGGCAGCAGCGAGTAGACCTGCCTGCGCACGTCGACCAGCGACAGCCGCGCGGCCGGTTCCTTCTGCATCAACCCGCTGATCACCGGCGCGAGCCGCCCGGCACCCGCAGGCACCGGCACGTCGCCGTTGATCACCGCGTTGATCGTCTGCATGACGTTCTTGCCCACGTACGGCGGCTCACCGGCCATCGCGGCCCACAGCGTCGCGCCGAGCGACCACCGGTCAGCGGCCGCCGACACGTCACCGCCCTGCGCGACCTCGGGCGCGATGTAGGCGGGTGTGCCCAGCGTGATGCCCCGCGCGGTCATGGTGGCCTCGGCGACGTTGCGCGCGATGCCGAAGTCGGTGAGCTTCACCCGGCCGTCGTCCGCGATCAGCACGTTGCCCGGCTTGACGTCCCGGTGCGTGATGCCGACCCGGTGCGCCGCCGCCAGCGCCGCCGCGACCGCGTCCAGCACCGCCGCGCCCTGTTTCTCGGTGAGGCAGCCCTGCTCCTGCAGCAACTCGCTCAGGCTGCGCGACGGCACGAGCTCCATCACGACGTACGGGTCGCCGTCGTGCTGCACGACGTCGTAGAGCGTGACGAGGTTCGGGTGGGAGAGCGCGGCGACGGCACGTGCCTCGCGCATGGTCCGTTCCCGCAGCTCATCGGCCGCGACATCGGTCATTCCTGGCGGCCGCAGGATCTCCTTCACCGCGACCTGCCTGCGCAGCACCTCGTCGTGAGCAGCCCAGACGGTGCCCATGGACCCTCGCCCCAGCAGATGCAGCAGGCGGTACCGAGCCGCGATCAAGCGCTCCTGGTCACCGTTTTCCACTGGTTCATTCTTCCTGACAGACTGGCTGCATCGTTAACGGCGGTGAACCTCACATAGCCGTGTCGGTACTGGTCGGTAACACTGCAACGCATGATGGAGTTGGCCTTGCCCGCCGAATTCCGCCCGAACGAGTTCCCCTCGGCGTCGAGGGAACAGTGGCGTGAGCTGGTCGACGCCGTCCTCCGCAAGACCGGCGCGAGCTACGAATCGCTGGTCACGAAGACTTACGACGGCATCGAACTGCAGCCGCTCTACACCCTCGACGACGCGCTGCCCGCCTACGCTCTCGCCCCGGTGAAGCAGGGCTGGGACGTGCGCCAGCGCCACGCCGTTCCCGATCCGGTCGCCCTGATGAACGACCTGGAGGGCGGCGTCACCTCGTTGTGGCTCGCTCTTCCGGCTGATTCTCTGGAACGCGTCCTCGACGGCGTCTACCTCGACCTCGCGCCGATCACGCTCGACGGCGACGTGGACGCGGCGCGCGCGATGCTGCGGATCTACGACCAGGCGCCGCTGCTGCCGGAAGAGGTGCGCGGCAACCTCGCGCTGACGCCTTTCGGTGAGGCACTCGACGTCATCAAGGACGCTCGCAAGCAGTTCCCGTCGTTGCGGACCGTGGTGGTGGACGCGCTGCCGTTCCACGACGCAGGTGGTTCGGACTCGGAAGAGCTGGGCGCCTCTCTCGCGCTGGCGGTGTCGTACCTGCGTGCTCTGACGGACGCGGGGCTTGGCGTTGAGGAGGCCTTCGCTCAGCTGGAGTTCCGCTACGCCGCGACCGCCGACCAGTTCATGACCATTGCCAAGCTGCGCGCCGCCCGCCGCCTGTGGGCGCGCGTGGCCGAGGTGTCCGGCGTCGACGTGCCGCAGGTGCAGCACGCGGTGACGTCGTCGGCGATGATGACCCGCCGCGACCCGTGGGTGAACATGCTGCGCACCACGGTCGCGACCCTGGCCGCCGGCCTCGGTGGCGCCGACTCGGTGACGGTGCAGCCGTTCGACGCGGCCATCGGACTGCCGGACGAGTTCGCCCGCCGGGTGGCCCGCAACACGCAGAACCTGCTGCTGGAGGAGTCGCACCTCGGCGAGGTGATCGACCCCGCGGCTGGGTCCTGGTACGTGGAGAAGCTGACCGACGAGCTGGCTGTTGCCGCCTGGTCGTGGTTCCAGGAGATCGAACGGGCGGGTGGGCTGCCTGCCGCGCACGGGCTGGTCGCTGCTCGGCTCGCGGAGACGTGGGCGAAGCGGTCGGCGCGGCTGGCGGATCGCAGCGACCCGATCACGGGTGTGAGTGAGTTCCCGAACCTCGGCGAGAAGCCGGTCGTCCGCGAACCGGGGCCCGGAATCGATTCCGACTCGCAGGCCCCCAGGGGGGATGCACCCCCCATCCCAAGTGTCTCAAGCAGGTCTGACAAGTTCGGGCTGCCGAGGGTCCGTTATGCACAGGCCTTCGAAGAGCTGCGCGACCTCGCCGACGCCCAGCCCGAACGCCCGCAGGTCTTCCTCGCCACCCTCGGCCCGGTCTCCGCGCACACCGCCCGCGCCACCTTCGCCGCGAACCTCTTCAACGCCGGTGGTTTCGCCACCCCCAACGCGGGTCCGACCAAGACCGCCGACGAGGTGGCCGAGAAGTTCGCCGAGTCCGGTGCCAAGATCGCGGTCGTCTGCGGCAGCGACACCAGCTACGCCGACCTGGCCGTCGAAACCGTGGAGGCCCTGCGCAAAGCCGGCGCCGAACGGGTACTCCTGGCCGGCAAGAAGAGCGACGCCAAGGTCGACGGCTTCGTGTTCATGGGCTGCCCGGCGCTCGAGATCCTGAACAACACCTTCGAGTTCATGGGAGTGGAGCGATGATCCCCAACTTCGCGGACATCGACCTCGGCCCGCTCCCGTCGGCCAAGTACGAGACCGACCTCCCGGTGTGGGAGACGCCGGAGGGCATCGCGGTCAAGCCGGTCTACGGCCCGTCCGATGTGGACGGCCTGGACTTCCTGCGGACCTACCCCGGCGTCGCGCCGTTCCTCCGCGGCCCGTACCCGACGATGTACGTCAACCAGCCGTGGACCGTCCGCCAGTACGCGGGCTTCTCGACGGCCGAGGAGTCGAACGCCTTCTACCGCCGCAACCTCGCGGCCGGCCAAAAAGGCCTCTCCGTGGCTTTCGACCTGGCGACGCACCGCGGTTACGACTCGGACCATCCGCGCGTCGCCGGTGACGTCGGCATGGCCGGGGTGGCGATCGACTCGATCTACGACATGCGCACGCTGTTCGACGGCATTCCGCTGGACAAGATGTCCGTGTCGATGACGATGAACGGTGCGGTGCTGCCGATTCTCGCGCTGTTCGTCGTGGCGGCGGAGGAGCAGGGGGTGAAGCCGGAGCAGCTCATGGGGACCATCCAGAACGACATCCTCAAGGAGTTCATGGTCCGCAACACCTACATCTACCCGCCCGCGGCGTCGATGCGGATCATCTCCGACATCTTCAGCTACACCAGCCGGCACATGCCGAAGTACAACTCCATCTCGATCTCCGGCTACCACATGCAGGAGGCCGGAGCGACCGCCGACCTGGAGCTGGCCTACACGCTGGCGGACGGCGTCGAGTACATCCGCGCCGGTAAGGAAGCCGGGCTGGACGTCGACGCGTTCGCGCCGCGGCTCAGCTTCTTCTGGGCGATCGGCATGAACTTCTTCATGGAGATCGCCAAGATGCGGGCCGCGCGCCTGCTCTGGGCCAAGCTGGTCAACGGGTTCGAGCCGAAGAGCCAGAAGTCCCTCAGTCTGCGCACGCACTGCCAGACGAGCGGGTGGTCGCTGACGGCGCAGGACGTGTTCAACAACGTCGCGCGCACGTGCGTCGAGGCGATGGCGGCGACGCAGGGGCACACGCAGTCGTTGCACACCAACGCACTCGACGAGGCGCTCGCACTGCCCACCGACTTCTCCGCGCGCATCGCCCGCAACACGCAGCTGCTGCTCCAGCAGGAGTCCGGCACGACGCGCGTGATCGACCCGTGGGGTGGCAGCGCGTACGTCGAACGGCTGACGAACGAACTCGCCGCGAAGGCGTGGCAGCACATCACCGAGGTCGAGAAGGCCGGCGGCATGGCCCGCGCGATCGACGAGGGCATTCCCAAGCTGCGCATCGAGGAGGCCGCCGCCCGCACGCAGGCGCGCATCGACTCCGGCCGGCAGCCCGTCATCGGCGTCAACAAGTACCTGGTGAGCAACGACGAGCAGATCGACGTGCTCAAGGTCGACAATGCGGGCGTCCGCGTCCAGCAGCTGGAAAAGCTCAGGCGGTTGAAGGAAGAACGCGACCAGTCCGCTGTGGACAGTGCGCTCGACGCCCTCACGAACGCGGCGAACGGCGGTGGCAACCTGCTGGAGCTGGCGATCAACGCCGCCCGCGCCAAGGCCACCGTCGGCGAGATCTCCGAGTCGCTCGGCAAGGTGTGGGGACGGCACAGCGCGCAGATCCGCACCATTTCCGGGGTCTACCGGCAGGAGGTCGGTTCAGTGTCCAACGTGGACGCCTGCCGCGAGGTCGTCGAGGCGTTCGCGGAGGAGGAGGGTCGCCGGCCGCGCATCCTGGTCGCCAAGATGGGGCAGGACGGGCACGACCGCGGCCAGAAGGTGATCGCGACGGCGTTCGCGGACCTCGGCTTCGACGTCGACGTCGGCCCGCTGTTCCAGACGCCGGACGAGGTCGCGCGCCAGGCCACCGAGGCCGACGTGCACATCGTCGGCGTGTCCTCCCTGGCAGCGGGGCACCTCACGCTGGTGCCGGCGCTGAAGGAAGAGCTGACCAAGCTAGGCCGGGCGGACATCATGATCGTCGTCGGTGGCGTGATCCCGCCGCAGGACTTCGACGAGCTGTACGCGGCGGGCGCGGCGGCGATCTTCCCGCCGGGCACCGTGATCGCGGACGCGGCCAAGGATTTGCTGGTGAAACTCGCAGATCAGCTCGGCCATCATGGGTAGTGCGATGACCACCCACCTTCACCGGGTTCTTTCGGTGCTCAGCAGGATCCCTCGCGGTGTCTCCCCCGCGCCCCCATATGCCCGATATGAGGGCGCGGGGGAGACACCGCGATGAACCCGTCTGACCATCGAAACAACGCGCCGAAGGTGGGCGGTCACCGCACGCGGGTGATCGATGTCGCCGAGTATGCGAAGGGCGTCCTCGACGGCAATCGCGGCGTGCTGGCCAGGGCCATCACGCTGGTCGAGTCGACGCGCGCCGACCACCGGGCCAAGGCCCAGGAGCTGCTGATCGAGCTGTTGCCGAAGTCGGGCAACGCGATCAGGGTCGGCATCACCGGTGTTCCCGGCGTGGGCAAGTCGACGTTCATCGACGCGCTCGGCACCACGCTGACCGAGCGGGGGCACCGGGTCGCGGTGCTCGCCGTCGACCCGTCGTCGACCCGCACCGGCGGCAGCATTCTGGGAGACAAGACGCGCATGCAGCGGCTGTCGGTGAACCAGAAGGCGTTCATCCGGCCCTCGCCGACGTCCGGCACGCTCGGCGGGGTCGCGCAGGCCACCCGCGAGACGATCGTGCTGGTCGAGGCCGCTGGATTCGACGTGGTGCTGGTCGAGACCGTCGGTGTCGGACAGTCGGAGGTGGCCGTCGCGAACATGACGGACTGCTCGCTGTTCCTGACCCTGGCGCGCACCGGCGACCAGCTGCAGGGCATCAAGAAGGGCATCCTGGAGCTCGCGGACGTCGTCGCGGTCAACAAGGCCGACGGCGAGCACGAACTGGACGCCCGCAAGGCCGCGCGCGAACTGGCCGGTGCGCTCAAGCTGCTGCGCCCGCCGGACGCGTTGTGGCACCCGCCGGTGCTGACCTGTTCGGGCCTCACCGGTGCTGGGCTCGACGAGTTGTGGTCCCGAGTGCTGGAACACCAGGCCACCTTGAAGGACGCTGGTGAACTGGACGAACGCCGTCGCCGTCAGCAAGTCGAATGGACCTGGATGATGGTCCACGACGAACTGTGGCGGCAGGTGCGGGAGAGCACCGCGGTGCGCTCTCTGGCCCCCTCCCTGGAGGAGAAGGTCCGGTCGGGAGAGCTCACCGCCACCCTTGCGGCGGAGCAGATTCTCAAGGCGTTCCAATCGGACTCTAGGTAGGCGCTTAACTAGTTTGGGTGACCTTCGATCGTGGTATTCGAGGTAGAGTCCAGGCCATGTCGAGGTTGCTGCTGGCCTGCGTGTTCGCGCTGATGAGCGTTGTCGGGATCGCCGGTGTGGCGTCCGCGCAAGAGGCGCCGAACGCGCCCGTGGCGGCTGCGCAGCAGACGACAGCGAATCCGGGTCCGAGCGTGAACGCGCCGCAGGAACCGTCGCCTGAGATCAGGCAGGAAACCAAGCGCAAGCTGTGGATCGGCGCTATCGCCGTGGGACTGTTCGCGCTGGTCTATTACCGGAACAAGCGTCGGTGGGCGGCGTGGCGCAAGGCGCGGGCGGCCAAGAAGGGCTAGTCCGCCGGTCGTTCGAGCTGAGACGATCCCTCCCACGTGGTGGGACGGAATAGTCAAAATTAAGCGTGCTTCCCGACCATTTGCGTCATCGTTGATCGGTCAGACCGAAACTCGCTCGCCGCTCGGCGCAGCGCTGCGACCGGCCAGCCGGTTGATCATCATCAGCGCGCTGCGTCGCCAAGGTGGTGATGCAGGATGGTGGCAAATGGGTACCGATTTGAAGATCAGCACACGCTCGACCGTCGAGCGGTACTCCGACGCGCTGCTGGACCTGTCGCACTCGATCCACGCCGAGCCTGAGCTGGCCTTCGAGGAGCACCGCAGCGTCGAGAAGATCACCTCCCTGCTGGCCCGCGAGGGTTTCAAGCTCGATCGCGGCGTGGCCGGCCTCGACACCGCGTTCGTCGCGACGTTCGGCGACGGCGAACTGGTGCTGGGACTTTGTGCCGAATATGACGCTTTGCCCGAGGTCGGGCACGCGTGCGGGCACAACGTCATCGCCGCCGCTTCCGTCGGCACGGGGCTCGCGCTGCGTGACATCGCCGACCGACTGGGCATCACCATCAAGGTGATCGGCACTCCGGCCGAAGAAGTCGGCGGCGGCAAGGTGCTCATGCTGGAACGGGGCGTGTTCGACGACGTCGCGTTCTCGATGATGGTGCACCCGGCACCGTACGAGTCGTGCGCGGCGAAATCGCTGGCCATCACCGATCTCCAGGTGCACTACCAGGGCAAGCCGTCACACGCGGCCGCCGCTCCTCACCTGGGCGTCAACGCCGCGGACGCGGTGACCGTCGCGCAGATCTCGATCAGTCTGCTGCGGCAGCACTTCGAGCCCGGCCAGATGGTGAGCGGCATCGTCACCAACGGCGGCACCGTGCCGAACGTAATACCCGCCCGCGCATCAGCGATGTTCGATGTGAGGGCGGAAAATCTGGAATCGTTGCAGCGCCTGGAGAACCGGATCCGGGACTGCTTCTCCGCCGGCGCGCTCGCGACCGGCTGCACCCATGAGGTCGAGCAGGTCTCACCGATCTACGCCGAGTTGACTCCCGACCCGTGGCTCGCGGACGCCTACCGGCGTGCGGCCACTGAGCTGGGACGACGACCGCTCTCGCCCGAGCAGGAACAGCGAGAGAAGATCGGGAGCACCGACATGGGCAACGTCACCAGAGTGTTGCCCGCAATCCACCCGACCATTGCCATCGACTGCGGAGACGCGGTGAATCACCAACAAGAGTTCGCGACCGCCTGTGCCTCGGCGTCGGCGGACCGTGGGGTGCTCGAAGGAGCACTTGCCATGGCCTGGACGACGATCGCGACAGCCACCGATTCCCAGCAGCGCGCACGGCTGCTGGCCCGCGGAGGTGCGGCATGACGGTTCTGGACTCCCGTCCCTCGGGAACCTCAACTGTGAAGACGTCCACCGAGATGCTTGTCGACCCCACCGGGGTGAGCATGTCTCCTGTGGATGATCTCGGAGAGGGCCGCGGCCCCGCGTGGCTCGACGACTGGCTGAAGGCGAACGCCGCGGACGTCATCGCGTGGCGGCGTCACATCCACGCCAACCCCGAGTTGTCCCGCCGTGAGTACAACACCACCGAGCTCGTGGCCAAGCTGCTGCGCGAGGTCGGCCTCAAGCCGCGCATCCTTCCCGGCGGCACGGGCCTGATCTGCGACATCGGCAACGGCCCCCGCTGCGTGGCACTCCGCGCGGACATGGACGCACTCCCGTTGCCGGAGAACACCGGTCTGTCGTTCGCCTCCACTGTGGACGGTGTGTCGCACGCGTGCGGTCACGACGCCCACACCACGGTCCTGCTCGGCACGGCATTGGCGCTCGCCTCGGCCACCGAACTGCCCGGCCGCGTCCGGCTGGTGTTCCAGCCGGCTGAGGAGGTCATGCCGGGTGGAGCGCTGGACGTGCTGGCAGCGGGTGGTCTCGACGGCGTGGAGCGGATCTTCGGCCTGCACTGCGACCCGCGCCTGCAGGTCGGCCGGATCGGCACCCGCATCGGTGCCATCACGTCGGCCTCCGACCTGCTGGAGCTGCGGCTGTCCTCGCCGGGCGGCCACACCTCGCGCCCCCACCTGACCGCGGACCTGGTCCACGCGCTCGGCACCGTCATCACCGGCCTGCCGACGATGCTGTCGCGCCGCGTCGACCCCCGCTCCGGCACCGTCCTGGTGTGGGGCGCGGTGCACGCCGGTGAGGCGCCGAACGCGGTGCCGCAGGACGGCATGGTGCGCGGCACGCTGCGCACCGGCGACCGCGACATCTGGGCCGAGCTGGAGCCGTTGGTCAAGGACCTGGTCACGGGTCTGCTGGCGCCGACCGGCGTCGGCTTCGACCTGCACCACCGCCGCGGCGTGCCGCCGGTGGTGAACGAGCGCGAGTCCACCCAGATCCTGCGCGCCGGCATCGAGGCCGCCCTGGGCGACGACGCGCTGGCCGGCACCGAGCAGTCGTCCGGTGGCGAGGACTTCGGCTGGTACCTGGAGCACGTGCCCGGCTCGTTCGCGCGCCTCGGCGTGTGGAACGGCCAGGAGAAGCAGCGCGACCTGCACCAGCCGTCGTTCGACCTGGACGAGCGCGCGCTCCTCGTTGGTGTGCGCGTGATGGTGCACACCGCGCTGGCCGCCCTCGCCTAGGAGAGAACCCTCTCAGTTTGCGCCGTGTTGTGGCGCGTGCGGAACGAATGCGCACGCGCCACAGCGCTGTTCGGGTCCTTGCGGTCCGCCGTGTAGTACCAGTCGTAGCGGACCTCGTCCTCGGTGATCTTCACGGTGCTCACCCCGTGCGAGTCCAGTTCCACGAACTTCGCATGTGGGTTGAGCAGTTGGATCTGCGCCTCCAGCAGCACTGATCCGGTGCGCGGCGGCACCTTCAGCAGCTCGTCGAAGTTGTCGGACGTCAGTGACGTCGTGATGTACTCCGTGGCGACCGAACGGCCCTCGAACGGCACCTCGCACGCCCACGAGCTGTGGATGTCACCGGTGAGGAACACCGTGTTCCTGCGGTCGCCGAGCGCGCGCAGCACCAGTTCCCGGTCGGCGGGGAAGCCGTCCCACTGGTCGGGGTTCGACGACGGGAAGCCCGGCGCCGGCGGGATCCTGAACGGGCTGATCATCACCGAGTTGCCGACGAGCTGCCAGCGGGCGTTGTCGGTGGTGAGCCTGTTGATCAGCCAGTTGCGTTGTGCCGCACCCAGGATCGTCGTGTCCGTGCGGTACGACCGCAGGTCGAGCATGGTCAACGACGCCAGCTCGCCGAAGTGGAAACTCCGGTCCAGCTTGCCCTCGCGGATCGGCATCCACTCGAAGTAGGCCTGTGTGGCGGCGGCCATCCGCACACCCCACGGGCCCTCGGTCGCCGGATCGTGCAGCGGCGAGCCGGTGCTGGACGAGTTGTCGGCGCTCTCGTGATCGTCCCAGGTCGCGATCATCGGGTGGGCCTGGTGGATCGCCTGTACGTGCCGGTCGGTCTTGTACTGCGCGTGCCTGCGGCGGTAGTCGTTGAGCGTCACGCACTCGTGCGGCGGATCCGTCGGGCGGAGCTGCGGCGTGACCGCGTAAACGCCCTCGTAGACGTAGTCGCCGAGGTGGATCACGGCGTCGATGTCCTGCTGTGCGAGGAAGCCGTAGCCCGCGAAGTGGCCCATCGACCAGTTCGCGCACGACACGACGCCGAAGTTCAGCTCGGAGTCGCAGCCCGCTGTCTTGGTGCGCCCGACCGGCGACACGACGTCGCCGACGCGGAACCGGTACCAGTAGCGGGTGTTCGAGTGCAGGCCGTGGACCTCGACCTTCACCGTGTGGTCGCGCGCGGGCCCGGTGCGGGTGGTACCGCGCTTCACGACGCGACGGAAGTCCTCGTCGCGAGCGATCTCCCAGCGGATCGGCTCGGACGTGACGACGCGCGTCCACAGCAGGACGCCGTCCGCCAGCGGGTCGCCGGACGCGACGCCGTGCTCGAACAACGCGGTGGCGGCGCGGGCGGTACCGGTCGAAGCGGCACCGGCCACGGCTGCACCGACCAGAAAAGTTCTGCGATCAACCCCAGTCATGCCTCCAGCATGCCTGTTGTCAGCTCACGGGTTCGATCAACTGCGACCGTGCTTCCGGTGCGGCGGCACGAACAGCGTCCGCCGCCTGGTCGTCCGGTTTGGTCTGGGACGCGCGCTCGGCCTCGACGCGTGCGTTGTAGACCTCGATCTCGCGCTTGATCGCGTCCTCGTCCCAGCCGAGCACCGGCGCGACGAGCCGTGCCACCGCCTCCGCCGAGTCGACGCCGCGGTGGGCGTACTCGATGGAGATGCGCAGGCGCCGGGTCAGCACGTCCTCCAGGTGCATCGCGCCCTCGTGCGAGGCCGCGTACACCGCCTCCACCTGCAGGTAGTCGGGGGAGGCCGGGATCGGCTTGAGCAGCTCCGGGTTGTCCGAGGCGAGCGCCAGCAGTTCGTGCACCAGCGAGCCGTAGCGGTCGAGCAGGTGCCGGACGCGGTACGGGTGCAGGCCGTGCTTGGCGGCCAGCTGGTCGGCCTGGTTGATCAACGCGTGGTAGCCGTCGGCGCCGACCAGCGGCACCTTGTCCGTGATGGACGGCTGGATCCGGCCCGGCAGGTCCACGTGCGCCGCGTCGATCGCGTCCGCGCCCATCACCCGGTACGTCGTGTACTTGCCGCCCGCGATCGCGACCAGGCCCGGAGCGACCCGTGCGACCGCGTGCTCGCGCGAAAGCTTCGACGTCGAATCGGATTCGCCCGCCAGCAACGGACGCAGGCCCGCGTAGACGCCCTCGATGTCGTCGTGCGTCAACGGAGTCGCGAGTACCGAGTTCACGTGCTCGAGGATGTAGTCGATGTCGTGCTTGGTCGCCGCGGGGTGCGCCAGGTCGAGGTTCCAGTCGGTGTCCGTGGTGCCGACGATCCAGTGGTTGCGCCACGGGATCACGAACAGCACGGACTTCTCGGTGCGCAGGATCATGCCCGCCTCGGCCACGATCCGGTCGCGCGGCACCACGATGTGGACGCCCTTCGACGCCCGCACCCGGAACCGCCCACGCGAACCGGACAACCGCTGCAGCTCGTCCGTCCACACGCCCGTCGCGTTGATCACCGCGTGCGCCCGCACGTCGGTCTCGCGACCGTCCTCGACATCCCGTACGCGCACACCGGACACGCGGTCCGCCTCGCGCAGGAACCCGACGACCTGGGTCGACGTGCGCACGACGGCGCCGTAGTGCGCGGCGGTGCGGCCGACCATCATCGTGTGCCGTGCGTCGTCGGCTTGTGCGTCGTAGTAACGGATTCCGCCGATCAGCGCGTCGCGCTTCAGCGCGGGGACCAGCCGGAGTGCACCCGCACGGGTGAGATGTTTCTGACCCGGCACGGACCGGGCGCCGCCCATCGTGTCGTAGAGGAACAGCCCGGCCGCCGAATACGGGCGCTCCCACAGCCGGTTGCTCAACGGGTAGAGGAACGCGACCGGCTTCACCAGGTGGGGCGCGATCCGCGTCAGCATCAGCTCGCGCTCGCGCAGTGCCTCGCGCACCAGACCGAACTCCAGCTGCTCCAGGTAGCGCAGGCCGCCGTGGAAGAGCTTGGAGGACCGGCTGGACGTGCCGGACGCCAGGTCGCGGGCCTCGACGAGCGCCACCCGCAACCCGCGTGTCGCCGCGTCGAGTGCCGCACCGACGCCGACCACACCACCGCCGATCACGACGACGTCGAACGTCTCGGCCTCCAGCCGCCGCCACGACTCCTCACGCTCGGCTGGGCCGAGCCTGCCGGTGATCGGTGGGGCGGTGTGGACTTGCGGTGCTGCACCTGCGTTTTTGCGCGTGGCCACGGCAGACGCCTCCCTGTGACGACTCGCGGATCACGTTACCTTCAGCGGCGTCCGCTCGCCCATGGGCGAGCGGTCCAGAACCTTATGGCCTGAAAACGGCCCGACCCCAGCTGCTTGGCGTAGACAACTGATCAGCGCGGTAATAGCGTCCGAGCACGTTCTAGGAGGGCGGCGCGGCCCTGACCTCGGGTTTGCGCGTCCTCCTCGGCCGCAAACGAAGGAGGTCGACGATGAGTGCAGGCTCGATCTTCGTCTGGGAGATGCTGGGGACGGCGATCCTCATTCTCCTGGGCACCGGTGTCGTCGCGAACCAAGTGCTCAAAGACACTCTCGGCAACAGCACCGGGTTCCTGTTCGTCAACGTCGGCTGGGCGTTCGCCGTCTTCACCGGCGCGAGCATCGCCAACCCCAGCGGCGCCCACCTCAACCCCGCCGTGACGCTGGGACTCGCGATCGCGGACAAGACACCGTGGGGCGACGTTCCGTTCTACGTCCTCGGTCAGATGGTCGGCGCGATCATCGGCGCGATGCTTTGCTGGGCGACGTACAAGAAGCAGTTCGACACGCACGACGAGCCGCAGAACACGCTCGGGATCTTCTCCACCGGGCCGACGGTTCCGGACCGGGTGTGGAACCTCGTGTCCGAGATCATCGGCACGTTCGTGCTGGTCGCGTGGATCCTGTTGTCGCCGGCCGCGAAGATGGGTGACGGCGGCGTGCCGCAGTTCGGCAACTCCGCACTGGGGTACGCGGGCGTCGCGTTCGTCGTCCTGGTGATCGGTACGTCGCTCGGTGGCCCGACCGGCTACGCCATCAACCCCGCGCGTGACCTCGGTCCGCGCATCGCCTACGCGTTCATGATGCCGATCCACAACAAGGGCAACGCCAACTGGGGCTACTCCTGGGTGCCCGTGGTCGGTCCGCTGGTGGGTGCCGCACTCGCCGCGTTGCTCTTCCTGGTTCTCCCGGTCTGAAAGGACTTTCCGCAATGACCCAGTACGTGGCCGCGATCGACCAGGGCACCACGTCGACCCGTTGCATGATCTTCGACCACTCCGGCCGGGTGGTCTCGGTCGACCAGAAGGAACACGAGCAGATCTTCCCCAAGGCTGGTTGGGTCGAGCACAACCCGATGGAGGTCTGGCAGAACACCCGCCAGGTCGCCGCCGGCGCGCTCGCGAAGGCGGATCTGTCCACTTCGGACATCGCCGCCGTCGGCATCACCAACCAGCGCGAGACCGCGGTGGTGTGGGACAAGAACACCGGCGAGCCCGTGTACAACGCCATCGTGTGGCAGGACACCCGCACCGACAAGATCGTGCAGGAGCTGGGTGCGCTCGGCGGCGGGCAGGAGCGCTACCGGCCCAAGGTCGGGCTGCCGCTCGCGACCTACTTCTCCGGGCCCAAGGTCCGCTGGATCCTCGACAACGTCGAAGGCGCGCGGGAGAAGGCCGAGGCCGGCGACCTGCTGTTCGGCAACATGGACACGTGGGTGCTGTGGAACATGACGGGCGGCACCGACGGCGGCGTGCACGTCACCGACCCGACGAACGCGTCGCGCACCATGCTGATGGACCTCGACACGCTGCAGTGGGACTCCGGCATCGCCGCGGACATGGGCATTCCGATGTCGATGCTGCCGGAGATCCGGTCCTCGTCCGAGGTCTACGGCCAGGTGCGCGAGCGCGGTGCGCTGGCGGGAGTGGCGATCGCCGGCATCCTCGGCGACCAGCAGGCGGCGACGTTCGGCCAGGCCTGCCTGTCGCCCGGCGAAGCCAAGAACACCTACGGCACCGGCAACTTCATGCTGCTCAACACCGGCACCGAGAAGGTGATGAGCGAGAACGGACTGCTCACCACCGTCTGCTACAAGATCGGTGACGCCGCGCCCGTCTACGCGCTGGAGGGGTCGATCGCGGTCACCGGTTCGCTGGTGCAGTGGCTGCGCGACAACCTCGGCATGATCGGGAGCGCGGCCGAGATCGAGGAGCACGCGCGGTCCGTGGAGGACAACGGCGGCGCGTACTTCGTGCCCGCGTTCTCCGGCCTGTTCGCGCCGTACTGGCGTTCCGACGCCCGTGGCGCGATCGTCGGCCTGACCCGGTTCGTCAACAAGGGCCACCTCGCGCGGGCCGTGCTGGAGGCGACGGCCTTCCAGACGCGGGAGGTGCTCGACGCCATGAACGCGGACTCCGGCGTCGACCTGACGGCGTTGAAGGTCGACGGCGGCATGGTCGTGAACGAGCTGCTGATGCAGTTCCAGGCCGACATCCTCGGCGTGCCGGTGATCAGGCCGGTCGTCGCCGAGACCACCGCGCTGGGTGCGGCCTACGCGGCGGGTCTCGCGGTCGGGTTCTGGAAGACCGAGGACGAGATCCGCGAGAACTGGGCTCAGGACAAGCAGTGGGAGCCGCAGATGGACGAGGCTCGCCGCACGTCCGAGTACGCCAACTGGAAGAAGGCCGTCACGAAGACGTTCGACTGGGTCGAGGACTGAGTCCGCTGAGCCGCTGAGTTACTGAGCAGGGGCTGCGTGCACGATCACGTTGTCGCGAGTGCCGCACGTGATCAGCCGCAGCCCCTGCTCGTCCGCGTCCTTCGCCACAGCTTCGGCGAAGTAGTCGTCGCGGATGATCCTCTCGGTGCGCGTCACGGTGAAGCGGGCGACCGAACCGTCCTTCTTGGACACTTCGAGCAGGTCGCCTTGCTGCAGGTCGTTCAGCCGGAAGAACACGCCCCTGGCCTTGTTGCTCTCGATCCGCCCGACGACGATCCACTGCTGCGGATGCGTTTGGTGCCAACCGGCCTGCATGCCCTCGCTGGCGGGCGGCATCTGGACCACGCCCTGCTGGTCGAGGCCGAGCTGGACCAGGGACGACCGCACGCCGATCCGTTCGATCCTCAGTTCCATCGGATCGGACTTGCCGAGCGGTGACACCACCGGCGGCGGAGCGCTGTCGCTCGTCGCCGCCGACGGCTTCGGTGCAGGAGCCTGCGAACAGGCGGTGGCCAGCGCCACGCACAGCACCGCGATCAAGACACGAGTCCCCACGGACTCATTGACGCACATCCGGTGGGTTCGTTGCTCGCCCGGTCGAGACGGCGCCGAAATGTGATCAGCGTGATCACGCGGTGCCGCCACCACCGGTCTGCGGGGCGCCCTTCGGCTTCACGATCGGCGCCTTCGGCCTGGGCTTCTCGGTGACGGTGGTGGGCGGCTGCGTCGGTTCCGGCGTCTTCGGCAGGACCGTGAGCTGCCGGTACGTGTGGGTGCCGAAGCAGAGCATCGCCACCTGGTACGTCCCCGGCGTGTCGACGGCCTTGGCCGTGCCGCTCCAGGTGCCGTCCGCCTGCTGCTTCAGCTCGATGCGCGAGACGAAACCAGGAGAGTTCGCCGCGTCGCCGCAGCCCGACTTCGCGGTCTTCCTGACGGTGACCTCGCCGCCGGCCTCGACCTGGTTCTTGTCCAGGAAGAAGGTGAGCTCGTCCGTCTGCACGACCTTGAACGGCCTCACGACCTTCTCCCCGCCGCAGGTCATCTCGGCGGTGTAGCTGCCGGGAACCCAGCCGGCCTGGGCGGTGGCGCGCATGATGTTCGGCGGGTCGAGCTCGAACTCGGTCGAGGTTCCGTTGATGAAGGCGTTCGAGGTCGCCTTGCCCTCGCACCTGTCGGCGGCGTCGTAGGCGAGGTTGATGGTCTCGGCCATCCCGTACACCGCCTTGTCGAGCTCGAAGCCCGCGTTCGTCTGCGCGCTCGCGAACGGTGCGAACGCGAGGGTGGCGGCGATCGCGGCCAGTCCGGAGATGGTTCTGGTGTTCTTCATTTCTTTTTCCCCCATGGTTTTCTGGCGATGCTCAGATGAGCGTCGCGTAGACGATGACGTTGTCCCGGTAGCTGCGTGCTGCCTGGTCGTAACTGCCCCCGCAGGTGATCAGGCGCAGCTCGGGTACGTCGGTGTCGCCGTAGACGGCCTCCGTGGGGAAGCTGTCCTTGGCGATCTGTTCCTTCTTGTGCACGCGGAACTTCGCCGTGGTGCCGTCCTTTCTGGACACCACGATCTCGTCTCCCGTGACGAGTTCCTTGAGCCGGAAGAAGATTCCCGGCTGCTTGTTGCCGTCGACGTGACCGAGGACGACGGCGGGTCCTGCCTCACCCGGCGTCCTCGCGTGCCGGTACCAGCCCGCCTGCATCGGCTTTTCGACCGGCGGTACCTCGACGGTCTCGTCGGCGTTGAGTCCCAGTGGTACCAACGACGACACCGCGTCGATCTTCGGGATGCGGATCTCGGCCGGTTCCGACGATGGCAGGCCACGAGCGTCCGGAGTGGACGTTGCCGAAGTCGCTGGTGCCGAAGTCGTTGGTGCGGGCGGAAGTTCGGATGCCTGGGGAGAAGCGCAGCCGGTCAGCGCCAGGGCCGACAGCAGTACGCCGGCCAGGAGGCGCTTCATCGTGCCGCGGCGGCGGTGAAGGTGCGGGTGACGTTCTTGCCCTCGCACGTGGTGCTCGCGGCGTAGGAACCGGGCGTGCCGATCACTTCGCCGATGCCGATCCACGAGCCGTCGGCGTTCTGGTGGGTGAACTCGATCGGTGCGACGAATCCCTTCGACGTCACCGGATCGGTGCACTTCGACAGGGCCGACCTCAGGACCACGACCATGCCGCCGGGCGCGGTGGTCCTTTGTGGAATGACGAACAGGTCGGCGCCGGCGAGCTCGGTGCCGGTCTGCGCGCTCGACGACTGTGCAAAAGCGAACGCAACCCCCAGTGCGACCACAGCCGCGAAAATGCGCTTCATTTTTTCTCCCCCGGCTTTGTACTTGCACACCGAAGACGCCCTTGCGGGCGCCCCGGTTGCCAGGGAAGTTCGGTGTTACCTAGTCGAGATCGTCGTGCCGCATGAGCTGGCGGCCGGCCTCGGTGATGGAGCCCGAAAGCGACGGGTAGACCGAGAACGTGGTGGCGAGGTGCTCGACGGTGAGCTGGTTCTGCACGGCCAGCGCGATCGGCAGGATGAGCTCGCTCGCGTTGGGTGCGACGACCACGCCGCCGATGACGACACCGGTGGCAGGGCGGCAGAACAGCTTCACGAAGCCGCGGCGCAGACCCTCCATCTTGGCGCGGGGGTTCGTGGCGAGCGGCAGCATGATCGTGCGCGCGGGCACCTCACCCGAGTCGATCGCCTGCTGGCTGATGCCGACGCTGGCGATCTCGGGGTTGGTGAAGACGTTCGCGGCGACGGTCTTGAGCTTGATCGGGCTGACGCCCTCGCCCAGCGCGTGCCACATCGCGATGCGGCCCTGCATGGCGGCCACGGACGCGAGCAACAGCACACCGGTGCAGTCGCCGGCCGCGTAGACGCCGCTGACGTTGGTCCGGCTGACGCGGTCGACCGGGATGTACCCGCCGCGGCCGAGCTCGATGCCGATCTTCTCGAGGCCGATGTCGGTCGAGTTCGGCACGGAGCCGACGGTCATCAGGGCGTGCGATGCCTCGATCGTGCGACCGTCTTCCAGGTGGATCAGGACACCGTCGCCGGTGTTCTCGACCCGGTCCGCGCGGGCGTGCTTGACGACGGCCGTGCCGCGCTCGGCGAACACGTCCTCCAGCACCGCGGCCGCGTCGGCGTCCTCGTGGGGGAGCACGCGGTCCCGGCTGGAGACCATCGTCACCTTCACGCCCATCTCGGTGTAGGCGCTGGCGAACTCGACACCGGTCACACCGGAGCCGATGACCGCGAGGTGCTCGGGAAGTTCCGGCAGGTCGTAGATCTGCCGCCAGGTGAGGATCCGCTTGCCGTCCGGCTCCGCGCCGCCGAGCACGCGGGGCGTGGCGCCCGTTGCGATGAGCACCACATCCGCGCTGAGGATCTCTTCCTCACCGCTGGCGCTGATGGCGACGACCTGGTGCTGGGCGAGCCCTCGCGAGTCGTCCGCGAACTTCGCGCGCCCGTTGATCAGCCGCACGCCCTCGCGCTGCAACCGCGCCCGCACGTCCGCGGACTGCGCCAGGGCGAGGCCCTTGACCCGTCCGTGGACCACCGGCAGGTCGACCGCCGCCTGGTCGTTGTTGGTCTGAATGCCCAGCTCACCGGCGTTGCGGAAGGCACTGCGAGCGCCCGCTGAAGCGATGAAGGTCTTGGACGGCACGCAGTCGTACAACACGCACGCGCCACCGGCTCCGTCGTTCTCGACCACGGTCACGTCGGCGCCGTGCTGCGCAGCGACCAGGGCTGCCTCGTAACCTGCGGGTCCGCCGCCCATGATGACGATGCGGGTCACGATCAGTTCCCTTCTGCGCGCTTGCTGGCCGGCACAACCGTACGCGTTGGCCGAATCGCCCGTGTCGTCAGTACCGAAAGCTGATCGTTGGGTCGCTACGCTGTCGGACGTGCCGCTCTATGCCGCGTACGGGTCGAACATGGATCCGAACCAGATGATGGAGCGAGCCCCGTACTCCCCGCTCGCGGGGACCGGCTGGCTCGTCGGTTGGCGTCTGACGTTCGGTGGCGAGGACCTCGGCTGGGAGGGCGCTCTCGCGACGATCGTCGAGGAGCCTGACCAGCAGACGTTCTGCGTCCTTTACGACGTCTCGCCCCGCGATGAGTCGCGCCTGGACCGTTGGGAGGGCGCGCTCGGTCTCTACAAGAAGATCCGGCTGCGCGTGCAGACCCTCGAGGGGTCCGTGGTGGCCTGGCTCTACGTGCTGGACGCCTACGAGGGCGGGCTGCCTTCCGCCCGCTACATCGGGGTGGTCGCGGACGCGGCCGAGGCCGCTGGGGCGCCGGACGACTACGTGAACGACCTGCGAACCCGTCCCTGCTCGGGCATCGGACCCTGATCCCGCCTGTTGGGGCGTCTGCAAGTACCCCCAACTCAACATCAACAGGCCGGTAACCACACCCAACCTGTTCGGTAGTCACCGAACAGGTTGGGTGTGGTTACCGGCGGTTCGATCATCGGTTGGGGGTACTTGCAGACGCCATCAAGCCGGCGAGGTGCCCGCGGCTTCCGCCAGCAGCTCCACCAGGTGGTGGTGCAGGCGGCGGTAGTCGACCGGCGTGATGGTCGACCAGGGCGGCTGTCCCTCTGCCGCCCGGCGCATCTGCAGGTAGCGGCCCTTCGGCGTGTCGTAGAACGCCACGACGCGGTCCGGGCGCACCCGCTTGCCCCACTTGTCGCGGGCGGCCGCGCCGAACTGGCCCCGGTTCGAGGCGTCGCGGACCATCTCGGCCAGCGTGTGGGCGTCGTGGTTGCGCACGCCGCGGCTCAGCAGGGACGACTCCAGGTCCTCCGGCGAGGTCGCTGAGGCGGCTGCTGCGTCCAGGTCGGCCGAGGGCAGGGTGATCGAGTGACCCTCGCCCGCCGCAGCCGCGGGGAGGGCGGTGAGGGCCTCGCGGGGCAGGCCGTCGGCTTCGGCCGGGCGCAGGACCAGCTGGCCGGTGTCCAGCACGGCCAGCACGCCTGCCTGGCCCTTGCCCGCGGCCAGGAGGCGGACGCTGCGTTCGCCGAGCCACATGCGGGCGTCGATCTCCTGCTGCGGCCGGTTCAGCACGTGCAGCAGGTCTTCGAGGGTCGGGTCCAGGGAACGCGGGCCACCTAAGCCGCGCGCTCCCAGCTGGCGCCACACCTGGTCCTCGATGCCCCTGCGCTCCTCGCGGGTCTTGCCGGGCGAGGGGACCTTCAGGACGAGCGGCATCGTCTCCAGGCCCAGGTGTTCCCAGAGGACGTCGAACTCCAGCGTGGAGATGATCACCGGGTCGCGCGTGTCGCTCGTCCCGGCGTCCAAGCCGAACAGAGTCATCAGTCGGTCGTGCTCTCCCCGATTACCGGCATCGTGTAGCTGCCGACGCCGTAGATGTCGTCCCGTTCACGCAGGTAGTCGGCCGCCTTGTGCTCCATGTCCTCTTCGTCCTCGCCCTTGCGCGGGCCCATGCCGCCGAACGGGTCGAACGACTGAGGCATCGGCACGGCCCTGCGGTGCACCTGGTCGTTGTTGGACGCGCCGACAGTGCCCATCGGGCCCATGGCGGACCCGGAGGCGTTGGCGATGCCGGCGGCGTGGCCCTGGTTCATGACCGTGCCCATCGCGGCCCCGGAGGCGGCGGTCGCGCCGTCCTCCATCTGCTTCGGCTCCGAACCGGAGCCCGAACCCGAACGGCCGGAGCGCTGACCCGGCACGGCGACACCCGCGGTGCCCGTGCCGCCGGGACCGGACGTGCCGGTCGACGACACCGAGGTCGTGGTGCCCTTCGAGGACGAGGCGGCAGGTGCAGACACGCCGGACGTGCGCGTTGAGGTGCCAGGAGTGGTGGTCGTGGTGGTGGTGGTGGTGGTGCGTGGCGGCGTGACGGCGGTCGTGCGAGTGCCCGAACCGGGACGACTGCCACGCGTGGCGCCACCGGTCGAGCCGTGCGGGCCACCGACCCAGACTCCGGCCGTGCCGACCTGCGCACCGCCGCCGTGCACCACGGAGGTGCCACTGATCTGCAGCTGCGGCGGCTGGCTGAACTGGCCCAGCGTCGAGGTGTTCGAAGTCGTGGACGACGCGTAGGTGGACATGACCTCACGGGCGCGGCGCTCGGCGGCGTCCTGGGCCGCCTCCTGCTTCTCGTGGTCGGTCTGGCCGCCGAAGAGGTGAGTGAGGCCCGTGACCAGGGCACCCGGCTGTTCCGCGGTCACTTTGACCGGGGCCGGCATGTCCGCGCGTGCCTTCGAGACGTACCCCGCCTGCAGTTCGGCCGAGTAGCGCATCACGTCAGAGCCGGTCCGGGCGCTGTCGGCCCAGGCGGCGATCGGGTTCAGGCCGGCCTGCGCGATCTCGGAGGCCTTGCCCGTCCACTTCGCGCCGGACGACGTGATGCCCGAGTGCAGGTCGTCGTTGATCTCGGTCAGCGCGGCCGACACGCCCTGCCAGCGCTCCATCGACGCGAACGACGCGGAGGGGCCCGGACCTGCGTGGATGCGCTCGTAGAGTTCCTTGTGGCTGTAACCCTGCCAGCGGTGATCTGCCATGGTCAGCACCCGCTCTTGTTCATCATGCCCGTGTTGTCACCCTCGACCACCTGGTACTGGCGTTCGATCTGGTTGAGGTTGTCCATCGCGGTCTTGAGCTGCTTCTGGTAGTTCAGCAGCGCCTGCAGCCCCGAGTCGCCGTCGGTGATCGACCGGTCGTTGAACTTCTCGGCGGCTTCCTGGCTGACCGGATCGCCTGCCCACGGCCGCACGCGGAACTCCGTGATCGCCATCTCGATCTGCTTGTCGAGCTTGGTGAGCGCGGCGGAGAACGTGTTGCGCAACGCGGGAATCGCCTCTGGTTCCACGTTCAGCTCATGGCTGACGGGTGGCGAGGAGTCTGCCCCGCTGCGTCCCCCTGGCGGCATGGTGAAACCTCCGGCGGTTGTGCGTACAAGCGCTTCGTCACTCTAACCACCGAAGGTAACGCTGGGGAGTGCGATCAGTGACATCCGCCCGTGTGGGTCAGCGCTTCTGGAGCAAACTGGCCATCGCCGCCTCTGCCACCCGCTGGGCGCCGAGGCAAAGATGATCTTGTTGTACCGCAGTGGAATTCCCGCCGTCGCGGAACATGACGTCGAGGAACTGGCCCTCGGCCACGTCGATCTCCACGTTGCAGATGTCGTGCACGTCGGGTGTGCGGACGGTAATCGCCGCAAATCCCTCGATCGAGCTCACGCTGTACTCCACCTGGGCGTTCTCGGAGAGCCACACGTCGGCCCCCGAGACCAGCACCAGCGCGAGGCGGGCGACGTTGCCGCTCGTCGTGCTGCGGATCGTGCACGCCTTCGCGCCGCCGAAGCTCGGCTCCACGTACGCGCTGGGCGGGTTGTCCAGGCTCAGCGAGGTGAGCTGGTCGGGGCTGAGCACCGCGCACGGGTCGACGGCGTCGAGCGGCACGTCCCGCGGCCGCTGGGGGAAGTCCATCCGCGAGACCGACGTCGTCGGCGGTGGCGGCGGCGGGGTGGTCAGCGAGCTCTGTTCAGGCGCGGCCGTGCATCCGGCCAGCGCCACCACGACGATGAGGAGCGCGGTGATCCGCATGGCCGGTCACCGTAGCTGCTCCGGAGCCGGGTCTGTAGCCAGGCGAGACCACAGCAACATGTCTTCTCGCTGATCATCGACGATCGCCTCCTCGCGAAGACGACCCTCCAGGGTGAACCCGCACTTCTCCGCGACCCGCTGCGACGCCTTGTTCGACACGGCGTGCCGGTAGGTGATCCGGTGCAGCTCCATCGCGCCGTACGCCCAGCCCAGCACGGAGTTGAGCGCGGCGGTCAGCACGCCCTTGCCGCGGTGCTTCGGCTGCGTCCAGCACATGATCTCGGCGAGCCCGGCCTGGACGTCGATGTCCCGGAACGCGACGCCCGCCAGCACCTCGGCCGTGGTCGCGTCGCACACCGCCCACGACCAGCGGTAGTCGTTCTTCCAGCCGCTGGTCAGGAAGTTGAGGAAGAGCTCAGCGGCCCCGGCGCCGTCGATGCCCATCCGCCCCAGGTAGCGACGGGTCTCCTCGTCCGCGAACGCCTCGATGATCGCCTGGACGTCGCTGATGCGGTCGTCGTGGCGGAAGGCGCGCAGGTAGTACTCGCCCGTGTTGATCTCGACTGGCTCCACGGCCAGGAGGCTAGTGGTGTGGCGCGGAACGCTGCCGGGGGATTCGCGGTTTGCCGTGAGGCGCCCTGCTGAGCGTGGACTGCCTCGCCGACGTTCCGGGTCGCGCC
>NZ_JAXAVW010000016.1:0-223641 GCF_033949945.1 Lentzea miocenica
ACTCCCTTGATTCTTCCCTACTCAGCGCGATGCGGTCCATCATCTTCAGCGCCTCCTGGTAGATCCCGATCGACACCTTGTCTTCGAGAAACAGCGCCGAGTTCAAGTTGGCCCTGTAGACCAGCGGCTCGAACTTCTCGAACTTCAACAGGCTGAAGTCACCTGTCAGGGCGCGCCCCGCGGGAAGGATCCGCATGCCGATGTACGGCCGGACCGACATGCGTACCAACTCGTGCAGTTGCTCAGCCAGCACATCGGCACCACCGACAGGCGAGCGCAGCACTGGCTCATAAAGGTAGAAGACGAACTTCTTGTGCCCCGCCACGATGCCGCGTCGTTCCATCCGGGCCGCGACCCACTCGGGAACCTCCTCTGGCTCGATGAACGGAGAGTCCTCGGCCACGGCGCGTGCGTACAGCTCGGTTTGCAGCAGACCCGGTATGTACAACGAACTCCAGTGCACGATCTCCTTCGCGATCCGCTCATGCTGGACCAGGGTCCGGACGTGAGCGGGCAACACCGAGTCGAAGATCTGCAGCCAGCCTTTCTCCCTCGACTCCAGGAAGAAGCGTTTCATAGAGTCGAACTCGTCCGACCCGACGCCGCACATACCGAGCAAGAAGGCGAACTCATCAAGCGAGGTCCCGCCCTTGCCGTTGACGAGATCTGACATCTTGGCGTGCTCCCACCCGAGCTTTCGTGCCAGCTCGGACTCCAGCAGCCCGGTACTCCGGATGAGCTCGCGCAGGCGCTCACCGAACTCACGTCCTTGCACAGTGGACACTCTCTTTGGCATGCCAAGGAAATTAGCGCCACCGCTCCCCTCAGCTCCAAATTTTCGGACCCAAAATGACCTGAAAGAAGCAGACGTAGAAGGGTTCTACAGAATTCCTAAGGCCACCAGCGCGCGACATCGTCAACCACAGTTGCGACGTCGGCAACGGCCTCCATTCCCACGGCGCACGCGACGTGCCGGGCCCCGGCCGCCAGCACGACCATCGCGCCAGGCCTCCCGAGGTCGGCGAAGAGCTCCCGCAGCGGCCCGATCGGGGACTCGCGCCACGACTCCGCGTCCGGCTCGACCGCACCGAGCACCGCCTCACGCATGCGTGCTTTCGTCCCGTCCTGCAGGTGACTGACGCTCTGCAGCATCTTGACCAGAAGTGATGCGTCCGCCTGCCTGGCGAGGGCACCGAAGTCGGCGTCCGGTTTCATCACGAACTTCCGCAAGTCGATCGTGGCATGCGCAAGCAGGTCCGCTTTCAGCTCAGCCGACAGCGAGGGCAGAACGGCGGCCAGCGCCTCGACCTTCAGTGGCCACTGCAACAGCCATTCGAGCTCCGGTTCCGTCATCGTCCGTGCCAGCGCACCGGTGGTCGGGGCATCCAGCTCGGCGAAGTCCTCTTGGGACAGAAACTGCATCACTCCGCATTTCAGGCGCGCGGCGATCGTCGCCGTCGGCAGGGCACGGTAGGGCGGAGGCAGTTCCACGGCCTGCTCGAACGCCTTACGGATCTCCTTCTCCTTCTCCAGGTGCGGCGCGCCGACGGCGAGGAACCTGGAGTACACGCGCTCGTCGCAGTTCTTCACCGCCTTCACCGCTGCCCGCCAATGCTTGTCGGACAACGACCCCGGCGGTGCGAGAGCGGCCCACACGTCGAGCGCCACGTCCGGATAGCTGACCGAGAACGTGTCGAGCAGCCGGGTCAGCACCTCGTCGTCGGTCAGCACCGGGCGCACCGCCGCCAGTCTCGCCACGAAGCCGTGGTCCCAGGCTTCCGGCCGAAGCGGAAGGTGCGCCACGGCCTCCCGCAGCATCCCCAGTGCGATCAGCACGTCCGCACGGCCCGGTCCCGCGCAGGTTTCCAGCAGTTCCAACGCCCGTGCCGTGAGCGCCGGGCGGTCGGAGCGGAACCCCTGCCCTGCCAGCGCGGCGATCGCGGCGGCTCGGGGCTGTTCGTCGCCGACGCGTTGCATGACCCGCAGGGCCAGCTCCAGCTCCTCCTGGTCCAGTGGTCCTTCGGTGAGCGCGTCGAGCACCGCCAACCGGTGTTCCGGCAGTTCGCATTCCGCGGCGAGTGCCAGCGCGGCCAGCCGCTCCTCGTGGTTGAGCCTGGGCGCGACCAGCTTGAGCACCTCTGCCCGCCGCCAGTCACGATGGCGCGCCGCGGTCGCGATCGCCTCCGCGCCGGACCGCGCGTTGCCGACGTGCGGCGTGAGCAGCTCGAGAGTCTCGGCACGTTTGTGATCGTCCGAGGAACCTTCCGGTGGCAGGGCGCGCAACGCTTCTGGTGCCAGCTCGGGACGTGCTCGCACCAGCGCGGCGAGGGCGAGGGCACGTGCACCAGGCAGGTTGCGCGGATCGATGCCGCGGGCGATGCGCACCGCGATGTCGACCGCGTCGCCTTCGAGGAACTCCGAAAGCCCCTCCAGCTTCAACGCCGTCGTCCAGTCCCGAGACCGCGCCACGTGCTCCAGCACCCTCCGCAGCAGCGACTGCCGACGAGTGGTGTCCATCGCATCGAACAACGGCCGCACCGGAACGCGTGCGGGGTCGGGTGCGTTGAGTCCATAGAGGACGTCGACCAGGTATTCGTCGACGTATGCCGGTTCAAGGCCATCACGCACCAGCCGTGTGACGAGAGCGTCCTGGAGGATGTGGAAGCCCGGTGCCGGCGGCAGCGCCATCAGCGTTCGCAGCGTGGCCACGGACACGTGCGGTACGAGGGCGGGCAGCACCCTGGCGTACCGTTGCCACGGATCCCGGATCTCCAGTGCCGACGCCACACACCGGTCGAGCTGCTCTTCGTCCAACGCCCCGGCGAGCGTCACCCAGATCCACGACTGGGCCGGAGAGTTCGGGTCGAGCGCGAGTGGCAGCAGCTCCTCGACCTTCGCGGTGCGGTCCTCGGCCGGCAGGCGGGGCAGCAGAAGTCCCGCCACCACGTGGTTCCGGCCGGTCTTCAACGGAGAGACCAGGTCCCACAGCCCAGCTGCATCCTCTTCGGACAGACAATGCTTCCCGTTGGGGTAGCGGGCCTGCAACAGTGCTTCGAGCAGGTCCATCCTGACGTTGCGGTCCCGCACCGCCCGGATGCGGCCGATCGCGAGCTTGGGCCACCACAGCCGGCTCTCGACCAACGCGCGCAGCAGGTTCGGCGTGATGTTCGCGGTGAGCGACTCGACGCTGGCCTCCATCAGGGCGCAGGCGATCTCGCGGACCACAGCCCTGGACGACCTGCCGGCGTTGATCTCCTGATCCGCCTCGCGAACGGCGAGCCGCCGTGCATGAGCGAGGTCTTCGCGATACTCGTTGAGCGCGCCGTGCTTGTCGTGCACTGAGAACCACAGGTTGCTCGTACCGTCTTCCAACGCCAGCAGGCGATACACGTCCTCCTGCCTGCCCGCATTCTCCAGGTGCACGACCAGGTTGCGCAGCCCGTAGCCGTCGTCGAGCGACTTCAACGCCGCGTCGGAAGGCCAGTAGTGGCGCACGATCCGCAGGTGGGTGTCGTGCGCGGCCGTCCGCAGCTGGTCGATCCGGGTGAAGTCGCCCGTCATGTCGTCCTGCGGCCGTTGGCCGGTGAAGTAGTTGCGGAGGCTGTCGTGGTCGACGCTGTACAACGGGTCGTCCGCCTTCGTGATCTGCACGAAGTTGCGCAGCGGCCCCGTCATGAGCGCGCGCACCTGCACTTTGTCCTCGACACCGGCCAGCGTGACCAGCGTGTCGAGGTCGACTGGCTCGGCGGTGCAGGCGAGCGTGCTGATCGCGGGCAGTGCGGCGGCGAAGTGCGATCCGGCCAGCTCGTCGAATGTCCGGCTGTAGAACGACCACAGGCCCAGTGGCAGGTTCGGCACCTCCTCCGGATCGATCGTGCCGTCCCGGATGCCGTCGAGCACGCGGCTCAGGTAGACCCACACGCCGGCACACTTCCGCACCAGCGTCTCGGTGAAGGTCGCCTTGTCCTTGACCCTGTCGCTCAGCAGCGCGTCGGTCCGCAGCACCGCTTCGATGTGGTTGCGCACGTCGACGAGCGCCTCCGGGCCGTACGGATCGATCACCGTCCGGCCGTACCGCCGGTCGCGACCGGCGCCGATCACCTCGAAACCCTCCCGCATCGCGGCGACCACGTACACACCGTCCGGGAGTGCGGCGGGCAGCCCGAACGGCATCGGACGCACGTCGTCCGCCTGCTCCAGGCCGTCGACGAGCAGGACCACCTGGTCCTTCTCGTCCTTCGCCGCGGCCGCCTGTGCCAGCACCTCCGCGAACAGGCCGGTCTCGCGCACCTCCGTCGTACGCAGTTCGTCCAGCTCGTAGCGGTCGATGAGCTGGTCGGCGAGTCGTTGCAACGCCACGGCGGTCGACCGGCTCTGCCGCTCGTCCGAGACGACGTGGGTGGCCCAGCCGTGTGTCTTCGCGAGGTGCGCGATCAGCGTCGACTTGCCGACACCCGTCTTGCCCTCGATGAAGAAGTAGCCGCTGGGGCCGCCCTTCAGGAACTCGTCGATCTTGCCGGTGAGCCAGTCGCGCGGGGTGAAGTCGACCGGCGTGCGCACGCCGCGCAGACTCCTGAGCCGCAGAGCCCGGGCCCGGTGGGCCTCGATCCTGTCCCGCGACTCCAGCAGCGCGTGGTACAGCTTGAGCTCCAGCTCGTCCGGCGTCTGGAACGTCATGTGGATCGCCGGCACACCCTTTACCTTGCGCCGGAATTCCAGCTGCTTCTTGTCGGGCACCTTGCCGTCCGGCTTCAGCTGGAGCAGTAGCACCCGGTACTTGTCCAGCCGCGTGGCCGTGTCGAACTCGTGCTCGGTGTAGGACACGTCGCGGCCGGTCACCTGTGTGCCGTAGTCGAACCCGATGATCCCGACGTAGATGTCCGCGTCGGCTACCTTCTCGGCGTCGTAGTAGGCCGGTTCCAGGTCCACCGCCGGGTACTCCGCCATCTCCACGCTCAGCCAGCCTGCTCGCCGCAGCGCGCTGTTCGCGGCGTCGACGAACCCGCCGTCGGTGAGCTCGGAGGTGTGGCTGAGGAACGCGCTGTGGATCACGCGACCGATCTTCCACCGAACGGGGCCAAATGGAGTAGTCAATTCGTGGCCAACTTCTGGCCAATCACGGACTCTGGTCGGCGGGTATGCCGGCGAGTTCCTCACTAACGCTCGTGAACGCCTCCGGCTCAACCCGCAACATCCCGGTGAACGGCTGCGTCATCCCGGCGCACAACACACACACGAACGCCAATACCGCCGCAGTGAGGCTCAACTGCAGAACGTGCCGCACGCGCGAAGTGAACCCGATCAGCAACGGGAACAGGATCATCCCCACCGCGCCCGTGATGGTCCCGATCAGCATCAGCTTGCCGGTGTTGTCCAACCCACCGGCCTGATCCAGCCGATCGCGCCGCAGGTCCGTGATCTCCCGCAACCGCTCCAGCGACCGTTCGCGCGCGCTCTTCACCTGATCCGGCGAGGCAGGCAGCGACAGGATCTCCGAGTGCAACGAGTTCAGCGTCGACGTGGTGCGTTCGTCCGACTCCCCCACCGCCAGGCGCGCCCATTCCTTGTCCGCCACCAGTTTCGGGTACTCGGCGAGCAGCGAGCGAATGTGATCACGTTGCGGCTGCGGCATCACGGACGTTTGCCAGTAGGCGTCGGCGATGGCGGCGGCCTCGTGGGCGGCGTTGTCCTCGGCGGAGCCGTTCTCCTCCCACACGATCACCACGTAGAACGCCAGGGCGACGATGAACAGGCCGCTGATCACCGCGCCGAGGAAGCCGCGCGAGTCAGCGTCGCGGTCGTCGGACTGTTCGTGCGCACGGGAGCGCCCGAGCAGAAGGCAGGCGACGGCCGTGACGACCATCGACGCGACGACGACTACAAAAGCGGTCCACATGGCCTCAATCTCCCCACAGCGGCCACCGTTTGACCACCAACACCACGCTTCTCGGCGGTCTCACCCGCCCATCAAGAGCAACGGCGGGTGGATCAAGCACACAGCAGGTCCACATCGGATCCCGGCGGCGAACCCTTTGACACGAATGGGAGAACCGCACTGCCACAGTCCTCAACGGAGAGTGAGCGGGCGCTGATCGACTGGCGGTGACAACGCCGCCTCAGCGTGCCAACCTGTGCGCCGACCCCGACCGAGAGGCGTGGCATGCGCGTCCCGATCCTGATCGCCGTTGTGCTGCTGGTTCCGCTGCTCGCCCCAGGTCCACAGGTCGCCGCGGCCGAGGTCTGGCACACCCAGTTCAACGAGGCGGTGTACGGAGACGTCTCGGTCGTCGGCAACGCCGTGCTGACCTGCCCGACCCCCGAACAGGCGGGACCCGACCCGAAGTACCCGCAACGATCCTGTGTGGACGCCCAGAACCGCCAGGGCCACGGCCCGTCCGCGCAGAACAACGCTCACCGGATGTCCTACGCCGACGTCGACAACAACCCGGCGACGTACAACTCCTCCAGCGCACAGCTGCAGATCCCCACTGGAGCAACGGTCGCCTACGCCAAGCTGGGCTGGGCCGGCAACGCGACCTGCCGCGACGCCCAACCACCACCCGGCAAGCCGCAGGACCCGGTCACCCTGAACGGCACGAGCATCAGCCCCGGCCAGTTCGCCATCGACTCGCCGGACGACCTCTCCCACACCGACAACGCCTTCTACAGCGCCGAAGCCGACGTCACCCCGCACGTCGGAAGCGGGACCGTCACCGTCGGCAACGTCTGGGCGCCCCAAGGCTTCGACTGCTTCGGCGGCTGGTCGCTGACCGTCGTCTGGAAGTTCGCCGGCCCCACCGCGGCCGCACCCGCCCGCAGGCACGTCTCGGTGCACGGCGGGCACGTCCGCCTGCCCACGAAGGCCCCGGCCATCCGCACCCCGATCGCGCCCACGCACCCCGCGGGCGGGACGATCCGGCTCGGCATCACCGCGTACGAGGGCGACTGGGCCACGGACGGCGACCAGATGCTGGTCAACGACAGCTCGATCGCCGGCCGCAACGCGTTCGTCTCGAACGCACAGGGTGCGGTACAACCCAGCAATCCCAACAACATGAGCGTCGACGCACGCACGTTGACCCTCACCGACGGCGTGCTCAAGCCCGGCACCAAGAGCGCCGAGCTGGCGTTCAAACGAGCCGACGACGCGTTCCTGATCCAGAGCATCGCCTGGTCGTTCCCGCTGCCCGAACTGACCCTGGCCGTCGACCCCGAACAGCCCGCCGCGCATCCCAAGGACAACGTCGCGCAAACGGCGACCGTCACGAACGTCGGTGACGCCCCGGCCGCGAACGTGTCCGTGTGCGGCCAGAACATCGGCACGATCGCCGCGAAGGCCAAGGCCACCCGCACGTGCACCTCGCTGGCCGCCGACGACGACTACCCGGCCACCGTCACCGCGAGCGGCACCAGCCTCGCCGGTGACCCGATGTCGATCCACCTGACGTCGGCCGTCGACGTGCTGCACCCGGCGTTGCGCGCGACCACCGCGACGGACCCGCTGACCGCGCTGCCGGGCCAGGCCGTCAGGTTCACGACGACCGTCACGAACAGCGGCGACACCCCGCTCTACAGCCTCAGCGGCCGAGCCCGGGGCGGGTGCGCTCCCATGCAGGGCCGGCTCGACCCCGGCGCGACCTCCACGGTGGACTGCACGGCTCCCGCTGGCGACGAGTCCGGGGCGCTGACCTCCACCGTCTCCGCGGCCGACAAGATCGGCGGCAAGGTCGAGGCGTCCGCGTCCGTGCAGGTCAAGGTGATCTACCCACGACTGACCATCACCGCACTCTGGTCGAAGGACCGCGCGGAGGACGGCGAGCTCGTCACGGTCACGATCACCGTCGGCAACCCGTCCGAGTACCCGATCAGCGACGTCGAGGTCGGCGGCGAACCCGCCGCGTGCCGGCGCGCCTTCCCCGCACTTCAACCCAGGGAACGGATCACCTACACGTGCCAGGTCGCCGCTCCGGTGAACTCCCGGTTGACGGTGTCGGGCGCGGGTGCCGGGCAGGCGATCAGCGAGAGCGCCGTCCTGCGGATCGCATCGGCGACCACACCGCTGCCGCCCGAGCCTCAAGAGCCTGCATCGACACCTGACGAACCAGCTCCTCCACGCCCGGTCGCGCACGTTCAGCAGGTGTCGAAACCGGCGATCGGTGGCGTCGCGGCGATAATCGGCGTGATCGGCATGGTGCTGGTCGCCAGCGCGATTTCCGGGCTGGGCCGGCGGTGAATCCTGAAACCGTTTGCGTTCCCGGTCAGGACAGAGGCGTGTTCCTCCAGTCCGGAATGCGGTAGAAGGACTTCATGGAGATCACCGCCTTCCTAGACCGCAAGCTGGCCCGCCGGTTCCGGACGTACGACTCCGACGGCGACGGGTTCATCGAGCGCGAGGACTTCACACAGGCGGGCGAGCGCACCACGAAGGCATTCGGGCTGGCGGGCGACGACCCGAAAGCGGTCAGGTTCCACACCACGCTGATCGGGCTGTGGGACCAGCTCTCCTCGGTCACCGACCAGGACCACGACGGGCGGATCAGTCTCGACGAGTACAAGAAGGCGTTCGCGAACGGGCTGCTGGAGACGCCCGAGTCGTTCGACGAGGGGTATGTCCCGTTTCTCGACGCGGTGATGGCGATCGCGGACGAGGACGGCGACGGCAGGCTCACGCTCGAAGAGCACGTGACGTGGACCGGCGCGTTGATGAACCTCTCGGAGGGTGACGCGCGCGGAATTCACGACCTGCTGTCCGATGAGGACGGGTTGTTGTCCACGCAGGCATTGCTGGACGCGATCCGCGAGTTCTACTTCTCCGAGGATCCCGCGGCCGCCGGAAACTGGCTGCTCGGGTCGTTGGACTGACGTGCTGCTCAAAACGCTGCAGGAATACGCGGCACGGGCCCAGCCCGCCGCCCACGTCGAGGAGGCCGGCGGCTGGTGGCTGCGGCACTCCCCCGGCGACGCCTGGTGGGTGAGCGCGGTGCTGCCGCACGACCGGGAGGACCGGGTCGCGCTCGCGGAGGAGTTCTGCGCCGAACGCGGGTCCGGGGTGCGGTTCCAGATCACGCCCGGCGTGTGCGCGGACGATCTGGACGCGCGGCTGGCCGACAGAGGCTACGAGCGGGGGCACACCATGTCCCTGCAGATCGCGTCGACCGCCGAGGTGCTGCGGCACGCCCAGGCCGACGCGGGCGCGGTCGAGACCCGGCCGACCGACAAGTGGCTGGCCGCGTGGCGCGCGGTGACCACGCGGGACGTCAGCGCCGAACGCGACCTGCTCAGCCGGGTCGAGCACCCCAGCGCGTACGCGTATGCCGAGGTGGACGGCGAAGTGGTGGCCGTCGGACGTGCGGTGGCCGAGAACGGCTGGGCGGGCGTGTTCGGGATGGCGACGCTGCCGCACGCACGGGGTCAAGGCGCCGCACGGTCGGTGCTCGCGGCGCTGGCGTCGTGGGCGGCCGCGAGAGAGGCCGACCGCATGTACCTGCAGATGGAGAAGCAGAACAGCAGCGCGTTCCGGCTGTACGAACGGACGGGGTTCCGCGAGGTGTGCACGTACCACTACCGAATCGGGCCACTTCCGGACTTTGGCGACAACCAATCAGGAATCAAGAAGGCAGGAGGGTGCCGCCCGAGCTAGTTTTGCGCCATGACCAGGACAGCACCGGCGGCGCACGATGCCGACGCCCACGATCTGATCCGCGTGCAGGGCGCGCGAGTGAACAACCTTCGCGACGTCGACGTCGAGATCCCGAAGCGCCGGCTGACGGTCTTCACCGGTGTCTCCGGTTCCGGCAAGAGCTCGCTGGTGTTCGGCACGATCGCCGCGGAGTCGCAACGGCTGATCAACGAGACCTACAGCGCGTTCATCCAGGGCTTCATGCCGACGCTGCCGCGCCCCGAGGTGTACCTGCTCGAAGGCATCACCACGGCGATCCTGGTGGACCAGCAGCGGATGGGCGCCGACCCGCGCTCGACCGTCGGCACCGCGACCGACGTCAACGCGATGCTGCGCATCCTGTTCAGCCGCCTCGGCGCCCCGCACATCGGCGGCCCGCAGGCGTTCTCGTTCAACGTCGCCTCGATCTCCGGCGCGGGTGCCGTGACGATCGAGAAGGGCGGCCAGAAGGTCAAGGAGCGGCGCGAGTTCTCCATCACGGGCGGCATGTGCCCGCGCTGCGAGGGCCGCGGCCAGGTCTCCGACATCGACATGACCGAGGTCTACGACGAGTCGAAGTCGATCCTCGAGGGCGCGATCAAGGTGCCCGGCTACAACGTCGACAACCAGTGGACCGTGCAGACGTTCGCGCAGTCCGGTTTCCTCGACCCGGCCAAGCCGATCCGCAAGTACACCAAGAAGGAACTGCACGACTTCCTGTACAGGGACCCGGTCAAGATCAAGGTCAACGGCATCAACCTGACCTACGAGGGCCTGATCCCGAAGCTGCAGAAGTCCATGCTGTCCAAGGACCGCGAGGCACTGCAGCCGCACATCCGGGCCTTTGTGGACCGCGCGGCGACGTTCGGCACCTGCCCCGACTGCGACGGCACGCGGCTCACCGAGGCCGCCAGGTCGTCCAAGATCAAGGGTGTGTCGATCGCGGACCTGTGCGACATGCAGATCACCGATCTGGCGGACTGGACCCGTGGCCTGAAGGAGAAGTCCGTCGCGCCGCTGGTGGACAAGCTCGTGCACACCCTCGACTCGTTCGTCGAGATCGGTCTCGGCTACCTGTCGCTGAACCGGCCCGCGGGCACGTTGTCCGGCGGTGAGGCGCAGCGCGTGAAGATGATCCGGCACCTCGGATCCGCGTTGACCGACGTGACGTACGTGTTCGACGAGCCGACCATCGGGCTGCACCCGCACGACATCGAGCGGATGAACAACCTGCTGCTCCGGTTGCGGGACAAGGGGAACACCGTTCTCGTCGTCGAGCACAAGCCCGAGACGATCGCGATCGCGGACCACATCGTCGACCTCGGGCCCGGCGCGGGCCGCAACGGCGGCACGATCTGCTACGAGGGCACGCTGGAGGGGTTGCGCAAGAGCGACACCGTGACCGGGCGGCACCTCGACGACCGCGCCCAGCTGAAGACCGAGGTCCGCAAGTCCAACGAGGTGCTGGAGATCCGCGGCGCTTCGACGAACAACCTGCGTGACGTCGACGTGGACATCCCGCTCGGCGTGCTGACGGTGATCACGGGTGTGGCGGGCTCCGGCAAGTCGTCGTTGATCCACCAGTCGATGCCCCGTGACGCCGGTGCGATCGTCGTGGACCAGACGCCGATCAAGGGCTCGCGGCGGTCGAACCCCGCGACCTACACCGGGTTGCTGGAGCCGATCCGCAAGGCGTTCGCCAAGGCCAACGGCGTGAAGCCCGCCCTGTTCAGCGCGAACTCCGAGGGCGCGTGCCCGAACTGCAACGGCGCGGGCGTGGTGTTCACCGATCTCGGCATCATGGCGACGATCGAGTCCCCCTGCGACGTGTGCGAGGGCAAGCGGTTCGACCAGGCCGTGCTGGAGTTCAAGTTCGGCGGGCGCGACATCTCCGAGGTGCTCGCGATGCCGGTGTCCGAGGCCGTCGAGTTCTTCGGTTCCGGCGAGGCGAAAACCCCCGCGGCGCACGCGATCCTGTCGCGACTGGCCGACGTCGGCCTGGGCTACCTGTCGCTGGGTCAGCCGCTGACCACGTTGTCCGGTGGCGAGCGGCAGCGGCTGAAGCTGGCGACGCACATGGCGGACAAGGGCGGCATCTACGTCCTGGACGAGCCGACCACCGGCCTGCACCTGGCCGACGTCGAGCAGCTGCTCGGCCTGCTGGACCGGCTGGTCGAGTCGGGCAAGTCGGTGATCGTGATCGAACACCACCAGGCCGTGATGGCGCACGCCGACTGGATCATCGATCTCGGTCCCGGCGCTGGTCACGACGGCGGCAAGGTCGTGTTCGAGGGCACGCCCGCTGAGCTGGTGGCCGGCCGGTCGACGCTGACCGGCGAACACCTGGCGGACTACGTGGGTGCCCCGGCCCGCCGCAAGAAGCGCTGACGAGGTACTAAGAGGGCATGCACATCACGTCGTTCCTGGATCGCAAGCTCACCCGCAGGTTCGAGACCTACGACAGCGACCAGGACGGGTTCATCGAACGCTCGGACTTCGAACGCGCCGGTTCCCGTACCACGGCGGCGTTCGGCCTGAGCGACGACGACCGCCGGGCGAGGCGCTTCCACGAGCACCTGCTGGGTGTGTGGGACCACCTCATCGCCGTGACGGACACCAACGACGACGACCGCATCAGCCTCACCGAGTACAAGGCGGCGTTCGCCCGGCAGCTGCTGGAACGGCCGGAGTCGTTCGACGACAGCTACCTGCCCTTCCTCGACGCCCTGATGGCCGTCGCCGATCACGACGGCGACGGCCACCTCGGGGTGGACGAGTACGTGCGGTGGAGCGGCGCGTTGATGAACCTGCCGCCCTCCGACGCCCGCGTCGTGCACGCCCGGCTCGATCACGACGGTGACGGTCTGATCAGCAGTGACGACCTGCTGGCCGCGATCAGGGCGTACTACTTCTCGGAGGACCTCGACGGTCCCGGCGCGTGGCTGTTCGGCCCGCTGGACTGACCGTGCGGGTGCGCGGTTTCAGGAGCGCTCGGCGAACTTCCTGATCGTCTCGGCCTCGGTCTCGACGTACTGCCTGGCCAGCTTCTTCGTGAACAGCCAGCCGATCCCGCCCAGCGGGCCGGAGATGCCCACGGTGAGGGTGAGCCGGGTGCCGTCCGGATGCGGCTCGACGAGGTGCGAGGCGACACCGGTGACACCGGGCGCCTTCTGCTCCCAGGTGTACGACTTCCCGTCGGTCAGCTCGGTGACCGTCCACACCGCCTCCGGCAGCTTGGGCTGCCGCAACCGGGTGCGGGAGCCGACGGCCAGCGGTCCGGCGTCGAGGCGCTCCACCTCGTCGACCGTCGGGATCCGCTCCGGCCAGCGCTCGACGTCGATCAGCACCGCCCAGACCCGCTCCGGTGGGGCCGCGATCGTGATGACGTGCTGGAAACCAGCCATGCGCCAAGTCTACGGCTCAGCACGTCGCCAAAGTTCTGTCCGTTACGCGCCAAGGGGCTGCGGCTTGGCCCTGATGGCGTCTGCAAGTACCGCCAACTCAACATCAACAGGCACTGTTCTACTACCAACAGCCCACTCGGGCCTGCCGGCTCGGGAGTCCGCGAACAGGTTGGGTGTAGTTGGGGGCGATTCGATCAAGTGTTGGTGGTACTTGCAGACGCTTGTCGGCACCAGCGGGCCAGAGAATTCGGACAAGACTTCTGGCCAGGTGCTCAGAACCGCTGTTCGATCTCCTTCACCGCGGTGGCCGCGATTTCGGCGGCTGCCTTGCGGGGTGAAGGCGCGTCGACGATCTTCGCGACGAGCTTGCGCATGTTCGTGCCGATCTTGTCGAACGCCGACTCGGCGGTGGCCTCGATGTCGCCGAACAACGTCCACCACCACCAGGAGTTCGTGGCGGAGTTCGCGACGACGTCCGGGATGATCAGCGCGTCGATCTGTTCCTCGGCCTCCCGGGTGACCGGCATGTTCGCGGCTTCGACGATCAGCTTGGCGCGCACGGACTTCGCGTTGTCCTGGTTGATCGCGTAACTCGTGGCGGCCGGGACCAGCACGTCCGCCTCGACGTCGAGCCACTTGTCGCGGTCCAGCTGGACGTCCGTGTCGCGGAGTTTCGCCCGGTCGATGCCGCCGTGCGAATCCCGGGACAGCAAAAGGGTTTCCACGTCGAGACCGGCAGGGTTGGCTACGACCCCGTGGACATCCGCGAGCCCGACGATCTTGACGCCGGCCAGGGCGAGGTAGCGGGCGGTGGCGCCACCCATCGAGCCGAAGCCCTGGACGAACGCGGTGGGGCTCGGCAGGTTCAGGTGCTCGATGCCGGCGAGCGCCGCTTCCGCCACGCCGTAGCCGCCGACGAGTTCGTCCAGGCTCACTCCGTCGACGGTGACCGCGAAGGCGTCCGCAAGGCGTTGGCGAGCCTTCTCCTCGTCGTCCAGCAGCGGGTAGACGGCCTGGATCGACGACTGCAGGCCGATCTTCTCGATCGCCCTGTCGATCGTGGACTGCCGGAGCCCGAGGTCCTCCCCCATCGTCCAGAACCGTTCGATGTAAGGCGACATGGCGAACAGGTAGGCCACGAGGACCTCTTCCGCCCGCGGGTCGTAGGGGTCGAAGTCGATGCCGCCCTTGGCGCCGCCGAGCGGCACGTAGCGCGCCTCGGGGTCGTAGTTGAGGGCTTCCTTGGCGGTCATCCCCTCGGCCAGCCCGCGCACCTCGTCGAGCGTGCAGCCCTCGCGCATGCGCAGTCCCCCGCTGCTCACCCCGCGCACGAGCCGGTCGATGACCAGGTAGCCGCGCGCCCGCGTGGCCGGATCGGTCCAGGTGACCTGGAGAAAACTCATCGAACACACCCCCTTGACTTCAGCGTATGACCGCGGTCACATGGTCCGTCCAAATAACTGACTGACGGATCAGTTAACCATCTGGAGGGCCCGTGAGCGAGGTACAGCCTCTCAGCGGCAACTGGCTCGGCGAACGCACCCACCTGCGCAAGTCGCTGCGCCGCGTGGACGTGACGTTCTACCTGCTCTGCACCCTCGTCGGCCTGGACACGATCGGCAGCGTCGCCGCCAACGGGCCCCAGGGCCTCGTCTGGATGGTGATCCTGGCGGTGGTGTTCTTCCTGCCGTACGGGTTCCTGACCACCGAACTGGGCACGGCGTTCCCGATCGAGGGCGGGCCCTACGTGTGGACCAAGCTCGCGTTCGGACGTCTCGCCGCCGGGGTGAACCAGGTCCTCTACTGGCTGTCCAATCCACTGTGGATGGGCGGCACGCTGGCGATCATCGCGGTGACGACGTTCGAGACGTTCTTCGTGGAGTTGGGACTCGTCGGCAAGTACGTCGCCGGGCTGGCGTTCATCTGGATCGGCGTTCTGGCTGTTGCCGCCTCCTTGCGGATCGGCAAGTGGGTCCCGATCGCGGGTGCGTTCGCCCGAATCGTGCTGCTGGGGTTCTTCACGCTGTCCGTGGTCGTCTACGCGTTCAAGAACGGTGTGCAACCGTTGTCCGGCGGGGATTTCGTGCCAACCTGGGCGGGTTTCGTGGCGTTGGTACCGGTGCTGATCTTCAACTACGTCGGCTTCGAACTGCCCTCGACCGCGACCGAGGAGATGACCGATCCGCAGAAGACCGTGCCGTTCGCGATCCTGCGGGCGGGCATCGCGTCGTTCCTGCTGTACGGCGGGCCGATTCTCGGGATCCTGCTGGTGGTTCCGGCCTCTCAGATCCAGGGCCTGGGCGGGTTCATCGACGCCGCCAAGCAGGTCCTGACCGTCTACGGCGGATCCGTTGCCGCCGACGGGACCGTGACCCTGACGGGTGTGGGAGCCGTTCTCGGGTCCGTCTGCGCGGCCGGTCTGATCATCGGCGTGCTGACGTCCGGCGTCTCCTGGGCGATCGGCGCACACCGGGCGCAGGCCGTGGCCTGTGCGGATGGTGCGGGGCCCGCGTACCTGGGCCGGCTTTCCTCGCGGCACGGCACGCCGATCCGCGTGAACGTTCTTTCCGGACTGCTGGCTTCGGTGGTGCTGGTGACAGCTCTGAACCTGACGGGCGGGAACTCCGAGAAGTACTTCACCGCCGGGCTGGCGCTGGTGATCTCGACGACGTTCATCAGCTACCTGCTGACGTTCCCGTCGATGCTGGTGCTGCGCCGCCGCCTGCCGGACGCGCCACGTCCGTTCCGGGCACCTTTCGCGGTGCTGACAACCGTTCTGACGACCGGCCTGGTCGCGTTCACCGTCGTGGTGCTGATCTGGCCGCTCGACCTGCCCTCGGCATTCGCCGGCGAGCGAACGGCCTACACGCTGTCGCAGGTGGTTCCGCTGCTGATCGTGATCGCCATCGGCTTCCTGTTCTACGCGCTGGGTGCGCCCACGCGTGCGCTGGACCGGGAAGTGCGGCGGGAGGTCACCTCGACATCTGCATGAGGAACTCGGCGTTGCTCTGGGTCTTGCGCAGCCCTTCGAGAAGCACGTCGATCTCGCGGTCGGCCATGGCCCGGCGCATCGTGTCGGTGATGGCGAGTTCGTGCGGGGAGACCAGCAGCTCCGCCTTGCGGGTGCTGGACTGGTGCAGATCGACCGCGGGGTAGATGCGCTTCTGCGCCGCCTTGCGGTCGAGCTTCAACTCGGCGTTGCCGGTGCTCTTGAGCTCCTCGAAGATCGCCGTGTCGGCCAGCGACCCGGTCTCGACGAGCGAGGTGGCGAAGATCGTGAGACTGCCGCCGTCCTCGATGTTCCTGGCCGCACCGAGGAACTGCTTGGGCGGCGTCAACGCCCTGGCGTCGATGCCACCGCTGAGGATGCGGCCACCGTTGGGCTGCGCGAGGTTGTACGCACGCCCGAGCCTGGTCAGCGAGTCCAGCAGGATCACGACGTCCTGCCCGTCCTCGACCAGCCGCTTGGCCCGCTCGACAGCGAGCTCCGCGACCCGGATGTGCTCGTTGGGATGCTCGTCGAAAGTCGACGTGAACATCTCGCCGGGGATCGTGGCGCGCATGTCCGTGACCTCTTCCGGCCGTTCCCCGACGAGCGCGACGATCAGGTGGACCTCGGGGTTGTTCTTGGCAATCGCTTGCGCGATCTGTTGCAGCACAATGGTCTTGCCTGCCTTGGGCGGCGCGACGATCAGCGCCCGCTGCCCCTTGCCGATCGGCATGACCAGGTCGATGGTCCGGCTGGTCAGCTCGTCGGGGTCGTGCTCCAGCCGGAGCCTTTCGTTGGGGTAGAGCGGCGTCAGGTCCTGGAACCTGGGCCGCTTGTGCGGCTTGAGCCCGTTGACCGTGTCAACGCTGATGAGCTTGTCGTTCTCGGCCTCACCGCTGATCTGGTCACCGCGGCGCAGGTCGTGCTGCCTCACGAGACTCTGCGGCACCTGCGGCCCGTCAACGAGAAAAGCCTTGCTGTTACGTACGTCTAGTACACCGATGTGCATCGGGGACTGTCCTTTCAGGAGGGTTGTTTGAGACGCGCTTCATCGACTCCGCACACAGGGCGTGCCCTGCTGGAGGAGAGCGCTTGCAGATGCGTTCTGACGGCATCTGATGTAGGTCCGCCAGCGTGAGAAGCTGGGGGTGTGGGCTGCGGATTCAAGAGCGTCCAGCAGCTGGTCGGAACTTACGTGCGCTAACCGCGCACCGCCGGTTACAAACGGACTGTAGCAGACAACGCCAAGACCGCGCGTGTTATTCCGAGCACTTCTTCCACGAGAGCCGGAACGTGGTGCTCACACTCGAGTCGGTCGAGTCCATGGTCATGAAGCTTTCGCTCCCCTTCCCGGTGACCTTCAACTCGGCCTCGATCGTCAACGGCTTGCGATCCTTGCACGGCCCGTGCGCGACCCCGCCCGGCCTGTCGGTGACCTGCCAGTTGTCACTCATCGGCCCCTGATACGTGTGCATGCTGTGCCGCGTAGGAAACCCCGGGAAGTGGTAGCTGTTGCGCGCGACGCCCTTGGCCTTGTCCGTCAGGTGCGCGAACCCGCGGAAGTCCGTGGCCGCGATGCCGTACGTGTACCCGGCCGTGTGGTTGATCCGGAGCGCGATCGTGCAGCTCCTCTTGGCCTCGCTCCCGTTCCCCTGCACCAAAAAGTCGCTGTAGTTCACCGTGAACGCCTCGTTGTCCTGCGACATGGCGACAGTCGTCGTGCCGGCCGGACACCCGGACCCGCCGACGCTCACGACGTCGATGGTGACCGGACCGGGCGGCGGCACAAGGGTCGCCAGCAGTGCCACCACAGCCAACATCGAGGCCTCCTCACATCACTGCTGGAGAACCTATCGGTCCGCACAATCACGCAATCGGACCAGCAGGGCCCGCGCATCCTCCCGCATCAACTCACTCCACCGGGCCAGATCACGTGCCGCGTTGCGCCTGACGTGCCTCGGCACCGTCTCGTCCCACGCCACCGCCCGCGCGATCACCGACGCCACCTCCCGCTGGTCCCGCCGCATCTCGACCAGGGCCCGCGCACACCGCATCCGCACCACCGGGTCGAGCTCGCTCCTCCCCATCGCCTGCAAATGCATCGATGCCCGCATCGAGTCGAACTCACCAATGCGACCCAACACCTGCACGCGCCGCAACGGATCCGCTTGCTCGACCAGTCCAGTGAGGACGGTCAACGCCTCACGCCGTGCAGACCGTTCGACCTGGTGGAGGATCATGGCCGCTTCCGCCCGCGCCAGCACCGGAAATTCGGACGCAGCGATCATCGCGCGGGCCGCGCAGGCCGCACGTCTCCGTCCCACCACCCCGAAATCATCGAGATAGGTCGCCGCCCGCACCCGCAACGCGGGCCGTTCGCGCTCGTCGACAGCGATGTCCTCGATCAACTGAACCCCGGCGATGCGGTCGTCGGCGGAGTACGGCCCGAGCTTCCACGCCGCCCGCAGCCGCGCGACTGGCAGTTCATCGACGCCGTCGCGGATCTTTCGGATGGTGTCCAGATCCTTCGCCACCAGGCGGTCGTCGATGCGGCGCAACCACGACGGCGCCGCGCACAACACCTCCGTCACGGCAGCGTCGAGTTCCGCGCCGATGTCGTTCAGCAGACGGGCGGCAGCGTGCCGGACGCGGAACGGCAGTCCCTCGTCCATCGCCTCGGCAAGCGCCTGGTCGTGCACGCGCCACCAATGCGTCTCGCTGAGGCCCGCGAGAGCCGACAGCGCTTTGGGTCCCTTCAGCTGCTCCAGAACTGCGACAGCCTCGGGCTGAAAGGCTTCGGACACCTCTACAAGCGCGACCGCGGCGTCCGTTAGTTCACCCAAAGGGGTTTCCACTGCTGCGATGACATCACGGATTTCGGCCACCGCCTCATTGCGCAACGGCAGGTCGTCCCACTGGTCCGCGGACGGCACCCGGTCCTCGATCGGAATCGCGCGGTTGTGCAGCATTGAGCGCTCCAGGTCGGTGCGCACCGGACGGGGCACCGTGGTGATGAGCCACTCCCAGACCTTCCTGCTCACATCCGGATCGCGCAGCATCTCGACCGCCGCCTGCTCGAAGCGCGGCGTCGTCGGACGCAGCAGTACCCACAGCCACCGCAACGCTCGCGCTCGATCCTTCATCGGGACGCTCGGGTCCTCCGCGAAGCGCCACTGGACGGGGATCGCCGACGCCGTCGTTGTCCGGTCGAGCTGAGTGAGCGACCAGACCGCGCGGCTGCGTTCGTCGATCGGGACATCGTCGTCGTCGATCACCGACCGCAGAAAGGCCGCCGCCTCCCCCAGTGCGGCCGGCTCCACCGACACCAGGTTCTGGAACGCGAACCGCCGCGAACTGAGCGGCAACAGATCGTCCTGTGCGAGCCGGCGCAGCATGGCGGAGTCTCCGAGCACGGTGGCGGCGGCGATGAGCTCTCCCGACGTTGCCCGGCCCCCGATCAGCTGTGCTTGAAACCGGCCTTTCAGGTCCACATCGGACAATCGCGGGTCGCCGACACGGCTCCAGAGCAACTCGAGGGGAAACGACCACGCCGCGGCCACGAGCAGGTTCGCGGCGTGGTCGAGATGGGCCGGTCGCCGCGACGCGAGCAGGCATGCTGCCTCGGCCCGGTCGTCGGCGGCGAGACCGGGGAAGTCCACCAGGCGCTCCAGTGCCGCGAGTACCGCCTCATCGCCTCCGTGTCCCAGTTCTTCCAGGGCCAGAACGGCTCTCCACGCTTTCCGAGCCGAGGTTCGCTCGTCACCGAGGATCTCCAGCAACGCGTCAGCCAGTTCCTGGCGTGGGCCAGGTCCGTTGGCCGAGTGGTAGGAGGCCATGTAGAAGAACTCAGAGATCATCGGTTCACCGCCGATGATCCTGCGCAGTTCCACGGCCGACTCCCGGTCGAAACGGCTGCCGAGCACGCTGAGCCCGTTCGCGGCGGTGATCCGGATTCGCATCGGCCGTCGCTCGTCCCGCGCGGCTTTCCTCAGCACGGCCGCGGCTTCCTCCACCCGTGCGCCGTCCTGGCCCGACACCGTGTTGGCCAAGGTGGACATCACGTCGTCGGCGGCTTCCGGCGACCGGGCACAGTCCAGGAGCGCGGCCAGCGCCTCGTCGCCGACGCCGGTGCGAGCCAGATCCTGGTATGCGGAGGGAGACGCGAGCCGCCGCAGGCACTCGATCGCTTGTGGGTGGTGGTCCGGCCCCGACCTGATGAGAGTGTTGGCAGCGCGGCATCGAACTTCGCTGTGCACATCGGGGGCAACGAGCAGATCGCGCAGGTCGCGCACCGCCTGTGCGCGGTAAGGCTCACCGAGGCTCACGAGTTCGTCCAGAACGGTGACGTGGTCATGTGAGCCGGGTGGTGCACCGGAGTTCAGCAGAGCGGCGGCCGCCTCGTCCCGGAACGAAGGCCCCACCTTGCCGATGGCCGAGGCCACCCGCCTGATGTTGTTCCAGTTCTGGTGGCGTTCGGCGAGCATCTTCCGCAGGCCGGCGAGAGCCGTCTCGCGCTGCGTCCCATAGGTGACGAGGTGGCCGAGCAGGAGCGAGCGGTCCATCTCGCGAACGGCGCCTTCCGCCGCGGCGGCGACCAGCTCTCCTGCCGCCTGCCGGTGCTGTGCCCCCAGCTCTCGAAGCGCCGTCGCCGCGGCGATCACCTCGTAGACCGTGCGACGACCGTCGACGACGTGCGCGGTGAGTTCGGCCACCGCCTGCTCCAGGTGGGCAGGGCTGATCGAGGCGAGTCCGAACGCGGCGTCGCCCCAGGTGAAATAGGTCTTCGCCGGGCTCCGCAGCAGGGCGAGGAAGTGGTGGGCACACACGTCCGCGAACTCGGGGCCGATCTCCAGCAGACCTGTTGCCGACTCAGCGATGAGCAGCGGAGCCGAATCCACATTGGACAGCTTGCTCTCCAGCGTGCCTACCGCGAACTCTCGCGCTTCCCCGCCGAACGTCGCCAGGACCACCGCAGCTGTTCGCACGGAAGAGGCCGAAGCGTTGGGATCGGTGAGCACCGCGCGCAGACCGCGTTCGGCCGCTTCGCGTTCGCCGATGCCGCACTGTGCCAACGCCTCCGCGGCCATGAGCCGGTCGGGCACCGAAGCCCGCGGCTCGTCGGCCAGGTGGTTCAGGAGCCTGACCGCGTCCGCGGTGTGCTGGCCGCGGACTCGCACCGCCAGCGCGGTGGCCGCTTCCGCACGTGAACCCCATGGCGCACCGGCACAGTTCATCAGGCGGATCAGCCAGGTCGTCAGACCGGCGAACCGGGTGGCGCGGGAAGCCTCGGCGAGGATGTCAGCCGCGTGGTAGTGCGTGGTCATGGCCCAATCCCAGACCGTGTCGAGAAAGGCTTCAGTCTGGTCGGCGCTCGTCGGCAGGTGATGCGCCAGCAGGCGGGCCGCGAGCAGGTGCTGATCACCGTCGCCATGGTGCAGCCAGTCGAGGAGCCGGTCTGCTTCGGTGGGACGCAGCCTGGAGTGGTGGAGCAGCACGGCTCTGGCGAAGCGGCCTGACTCACGGGGGCCGGCTGCGTGCAGGACATCGGCGAAGGCATTGGGGCAGAACTCGTCCGGCAGGTCGCGGGCGCAGGACGTGGCGGCGAGGTGTTCGGCGAAGCTGTGGTGCAGGAACGCGAGGTCGTCGCCGCGCAGGATGAACGGCCCGACCGAGAGCAGGTAGGCGGTCAGTTCTTCCTGCCACGACGTCGAGTTCGGGACGCCGCGGTCCGTCACCCAGGTGCGGGCGGCGTTGAGGAGTGAGCCGTCGGTTTCCAGACGGGTGCGCGCGAGGTGTTCGAGGAGCTTCTCGCGGTCGAAGCGGTCTGGCTGGTCGCGGCGGATGTGCGCGAGATAGGTGTCGTAGAGGGAGTACTGGTTGCCGGGCAACGGTTGTGCGTTGTACTCGCTGAAGATGATCGCGGCGATCGTGGCGAACAGCGGGACCTGGACCAGTTCGTCGAGGTAGGCATCCCGGATCTGACGGAGGAAGCGGAGAGCGTCGTCCTCGGGGAACCACTTGGCGGCGAAGCGTTCGAGGGCGGCTGCGTCGAACGGCTGCAGTTCGTAGCGGACCGCGCTGATGCGGTGCAACGGGGCGAGGGCGCCGCCTTCCGTTGGACGGGTGGTCAGCAGGATCCGGTGGGCGCCCGCCGAAGCCCAGGCGGCGAGCGCGCTCACGAGGCGGTGGCGTTGGTCGGCATCCGCGACCTCGTCCAGGCCGTCCACCAGGAGCAGCCAGCGGCAGCCGACCGCGCGGCCGGCGAACAGGTCCTTGTCGACGGGTTCGCGCAGGAGCGGACCGTACTCGGCGACCGTGCTGTCGGCCAGCGCCTGCGCGAGCGGGACGTCCAGGTGGGCGGCCAGTGTGCGGGCGGTGAGCCTGAGCGGAACGACCGGTTCGGCCAGCGGGTCTTCGTCCAGGCGCCGCATCCAGTGCTGGGCGATGTCCGCGGCCAGGCGCAGGGTCAGCGTCGACTTGCCGAGACCGGGACCTCCGGTGACGACGAGGTGCGCGTCGCCGTTGAGAGCCTCGCGCAACGTGCGGGACGGCGGGCGGACGGTGAAGCGCACGACAGGGCGGGCCGGCGTCTCGATCAGCCTGCCGTCGTCGTCGAGCATCGGGCCCTGGCGTGGTTGTTCCGGCTCGTCGACGGCGCTGCCCAGGTCCTGGCGGACGTAGATGGTGTCCAGCGATGGCTTGCGCGCGCCGGGCAGGCGGTATGGGGCCTCATAGGCCGCGTTGACCTGCGCCAAAAGCAGCCACATGATCTCCGGTGGCCATTGCGGCGCTTCTGCCCACGTATGGGGCGGGTCGTAGGCAGGTCTTGGTGCTTTGCCCGCGTGGACGTGCACGTCGCCGTGGACGTTGTTGGCCTGGAACACCGTGCCGGTGACGTCGCCAGTCGTGAAGTCCAGGTCGTCGCGCGCCATCGCCGGATGGTCCCACGATCGGGGCGGCCATTTAGTGCCAAATCATGGACTCAGGCGCCGGCCAGGTCGCCCACCACGTGGATCACGGTCGGGCGGTCCGCGGTGAAGGCCTTGCGCAGGGCCGTGGCGAACCTGTCCTGGTCGTCGATCGTGACGCCGTGGCAGTTCAGGCCCTTGGCGACCTTGACGAAGTCGACGCCCGGCAGCGTCACGCCGTGCACCGGATCGCTGCGGTCCACCATCTCGCGGCGGATCTCGCCGTAGCCGCCGTTGTCCGCGATGATCACGGGCAGCGGCAGGCGTTCCTGGGCCGCGGTGGCCAGTTCGGGGAGGGTGAACATCACGCCGCCGTCGCCGTGCAGGGCCACCACCTGACGGTCGGGCGCGCCCATCTTGGCGCCGATGGCCGCTGGCAGGCCGTAGCCGAGGGTGCCGAAGCCGGTGGGATACAGGAAGCTGGCCGGGCGTTCCAGCGGCAGGTTGGACAAAGTGCCGTAGTAGCAGGCCATTGCGCTGTCGCCGGCGACGATCGCGCCTGGGGACAGGGCTTCCCGCATGGCTTCCACCAGCGGTAGCCAGGGGGCGCCTTGGGAGCGGGCGTGTTTGCGGAAGAGCCTTTGCCAGCGCTCGGCGCGTTTCACCGACTCCTCGTCTGTTTTGCCCTTGCCCAGCCGTTGGTTCAGGGCCGTGACGGTGGCTTGGGCGTCGCCCACCAAGCAGTAGTCCGGGAGGGCGTTGGTGATCATCTGGGCCGGGTCGACGTCGATGCGGATGAGGTCGCCGCCGAACTTGAGCGGGCCGTTCCACAGGTCGGTGGAGGCGAGTTCGGTGCCGATGGCCACCACCACGTCGCATTCGGCCACGAACTCGGCCACCGCCTTGTGGTGCAGGCCCGCGCCGATGGAGAGCCGGTGGCGTTCGGAGAAGGTGCCTTTGCCGTTGGCCGTGGAGACGACCGGGGCGCCCAGGCGTTCGGCGAGGGCGGTGATCTCCTCGGCCGCGCCCCTGGCTCCGCCACCGATGATCAGGCCGGGGCGGGTCGCCGCGTTGAGACGTCCCGCGGCCGCGGCGATGGTGACGGCGTCGGCCGGCGGGTGGGCGACCAGGACCGGGGCCACGTCGCTGACCTTGTCGACGGCGTCGATGAGGTCGAGCGGGATTTCCAGGTGTGCCGGGCGGGGGCGGCCGGAGGTCATGTGCGCGAAGGCTTGTGCGACGGCGAGCGGGATCTCGGCGACGCTGTGCACGCGGTTCGAGTAGCCGATGACGGCTTCCAGTGCGGCGCTTTGGTGCCGGACCTCGTGCAGGGTGCCGTTGCCGCGGCCGGGGTGGCGCAGGGGCATGCCCGGCGAGATCAGCAGCACTGGCACGGAATCCGAGTACGACTGGGTCACGGCGGTGATCGCGTTGAGCACGGCGGGGCCGCTGGTGGTGAGGCAGACGCCTGGTTTTCCGGTGACGCGGGCGTAACCGTCGGCGGCGAAACCGGCGCCCTGCTCGTGGCGCGGGGTGACGTGCTGGACGCCGTGCTCGGCCAGGGCGCGGTAGATGCCGAGGTTGTGGGTGCCGGGGATGCCGAACACCAGCTCGGTGCCGTGCGCGACGAGTGCGCGCACCAGCGCGTCACCCCCGCTGATGCGAGGTGGGGTCATGCTCATGCCACGCGTCGTCCGCTCGTGTCGTTCAAGGTGTCCCCCGAAGGGATGATCAGCGCGTCCACGGCCAGCACGCCGTCGGGACCCACGCGCACAGGGTTCAGCTCGATCTCGGCGAGGTCCGGTCTGGCGGCGAGCGTCTCGGAGACCTGTGCGATGACCTGGGCCAACGCTGTCACGTCCGCCGTCGGCGCGCCGCGCCAGCCGGACAGGAGCGGGGCGGAGACGAGGCGTGCCAGCATGTCCCTGGCTGTGGCGGGCGTCACGGGTGCCAGCTCGATCGCGGTGTCCTTGAACAACTCTGCGTGGATGCCGCCCGCCCCGACGAGAACTACTGGGCCGAACGAGTGATCCCGCTTCGCGCCGATGATCAGTTCGACCACGTGCTCGCGGGTGTCCATCTCTTCGAGGACGTAGGTGCCGGGGCCGAGCCTGGCTTCCATCTCCGCGAAGGCGGCGGACGGGTCGGTGACGTTGAGCCGCACGCCGCCGTGCTCGCTCTTGTGCGCCAGCCAGTCCGCTTTGAGCGCGTACGGTCCGGTCAGCGTGGTCGCCTTCGCCTCGGCGGCTGACGTGACGGCGTGTGCCTGGGGGAACCGGACGAAGCTGAGCAGCTCGCGGGCCGCGAGGTAGCCGGGCCGGAACGGCGCTGCTGTGGCCGTGTCGCGCAGAACAACGCTCTGGAAGTTCGCGCCAAGTCTTGAAGCGTGGCCCAGTGCGGCCACCGCGCGCTCGATCGTGTGCTGGACAGGCACCCCGCCGGCCCGCAACGCCCGCACCGCCGCCGAGTCCGCACGCATGCTGTGCACGAGCACCGGCACGCCGGTCTCCCTTGCCAGCAAGCAGATCTGCGCCGCGATCGCCACCTCTGACGACTCCAGCGAGGGCGTGTCCTCTCCGTAGCTGCCGAAGTAGCCGGACAACACGACGGTGTCGACTTCGCCGCCGCGCACCAGCGCTGACACCGCGCGAAAGTAGTTCTCCAGGTCCCGCTCCCCCGCCCCCGCGAGGTCCACCGGGTTCCGCGGCAGCACACCAGCGGGCAGACCGTCCACAGAAGACAGCTCAGGCACCGAGAGTCCGGCGGCAGCAGCAAGGTCCGCCGCGATCGCACCCTGCCCACCGGAGTCGGAGATGAGCCCGACCCTGTGCCCGGCAGGGACACCGGCGGAAAGCACCGCCGCCAGGTCCACCAACGCGGCAGGCGTCGCCACCCGAACCGCACCGGCCCGGCGGCAGGCCGCGTCCACAACGTCCAAAGAGGACGTCAACGCACCGGTGTGCGAGCGAGCGGCTTCCTGCGCGGCAGAGGAGGACCCGACGGTCAGCAGCACCACCGGCTTCCCGGCCGCGCGCAGTTCCGACATGGCCGCCACGATCCCCGGACCGAAGCTCTCCAGATACACCCCCACGACCGTGGTCAGATCGTGGGAAAGCAAGTCCCGCAACGCTTCCGTCGCCGTCACGTCCGCCTGGTTGCCCACCGAGACGAACCGCGAGACTCCGATCCCCGACGCCGCCGCGAGCCCGGCGATCTCCAGCCCGACCTGCCCGCTCTGCGACACCACGCCCAGCGAACCCGCCTGGAACTGCCCCCACGCGAGGTGCAGTGACGTCGCCGCGTCGAACACCCCCAGGCAGTTCGGCCCGAGCAACCGCGCCCCCGCCTCGCGGATCCGGCCGATCACCCCGTCGTCGATCCCCGTGGGAATGCCTACGAATCCCCGTACCCCGACGGCCAACGCCTCGTCCACCACGGCCGGCACGTGCGCGGCGGGCACCGCGAGCACGACGAGTTCGGGCGCCTCAGCCAGTTCCGAGAGGGATCGCACAGTCGGGTACGAGAGAACCGGTCCACCGCCGCGGTTCACGAGGTGCACGGCGCGGCGATCACGCCCGGCCAGTGCGCCGCGAGCGAGCCAGTGGCCCCATTTGGCGGGGTCGTCACTGGCGCCTACGACCGCGACGGACGCGGGATCGGAGAAGATCATCTCGCACCGAGGCCGCGGGAGATGATGAGGCGCTGGATGTCCGAGGTGCCTTCCTCGATCTCTTCAAGCTTGGCGTCACGCATCCAGCGCTCGACGGGGTACTCGCGCGAATAACCGTAGCCACCCAACGTCTGCACAGCCGCGTGCGTGCACCACATGGCGTTCTCCGAACCGACGAGCTTCGCCATCGCCGACTCCTGCGCCACGGCGTGCCCCGCGTCGTACAACGTCGCCGCGCGCACGGTCAGCAGATGCGACGTGTCGACGCACGTGGCCATGTCCGCGAGCCGGAACGCCACCGCCTGGTGCTGGATGATCGGCACGCCGAACTGCTCACGTTCGCGCGCGTAGTCGGAAGCGAAGTCGAGTGCGGCACGGGCGAGCCCGGTCGTGGCGGCGCCGATGAGGATGCGCGAGGCGTCGAACGTCCGCATCAGGCCCGAGAAGCCCTGCCCCTCGTCGCCGAGCCGGTTCTCGAGCGGCACGCGCACGTCGTCGAGGAACACCTCGGCGTTGACGATCGCGCGCTGCCCCATCTTCTGGAACGGCGGCCCGACCACGAGCCCCGGAGTGTCGCGCGGGACCACGAACGCCGTGACGCCCTTCGCGCGCTTGGCGGGATCGACCGTCGCGAAGATGACGAAGTGCTCGGCGTAGGGGGCGTTGGAGATCCAGGTCTTCTGTCCGTTGAGGACATATCCGGCGCCGTCTCGTTCGGCCGACGTCTGGATGCCCGCCGCGTCCGACCCGCTGCCCGGCTCGGTGACCGCGACGGCGGTGAGCGGCGGGTTCTCGGTCCCCAGTGGACCGAGGAACCGCTCCTGCTGCTCTGGCGTGCCGAGGTGCTCGATCGGCGCGCTGAAGAAGCCGTTGGACGTGATCAGGTTGCCGATGCCGATGTCGCCGTGGCACAGCTCCTGCTGGACCAGCACCTGGGTGAGCAGGTCGGTGACACCGCCACCGCCGAACTTCTCGCCGATCATGAACGACGTCAGCCCCAGCTTGGACGCCTTCTCCCACACGTCGAGGGGTGACTCGGTGTCCGCCTCGTCGACGGCACGTCCGCGCGGGCGGATCTCGTTCGCGGCGAACTCCCTGGCCAGCTCGACGAACTGCTCCTGTTCGGCCGTGAGCCGCAGGCCGTCGCGGACGGTCCGCCCCATCTCGCACCCCTAAGTTGACTGACGAATCAGTTATTCACGATCCACGGGGCAGCCTAGCTCTGTCAAGACGCATCAGGAGGGTCGCGAACGGGTGACTACCAGCGTCCGGACGTGGAGATCGTCGAAGGTCCGAGGACCGTGCCGAACCGGCGATCAACGGGAGCGTGCTCGACCGTTGGGACCGAAGGCGAAGTGACGGGCGGAGGTGAACATCAGGCTGGCGGACGAGCCGTGAGCGCACGGCTCGCCGACCTCCAGCCCGGCGACCATTGTGGAACGTCGTTGTCCCACAATGGTCAGGGGCGCAGCGCCGCCCGGACGATCTCCAGGGCTTCCTGCGACGTGAGGCCCAGCTCCGTGGACATCGTCGCGTACTGGGCCGCCGCCGCACGGATGCGCTCGCGGTTGTTGTCGCCGTTCGCGCTCACCACGGTTCCCGCGCGGCCCCGCGTTTCGACGAGGCCTGCTTCCTCCAGTTCACGGTAGGCACGCGCCACCGTGTTGACCGCCAGGCCCAGGTCCTTCGCCAGGGCGCGCACGGTCGGCAGCTTGGCGCCCACCGGCAGTTCCCGATTCGAGATGGCGCTCGCGTAGTGCACACGCACCTGCTCGTACGGAGGCATCTCCCCGTGGTGGTCGATCTTCACTGCGCCCCATCCTCCCCGCATGCAACTACTTCTGTATTGACCAACGGAGGAAAGGCGCGGAGGTTGCGGTCGAATCAGCGGAGATTGGTCTGGTCCGCTCCCATCCGCACGTAGAGCCGGCGCCAGCCCTGGTCGGCGGCCGTGGCTTCTTTGCCGTCGCAGTAGGGTTTTGTGCCGTTCGAGGTGTAATAGCGCAGGATGGACAACGAGACGACGGTGTCCCAATTACCTTCGTCGAAGTACGTCTCACCCGGTGTCTGGTCCTGGTGCTTCAGGCAGGAGATGTCGGACTGCTGTTCGTCGTCGAACTGAGCGGTAGCCGCCTCTGGCGAGGTGGAGCACGCCGCCAGGGCGAGCGCGGCCAACACGATGAGCTTCTTCATGATCTCTCCAATCAACCGGCCAGCGCACGCGTGGCCAGACCGACTCCGACGAGCATCACCAGCGCCGCGGTGCCCAGCGGCGTGATGTCCGAGAACCTGCGGAAGCGGGCCAGCCGCCCGCCGAAGCGGTCCCGCAGCGAGACCAGCAACAACCCGGCCGCGGTCAGCGTCGCGGCCATGCCCAGGCCGTACGCCAGCACCAGCACCACGCCGAACCACGTGCGGCCCAGTGCGATCGCGCCGAGCAGCACGACCAGCGCGGACGGCGACGGCACCAGGCCGCCCGCGACTCCCATTCCGACGAGCCCCGCCCGGCGGTGCCCATGACCATGTCCGTGGCCGTGTCCATGACCATGTGCGTCGTCGTGTTCGTCCCCTTCTCGGGCACGCTTGCGACGACGCGCCAGCACCGCCGAGCGGAGCAGCACCCCTCCGATCACCGCGACCAGCAGACCGCTCGCCACGCCGAGCCAGCGCAGAACTGACTCACCGGCGATCACGCTGGACACGCTGAGCAGCAGCCCCAGCACCAGGACACCCGCCGTGTGGGTGACGGTGACCGTGGCTCCTACGAGGAATGCGTCACGGCGGGTTCCCCTCGAACCCGCCAGATAGGCGGCCATCACGGTCTTGCCGTGGCCGGGCAGCGCAGCATGAGACGCGCCCAGCACCAGAGACAGCAGGACCGCACCGATGCCGACCAACGGGGTGAGATCACCCACGAGGCCGACGGCCGCCTTTGTGGCTTCACCTAGTGCTCCAGGCGGGGTGACGACCGTCCCCTCGCCCGGTTTCGCGACGAACCGCACCGCCCGCACGTCCAACGGCGACGACAGCAGGTCGTCCGGGTAGGTGCGCAGCTCGTTGCTGATCGTCTCGGCCGGCGCGCCCGACACCGCGACGTCGACACCGACGACGGTGATCTCGCGCCAGCCGAGCTTGTCCTTGAGGTACGAGTCGCTGAACGTCACCTCGACCTCGCCGCGCACCGGCAGCAAGGCCGTGTACTCGCAGGTCAACCGCATCGTGGGCAGGCCGGCCTCACCGGCGGGGCGCACGACGTCGGCGTCACGCACCTCGAACGTCAGCTCGCGCTCGTCGGCCATGGCGTTCAACGACTTCCCGCGTTCCGTGCAGCGCTTGCGGGCGTCGACGAACTCGCGGTCCTGCAGGGTCGGGATCTCCGCACTGTCCACAACGGACCGCAGCTCGATCCGGTCGGGGAACACCCGCAGGCCGTCGTAGTGGTTCACGCTGAGGTTGCTCAACGGGTGCGCCTGCGCGACCCCGCCCATCAGCAGCATGCCGAACACCACCAGCAGGAACACTCTCATCGCAGGCTCCCCAGGATCGCCTCGCGGTGCCGCAGGACCTCCGCGTCACGCCAGCCCAGCGAGACCGCCTTGTCCGAGTACGGCAGGGCTTCCGCGGATCGCTTGTTGACGTGCAGAGCCCACGCCATCGCGTCCGCGGTGAAGACGCTCTGCCGCTTCGCCCACTCCTTCTCGGCGAACCTCAGCGCCTCCGCGGGGTCACCGTGATCAGCGGCGATCAGGGCGGCGGTGAGGTCGTCTCCGCCCAGAGCGCGCAGCTGTTGCAACGCGAGGTCGTACTGCGCCCGCGCCTCAACCGGCTTGCCCGCCTTGTCGAGCGCCTCGCCATACCTCACGAGGTGCTCAGGCGAAGGCACCTTGGACGCCAGCTCGCGAGTGGTCTCGAGAGACTCGTCGGTCCGCCCTTCCAGCTTGTCCAGGTGGAGCCGGCAGAACGCGACCTCGTCAGACGAGGAAGCGGACTCCAGCGCCCGCTCCAACGCCCCGCGCGCCTCGTCCAGACGGCCGTGCAGCTCGAAGTGGTAGGCGGCGCGGGTGAACGACGCGACACCGGGCCTCAGGTCCAGCATCCGTTGCAGCGCGACAGAAGCACCTGCGTCGTCACCGAGCTGCGTCAGTGCGTCGACCAGCACGCCCTGAGCCGCCGCGGAGTCCGGCAACGCCGTCACCGCTCGCTGACCCCACTCGCGGGCACCAGCGAAGTCGTGCTGAGCGTTGGCGAGCGCACCGCGGCCGATGAACGCCTCACCGTTGCCGTCCGGCTTGAGCCGCAACGACTCGGTCAGCGCCCGTTCGGCGCGGCTGTGGTGCTGGGGATCGAACGTGACGCGGGCCAGCTCCACCTGGGTGACGCCGAGCTGTGCCCACGCGGCCGCGTCGGCGGGCGTTCGGCGAAGCTTGGCCTGCAAGGACTCTGCGTTGCGCTGCAAAGAAGAAGTCTGCGTGGCGGCGGGTGTTGCCGCCTGCGGGGAGGCGCAGGCGGCAACAGCGAGCACGGCTGCCAGCAGCGGAATGGTTTTCCACATGTCAGGCACCCTCACTCAGCGGGAGTTGACCGCCCTGTTGCTCGGCAGGCCGACGTACGGGAACTTGTCACCGAAGCGAACGTCGTTGGCGTTCACCCGGTCGCCCTTGGCGAGCGCCGGCACGAGCTTGCCGGTCTGCGCCGCACCGACCACGGCCTGGATCTCGATGTCCACCACGTCGTCGGCGAGCCTGCGGCCGTTCGGGAAGCCCTGCAGGTCACCGCCGAGCACGCCGAGCCGGTTGGGGTTCTTCGTCACCGGCGTGGACATGTTGAGCCGCAACATCTCCGACGGCGCGAACTTCTTCGGGTCCACGTCGGCGTTGTTCAGCTGCGAGTTGAGATCGGCCCTGATCGGGCCGCCCGCCTTCGTGGTGATCCCCGTCAGGAAGATCTCCACCAGGTCGGCCCGTGGCGTCTTCGGCGCCGGGATGCCGTAGATCGCCTGGATCAGCCGGGCCAGTTCCGGGTCGTTGACCCGGTCCAGCAACGCCTGAACCTTCGCGTCACCAACGGGTTCGAGCCCGTTGAACGCGTCCTTGATCGCCGCCGACGACACGACCTCGTTCACCAGCGGGTTGCCCAGCCGCGACACCTGCACGAACGGTCCCTGCGGGGTGGCCTTGCCGGGGTCGAGCTTCAGCGTGCGGCGCTCGGTGTCGCTCCACACGCCGATCACCGGGTTGCGCTTCGGGTCGCCCTTCAGCGCGAGCATCGTCTTGGGCACCTGGATGGCGATGGTGTTGACGTTGTAGCCCATCAGGGTGTCCTGGTTGACTTCCTTGAGGTTCCCGCCGTAGAGCAGGTCGAACACCCTCAGGTCCAGGAAGAACGAGTCCTCCGACGGTCCGATGTAGACCTGGCCGCCGCCGGGCAGCTTGGCCGTCGCCTGGTCCCTGATCGCCGCGAAGTTCGGGAACGACGCGGGGCCGGTGTTGGACGGCGCCGCGCGGCCGTTGCGCACGAGCTGCGTGGTCTTGCCGGGTTCGATCAGCTCGAGGTTGTAGTTCTGGCGGAACAACAGGTTGTCGTCGTTGATCGACGTGACGGGCCCGTTGTTGTAGAGGAAGGTGTTCTTGCCGCGCCGGTCGTCGGTGCTGAACGTGAACCGGAAGGTCTTGTCCGGCACCGCGTCGCCGTCGGCGTCGATGTTGAGGTCGTATCGGGCGTCCGTGGCCCACGGGTAGAAGTTGGGGCCACCGTTGGGTTCCTGCAGCCCGAACCAGTTCGCGACGAGCGTGACGGTGTCGGGTCTGTCCGGGCTGGTGAAGGCGTACACGTCGGTGTTGTCGACCGCCGGGTCCGCCGCGATGAGCGGTGCCTCGCGGTGGCTTGACGCTTCCGCTGCCGGTATGGCGGCCGCCGCTGCGACGACCACCGCGGCGATCGCACCGCGGCGTAATCGCTGTTTGTTGCTAGTTGGCATTGTCCTGCTCCCTTCCAACAGCCAGGGATTCGGAGCAGGACGCCTGCCGGTTCGGTCTGAATTCTGTTGTTATTCGGCGGCTTTCGGAGCGACGACCGTGCCGCGGGCGCGCGTTACGACGATCGGCTCAGCCAGTACGTCGGCCGCCGAAGGACCGCGTTCGGGCGCCGAGCGGCACACCACGCGTGCCTCGAACTCGATCTCACGCGACCGCTTTCCGATGCGCACCAACGTCGCCGTGGCCTCCACGACGTCACCGGCCTGGATCGGCGCCGCGAACTCGACGGAGCTGTAGCCGGCGAAGAGCCCCTCGTCGGAGTCCGTGTGGATCAGCAGCTCGGTGGCGACGTCACCGAACATGCCGAGCCCGTAGGCACCGTCGACCAGGTTGCCGCCGTAGTGCGCGTGCGAGTGCGGAACGTACCGCCGGTGCGTCACCGAAAAGCCTTCGACCAAAGCCCCGCTCACGCGGCGACCCCCTTTTTCTCCTGCATCGCGTGCACCAGGTAGCTCGCGACCTCGCCCGGGGTGGTACCCCGGCTGAACACTCGATCAACCCCCAGCTCGCCCGCCATCAACGGGTCGAACCGCGGGCCGCCCGCGACCAGCAGCGGCCGCCTGTCCCCCATCGCCTCGCGGAACGCCGCGGACATCTCCTGCGTGTTCAGGATGTGCGCGTCCCGCTGGGTCACGACCTGGGAGATCAGCACGGCGTCGGCCTTCTCCGCGCGGGCGGACCGCACCAGTTCGGGCACCGACACCTGCGCGCCGAGGTTCACGACCTTCAGCTCGCGGTAGTACTCCAGGCCCTTCTCGCCGGCGAAGCCCTTGATGTTGAGGATCGCGTCGATGCCGACCGTGTGCGCGTCGGTGCCGATGCAGCCACCGACGACAACGAGCTTGCGCCGCAACACCTTCTTCAGCGTGGTGTTGACCTCGGCCGGGCTCAGCAACGGGTATTCGCGCTCGACGACCTTCACCTCGTCGAGGTCCACGAGGTGCTTCACCGAGCCGTAGACCACGAAGAACGTGAAGTCGTCGCCGATGGGGTTCGAGTGGACCACCATCGCGGGATCCATGCCCATCTTGTTCGCGAGCTGCTGCGCCGCGCCGTCCGCCTTGGGGCCGAAGGGAATCGGCAGCGTGAACGACGTCTGGATCATGCCGTCGCCGGTGGTGTCGCCGTAGGGCCGCACATACCTCTTGGACTCGGTCACCGCGCTGCCTCCAGCATCTCGCTCGCGGGGTTGAAGTACGTCTCGGCCTTCTCGATCACGCCGTCCGCGCCCTTGCCCTTGTCGGCGGGGCGCTTCATCAGGCCGAACGTGCCGTCCGCGATGGCGTTGAGCAGACCGTCGTCGACGATGCGTTCGAGGAGGTCCACGGCCTCGCCGAGCACCTGGTGCGCGCGCTTGACGATGAGCCCGTCCGGCGAGGGCCGGAAGTCCTCCGCGAGGCTGCCCGCCGCGTTGAGCACGTACCGGACGTTCTGCAGCGCGAGGTCGCGGTCGGACAGGAACGGCGTCACGACGGCTTCCGTCATCATGCCGACGAGCAGAATGGACTGTCCTGTCAGGACACCCGCGAGGTTGAAGAACCCGTCCAGCAGATAGCCGTTGAACACGTCGCCGGTCATGTGCTTGGTCGGCGGCATCCACTTCAGCGGCGCGTCCGGGAAGAGTTCGCGCGCCAGCAACGCGTGCGCGAGTTCGAGCCGGAACGAGTCGGGCACCTTCGGATTGATCTCGAAGGCGTGGCCGAGGCCCAGCAGGTGGTCGGGCAGTCCCGCCTCGTGGGCGAAGTGCTCGTTGAGCAACTGGGAAACGGTGACGGTGTGCGCGGCGTCGACGGCGTCCGCGGTGGTGAGGTAGTTGTCCTCACCGGTGTTGATGATGATGCCGGCACGTGCGTGGACCTGGCGGCTGAAGCGCTGGTCGACGAACGTGCGGATCGGGTTGATGTCGCGGAACAGGATGCCGTACATCGAGTCGTTCAACATCATGTCGAGCCGCTGAAGCCCCGCCAGCACAGCGATTTCGGGCATGCACAACCCGGACGCGTAGTTGGTCAGCCGCACGTACCGGCCGACCTCCTTCGACACGTCGTCGAGCGCCGCCCGCATGATCCGGAAGTTCTCCTGCGTGGCGTACGTGCCCGCGAACCCGTGGTGCGTGGCGCCTTCCGGCACGTAGTCGAGGAGCGACTGCCCGGTCGACCGGATCACCGCGATGATGTCGGCACCCGCCCGCGCCGCGTTCTGCGCCTGGACGACGTCCTCGTCGATGTCGCCGGTCGCGACGATCAGGTAGATCCACGGCCGCTGGGCGGGGTCGCCGAGCTTGTGGACCAGCTTGTCGCGCTGGGCCCGGTTGCGGTCGACCGTCTTGAGCCCCTTGGCAACAGCGGACGTGGCAGCCTTCTTAGTGGTGTTTAGGTCCCTGCCAGTAGGGATTGAGAACTGGATCTGCCCGGCCGCGGTGGCTTCCGCGAGTTCGGTGAGGCTCGCGAGGTTGTGCTGCTTGAGCGCGTGGAACGCCGGCAGCACCACGCCGTGTTCGAGGCCGCACTGCTCACGCACCGTGTCGATCACGCGGTTGACCCACGGGACGTCACCGGCGCGGTGCGTGGAGTCCGCGCCGGTGATGCCGGCCAGGCGAAGTGTGGCGCGCTCGACGGCAACGGTGGTGTGCGCCTTCGCGATGGACACCACCGGTTCGGCCGCCCGCGCCGCGAGTTCGCGCGCGGTGGCGACGACCTTGGGGTCGAGGTCGAGCAACGCCATGAGTCACTTCCTTTCGTAGATCGTCCGGCCGTTCAGCACGGTCCGCACGCACACAGGCGCAGGGCCGGTCAGATCCGGCAGTCCAGGCACACCAGAGCGCGGGTCGGTGGACCAGCGCTGCACCCGCGAGTCGCTCCCGGCCACCACGAGCTCGCCGGTCTCCCACACCGCGTACGTCGCGGGCGCACCAGGCTGAAGGGTGCCGGTCAGGCCGTCATCAACCCCTGCCGCACGCCACCCACCACGCGTGTGAGCCGTGAAGGCAGCGCGAGGAGAAATCCCGTGGCCCTCAGTCTTGTGGTGCACCGCAGCGGTGACGGCCGCCCACGGGTCGATCGCGGTCACCGGGGTGTCCGAGCCGAACGCCAGAACCACGCCGGCCGCGGCGAGACGTGAAAAGGGATTCAGCCCCACTCCGCGTTCCGCGCCGAGGCGCTGAACGTACATTCCGGCCGGTCCGCCCCACTCGGCGTCGAAAAGAGGCTGCACAGAGGCGACGACGCCCCACCCGGCCAGTTGCTGGGCCTGCTCGGCGGACACCATCTCGACGTGTTCGAGGCGGTGGCGGGCGGACGCGAGTTCAGGCGTGCCGAGGGCCTTTTCGGCGATGGAGAACCCCTCGATCACGGCGGCCATGCCGGCGTCGCCGATGACGTGGAAGCCCGCCTGCACGCCCAGCTCGGCGCACTTGATCAGGTGGTCGGCGACCTGCTGGCCGTCCAGGTAGAGCGCGCCGGACGTGTCCGCGTCGGCGTAGGGCTCGACCAGCGCCGCGGTGCGGGAGCCGATCGCGCCGTCGACGAAGTGATCACCGGCGAGGCCGCGGACCTCGACGCCGGGCAGGTCGTGCGCGCCCCAGTAGGCCACCACCTCGGGGCCTTCGCCGAGAGCGAGAAGTTCGCGCAGGTCGTCCTCGCCGGAGATGTCCGGGCCCGCGCACTCGTGCACGGACGCGATGCCCATCGACGCAGCGTGCGCCAAAAACGCGCGTTGGGCAGCGTTGCGTTGTGCGGGCGTGATGGCTGCTTTCGCGGTGCCGCGCACGTGGTGGTGGGCGGCGCGCGAGAGAGGACCGTCGGCGGAGAAGCCGTCGGCTGTGCGGGTTTCGTCGATGATCAGGTTCGACGAGACGAGCGCCGAGTGCACGTCGATGCGCGACAGGTAGACCGTCTTGCCCGCCGCGGCCTCGTCGATCTCCGCGCGCGTGGGCGGACGGTTCTCCGGCCAGCGCGTCTCGTCCCAGCCGTGACCCCACACGAGCGGGCCGGGCGCGTTGCGGACCTGGTCCAGCAGGGCGTCCACAGAGGACGTCCTGGTCAGGTCGAGGCCGGTCAGCAGCAGGCCGGCCGAAGTGGCGTGGACGTGGGCGTCGACGAACGCGGGCGCGACGAAGGCACCGTGCAGCTCCACGACCGTGGCGTCGGGGTGCAGCGCACGGCCTACCGAGTCCTGTCCGATCCACACGACGACGCCGTCCGTGACGGCCATGGCCGTCGCATCCGGTGCGTAGATGCGGCCGCCGACCAAAAGTTGCGTACTCACGTCACGCAGTCTGCCGTTGCTCGAACAGCGCCCGCACACCCGGCTGCGTCCGGACGAGGTCCAGCGCGAACTCGGCGTGACCAGGCACATACCCGTTGCCGACCAGCATCTCGACGTCGGCCGCGAGACCCTCCGCCCCCAACGCGGCGGCGCTGAACGAGGTCGCCATGGAGAAGAAGATCACGGTCCCGCCGTCGCCGGTCGCAAGGATGGCGCCGTGCTCGCACCCCGGCACGTCCACACACACGACCGTGACGTCGACCTGCTTACCAACCGCCTCGGCGACCGCCACCGGGTTGCGCGCATCCGCGATCACGACCTCATCCGCGAGACCGGCCGCACGCACCTGTGCAGCCTCACGCTCGGTCGGCACCAACGCGACGAGGCGCGACGCACCAGCCTGACGTGCGGCCGCGAGAGAGAGCGAGCCCGACTTACCACCACCGCCGAGCACCAGGACAGACCCACCAGGATGCTTCCGCACCACACGGTCGGTCAGCGCCGGTGCACCACACACGTCCAGAACAGAAAGCGCCAGCTCGTTGGACATGTCGGACGGCAGCACGGCCGCGATCGACCGTCCGAACAGCACCGCGGTCCCCCGGCACGGCACCTGCTCGTCCTCGCCGGTCCAGTCCTGCAGGCCGTCGTTGATCCTCAGCGGCGTCAGCGTGAGGCTGACCAGCGTCGCGATCCGGTCGCCCGCCTTCAGCCCGAGCGGCGACGACGGCCCGACCTCCAGCACCGTGCCGAGCAACATGCCGCCAGATCCGGTGACCGGGTTCTGCATCTTGCCGCGCTCGGCCACGATGTCCAGCACGGCCTGCCGGACCGCGTCACCGCTGCCGTGCTGCTCCCTGAGCTGCCGGAACGACGCCGCGTCCAGGTTGAGCCGCTCGACCGCGACGATCACCTCGTCGGCGGCGGGGACGGGTTCCGCGTCCAGCCGCCACGCCTGCTGCGGCAGGACACCGCTGGGCTCGAGGACGCGGTGCAGTCCGTACGCGCTCACCTGAAAATCCTTCGGTCGACGACGCTGTCTCGACAATATCTTCACGTGAAGCGATAAGATCCCGCAAGTATCGCTCGGCGATCCGCGCCCTCATCCGCCGCTGGAGTCGAGCGACCGAGCACGGACGAGGTAGTCCTGTGCCCGATCGGCGTCACCGGCGGAACTCCAGGCCGACGCCAGCTTTCGCAGCAGTTCAACGGCCTGCACCGGCGCTACGTGCCTGATCAGCGCGTCCACGTGGAGATGGATGTGTTCGAGCACCCGCCAGTCGATCTGCTGCTCCGCCGCGAACCGGCGGACGACCGCGTTCACCACCAAACCTCCAGGCGCGAAGTCCACCAGTGATGCCCGGATCAGCGCGGCGACAGCGTGATCGGACCGCAGCTCATGAGGCAACGTCGACTGACCGAGAAGGCACAGGGCGATCAGCAGCGCTCGCGGCTCGTCATCGACCTGTCTGATCGCACTGGTCAGCGCTCCGCTCAAGGACAACGCACCAGCGGTGACGAAGGACGTGCCGTTCTCGTCGAGCATGCGCAGGTACTCCTGCACCGACATACCGTGTTCCAGCAGTTGACGCTTGGCGCAGGCAAGCGCCAGTGGCAGATCTCCGAGCTGCTCCGCCAGCGAGTCTGCGTCCGACCGATCCAGATATCTCACCGACTGACTCCTGGTGAACGGGTCGACCTCGACCACCTCGCCGTGCTCAGCCCAGTCACGGTTGTGCGTGGTGACCATGATCAATCCCGCGCTCAGCCGCGGCAACTCCGCTGCGAGGTGCACGTTGTCGAACCCGTCGTAGATCAGCAGCACGCGGCCCGCGGAGTCGAGCCGGTCGGAGAGGGCTGTTATCCCGACGGAGAGACTCCTCGCGAGGCTGTCCATGTCGTCGTGGTAGGTCTCGGCGCGAATCAGCCAGACGACGCTGAAGCCGGAGCGACGGTCCCTCGCATAACGCAGCGCCTGCATCGTCTTGCCGCTGCCCGGCGGACCGACCAGGACGGTGATGGGCGCTCGCGGCGATACGTCCGGCCGGTCGTCGCGCCGTACGAGGTCGTCGCGCCGTACGAGGTCGTCGGGAAGGCGCGGGAGGTTGTTGGCCTGAGGACGGTACGACGGACGCGGATCATCTGTTGCCCAGGTGCGTGGGAACGAGTAGCCGAATCGCGCCAGAACTGTCGTGGCGAACTCGTCATCGTCCATTGACACGAGGTTCAGCGACTCCTGTCCGTTCAGAAAACGGGACCCCAGCGCGTTCTCCACGCGCACAGCCAAGAACGGTATCCCGTTCGCCACGGCGGCCGCCCACCGACGTTCCGCCTCATCAGAGCCGGTAGACGCCCACGTCCACACGCCGATGACGAACCCGTCGTCCAGGGGATGGCCGTCCTCGACCAAGGCGATCACGACCTGCTCGCCCGCACCGCGCAGCAGTTGCTGGATTCGGCCGGCCCAATCCTGGTCCTGGCGCAGGCAACTGACGACGATCAAGCGCCGAGCGGATCTCTGCGAGGGTTCGGGTGCGGGTTCCTCGGCCACCGCCACCGTGTCGACAATCAGCAGGTAGGCCTCGACCGACACCGAGGAGAAGGTGTCCACGTAGTCGTTCCCCAGGCAGAACAACGCTCCGAGCCCCGGATACAGCTCCGAGAACCGCTCCACCTGCGCCTTCAGCACCGCGTCAGCGTCGTCGTCCGGCGCCCGATAGGCCTGCTCCAGCCGGGCGAGCAGCGAGTGGTCGTTGACGGCGGCGCGGTAGACCTGCCGGAACTGCGCCTGGATCACCACCAGCTTGGCGAGCACCGACGGCACCGGTTCGAGGTCCGCGGACAACTCCTTGAGCAGCGTGAAGGCCTGCACGCTGCGCTTGATCCGCCGCGGGTTGTACGGAGTGGTGCCGCGCAGGATCGGCAGACACGCCAGCACATCCGGATCGGACGAGATGGTGCGGATGTAGGACTCGACGAGCCCTTCGGCGGGCGACGGCAGCGAGTACGGCAGCTGCACGATCTTCTCGAAGAACGTCTCCCCCAGCTCACCGACCGACGGCAGGTCCTTGTACTTCACCCGGATCGCGTGCTCGATGACCTCCCGGTCGACCGCGAGCAGGAAGACGCAGCCGGGTTCGTCGAGGAAGAGCTTGACCGTCTCGATGATCTGCAGCGTCTGTTCCGGCAGGCACCGGTCCAGGTCGTCGATGATCACCACCAGCGGCTTCTTGCGGTACACGACCTTCAGCACACCCTGAAACTCGGCGGTGAAGTCGTCCAGCAGCGCGGTCTGCGAGCGATGCGCCCGACGCCGCCGGAACGCGCCCAGGTCGGCGCCCAGCTTCACGTCGAACAGCTTCAGCAACGCCTCCGGCTTGGTGCCGAAAGCCGCCACGACCCCGATCAGCACCCGGATCCACGGCTCGGCGAGCAGCGGGCTGCCGACGAGCCAGCCCGCGATCGGGTTGCCGGCGACCGGCACCAGGCTCAACGCCATCAGGATCAACGCGCTCAGCATCGCGATCTTGAAGCCGATCGCGAGCAGCTTGCGGAACAGCTCGAAGAAGCCCGCGCCGAAGTCGATCGACCGCAGCCAGATCCGCAGCCGCACGTCCGGCACGCGGTACCAGGGCACCGAGCGGCGGGCCTCCACCACGATCTTCTCGATCAGCGCGGCCCAGAGGTTGTCGTCGCGGGCGTACTTCCACGCGTTGAACCAGATCGGGCGCACGCCGGACGGCAGCAACGCCTTCTCGACCAGCCGCAGGAACGTCGTCTTGCCGCTGCCCCACTCGCCGTAGACGCCGATGGTCCATGGTGTCGTGGAGCGGTCGGTGGCGGCGATCGTCCGTGCGAGCGGGACAGCGAAACGGTCGAATCCGAGTTCGTCGGTCGAGGCGGGCGTGTCGGGCACCGGCATGCTCGTTAGTCGCCCGCCGGCCGGGATTCGCTACGTGACCAAACGGAACCAGCGGCAGTCGTAGGGCGCGAGGTCGACCTTGGCCCCGATCTTCGCGGGCTTCACCCGGCCGCCCGTCAGCAGGTCGTCGAGCACCCCCTCGGCAGGAACCCTCACGGTGACCTCCTGGTCGGCGAAGTTGTGCACGGCGATCACCGCGCCGCCATCGCAGTCCGCACGATGGGCGAACACGCTCGGGTCGCCCACGTCGAGCACCTGGAAATCGCCCCACGCCAGCTCCGGGCACTCCCGGTAGAGCTCGATCAGCCGCCGCATCCACACCAGCAGCGAGTCCGGATCGTGCCGCTGCTTCGCCGCCGCCTCCCAGTCCATCGGCACGCGCACCGCCAGCCTGCCCTCCAGCGACAGGTCCTCGACCAGGCCGACTTCCTCGCCGTAGAACAGCACCGGCGTGCCCGGCAGCGTGAACAGCAGGCTGTAGACCATCCGGATGCGGCGCTGGTCGCCGCCCAGCATCGACGGAAGCCGCCGGCGCAGGCCTCGGCCGTAGAGCTGCATCGACTTCTCCGGGCCGAAAGCGTCGAAGACCTCCTGGCGTTCGTCCGTGGGCAGCTTGTCCAGGGTCAGCTCGTCGTGGTTGCGCACGAACGTCGCCCAGTGGCCGTCGCGTGGCGGCTGCGGGCGTTCCTGCAACGCCTTGACCAACGGACCCGTCGACTTCCGCGCCAGCGCGAGGTACATCGCCTGCATGCCAACGAAGTCGAAGCACATCGTCAGCTCATCGCCCACGCCCTGGCCGTAGAACGCCATCGTGTCCTTGTACGGCAGGTTCACCTCGCCCAGGAGCACTCCTTCGCCGTTGCGGCGGTTGAGGAACGCGCGCAAGTCGGTGAGGTAGTCGTGCGGGTTCGGCAGCGAGAGGGCGTCCATCGAGTCGTTGTGCTCCAACAAGAACGGCACGGCGTCCACACGGAAGCCGCTCAGACCCAGTTCCATCCAGAAGCCCATGATCCGGGCGATCTCGTCGCGCACCTCGGGGTTGGACACGTTGAGGTCGGGCTGGTGCTTGTAGAAGCGGTGCAGGTAGTACCTGCCCACCTCCTCCGAGTACTCCCAGAGGCTGTTCTCCTTGTCCGGGAACGTGATCCCCTGCGGTCCGTCCTGCTGCGGCTCGTCGGCCCAGACGTACCACTCGCGCTTCTCCGGATCGTGGAACCACGGGTGCTGATCGGAGGTGTGGTTGACGACGAGGTCCGCGATCACGCGCATACCCCGGTCGCGGGCCGCGCGCACGAACTCCACGAAGTCGCCCAGCGAACCCAGGCGCGGGTCGACGGAGTAGAAGTCGATGATGTCGTAGCCGTCGTCGCGTTCGGGTGTCGGGTAGAAAGGCATCAACCACACACACGTGACGCCTAGGGCGTGCAGGTGGTCGATGCGTTCGGTGGCGCCGCGGAAGCCGTCGGAGGAGAAGGTCTCCACGTCCAGGCAATAGAGAACGGCGTTCTTCCACCAGACGTCAGACGTGCGGATCACTTCGTCACCTCCGGCAGGACGTGCTCACCGAACGCGTCGATGAACGGCATCAGGTCCTGACCCACGTGGTGCAGGTAGATCTCCTCGAAGCCCAACGACGCGTACTGGTGCAACTGCTCGATGTGCCACTTGAGGTCAGCCGAAGCGTCAACGACCTGTGCGACCTCTTCTGGCGTGACGTGTTCGGCGACGACGTCGAAGTGCTCGGCCAGTTCCAGGTCCCAGCACACGGGTGGACGGAACACGTTGGATCGCCACTGTTCGTGCGCGATCGCGAGCGCGGTCTCGTCGTCGGAGGCCCAGCTCAGGTGTACCTGCAGGTGAAGCTTGCCCCGCCCGCCCGCGTCCCGGTAGGCGTCCGCGACCTCCCGCAATCGGTCAGGCGGCGCGCTGACCGTGATCAACCCGTCGGCCCACTCCGCGCACCAACGGGCGGTGGCCGGGCTGACGGCGGCACCGATCAGCAGCGGCGCCTCGTCCGGCAGCGTCCACAACCGGGCGCGGTCCACGCGGACCAGGCCGTCGTGGCTGACCTCCTCGCCCGCGAGCAGCGCGCGGATCACGTCGACGCACTCCCGCAGCCGGGCCGTGCGGACGTCCTTGCGCGGCCAGCCGTCGCCGGTGATGTGCTCGTTGCTCGCCTCGCCGGTGCCGAGCGCGGCCCAGAACCGGCCCGGGTACATCGAGGCGAGCGTGCCGACGGCCTGGGCGGTGATCGCCGGGTGGTAGCGCTGGCCGGGGGCGGTGACCACGCCGAACGGCAGGCTCGTGGCCTGCAGCGCCGCGCCCAGCCACGACCAAGCGTACCCGGACTGGCCCTGGCGCGCACTCCACGGTGAGAAGTGGTCGGAGCTCATCGCCGCGGTGAACCCGGCCTCCTCGGCCCTGCGCACGGCGTCGAGCAGGGCGGTGGGGTGAATCTGCTCATGGGACGCATGGATGCCGTAAACGGTCATGAGTGTTCAGGTACCCAGCGCGAAGATCGAGGCAACCTCCGCGGCGGTTCGAACGTGACCGTGTCATGAAGATCCTCATCGCCGCACTGGCCGCCGCCGCACTCGCCCTCCTGCCGTTCGCGAGCCAGGAGACCCAGAACGTCGCCGCATCCGGAGAGCTGGGCTGGTGCTCTGACCAGGTCACCCCGGCCGGCCCCGGCCCCTGCACCTGAGTCCGCGCGGGTCGCCGAGATTTCTTCGCCGGAGCGTTGAACCGACCTCGAACAGCATCCGTGTGGACATCAACGCCCTCGAAGAGGAGGAACGGCGATGTTCAACGAGACGCGGATCGGCACCGCCACCGTCGTTGAGTTCATTCGGCCGGACGGCACCGTCGAGCCGATGAACGTCGACCTCCACTACCGCTCAGACGATCCGCACGCCGTCACGCTGCGGTTTCACACCAGAGACCAGGAGTCGACCTGGCTGGTCGGGCGGGAGCTGCTGTCCGACGGGCTGCTGTCGCCGGCGGGCCTGGGGGACGTGCGGCTGCGGCCGCACCACGGGGACGTGCTGGTGCTGGAGCTCTTCACCGAGGACTCGCACGCGGTGTTCCACCTGTCGTTCGACGAGTTGCACCGGTTCCTGGAGTCCACCTACGCGGTGGTGCCGGCCGGGCGTGAGGTCCTCGACTTCGACCTGCTGCTGAAAGACCTCCTCGCCTGACACTCGTGACCTCCTCGCGGGGTCAGAGGCGCAAGCCCAGGACGAGCTTGTCAGCCGAGTCGATCACGCGGAACCCGAGGTGTTCCCAGAAACCGATCGCGTGTGTGTTGTGGTGCCGCACGTGCACATGAACGCCCTTCTCGAGACGTTCGAGCACAGTGCGTACGAGAGTGCCGCCGAATCCCTTGCCCTTGGCGCGTGGCAGCAGGTTGGTGTGCATGTGCGCGGGATAGTCGAGCGTCAGCAACGGATCGACCTTCGCCGGCTTGTGGATCTGCTGCACGACCCGGTTGGCACCAGGCGTCAGCGGATACCGCAGGCGCAGGTCAGGCCACCAGTCACGGTCACAACGATCTTCGAACGCCACGCTGTCGGGCGCCGCGATCGCGTAACCGCACACCCCGAGGTCGTCCTCCACCACGAACGCCAGGTCAGGCTCGAACGCCACGTACGGGCCGACGTACGCGTGCCCCATCAGGCGCGGATCGTCGAACAGGTGACGTGCGCCCAGGCCACCGTTGCCGGTGTCCAGGCAGATGTCGTACAGCGCGTCCAGGTCAGCGGGCCGGTACGCGCGGATCACCGCAGCTCGCGCCGTTCCGCGATGATCACCGGCTCGGTCTCGACGTCGACCACTTCGCCCTCGACGACCTGACCAGCGCCGAAGCGCCGTTCGTGCTCGAACTTCAACGCCGCCGCCTCCGCCTTCCGCGCGATCCGGCGGCTCACGAGCCTGCGCGTCGGCGGGAACAGCAGGAACAGCGCCGCGACGTCGCTGATGAAGCCCGGCACCATGATCAACGCACCGGCCGCCGCGATCAGCACGCCGTCGGCCATCTCCTGATGCGGCTGCTGACGCCTCAACACGGCCTCGGAGAACGCGGCCATCGTCTGCGCCCCCTGCCTGCGCACCAGCGACAGGCCGACCAACGTGCCGGCCAGCAACAACGCGATCGTCCACAGCCCGCCGATGGCGTTGCCGACGGCGACCATGACCGCGATCTCGGCGAACACCCCGAGCAGCACCAGCGCGAAAACAGGCATACCCCCTCAACGCGCGAGGTCCCGAAATTGCTCCCGACCCGCCGTCGACCAGGCCTTGAGCTGAAATATTTACGGCACGCTAGCGGTATGACAGGATATCTTCACGCGACCTCGACGCTGAGGAGTACGGATGACTGCGCTGCACGACGCCCCCACGGCGCTGGAGCGGCTGGGCCGACAGCCCTACACGTACGTGCGCCGTGAGCTGGTCGAACCCGACTGGCGGCGCTTCCCCGGCTGGTCCCACGTGACCGAGTCGCAGTGGCGTGACGCCCAGTGGCAGCGCGTGAACTGCGTGAAGAACGTCAAGCAGCTCCGCAAGGTCACCGGCGACCTGCTGACCGACAAGTTCTACGACGACCTGGCCGCCGACCAGGAAACCTTCGCGACGATGTCGATGCTGCTCCCGCCGCAGATGCTCAACACCATGGCGGTGGACGCCGGCCTCACGCCGTCGGAGTTCACCGACGCCTTCCTGGCCGACCCGGTCCGCCGCTACATGGTCCCGGTGCGCTCCGACCGCGACCCGCACTGGCCGTCGCACCCGCACTCCCAGCGCGACTCGCTGCACGAGGCCGAGATGTGGGTCGTCGAGGGGTTGACCCACCGCTACCCGACCAAGGTGCTGGCCGAGATGGTGTCGACCTGCCCGCAGTACTGCGGCCACTGCACCCGCATGGACCTGGTCGGCAACTCGACGCCGCTGATCGACAAGCACAAGCTCTCCCTGAAGCCGGTCGACCGCCAAGACCAGATGATCGAGTACCTCAAGAAAACCCCCGGCGTACGCGACGTGGTGGTCTCCGGCGGCGACGTGGCAAACGTGCCGTGGCCACAACTCGAGTCGTTCCTCATGCGCCTGCTGGACATCGAAACCGTCCGCGACGTCCGCCTGGCCACCAAAGCCCTGGCCGGCCTCCCCCAGCACTGGCTCCAGCCACGCGTAGTCGAAGGCCTGGAACGCGTCGCCCGCACCGCCTCACGCCGCGGCGTCAACCTGGCGATCCACACCCACGTGAACCACGCCCAGTCCGTGACGCCTCTCGTCGCCGAGGCCGCCCGGACCGCTCTTGAAGTCGGCGTCCGGGACGTGCGCAACCAGGGCGTGCTGATGAAGGGCGTCAACGCCACGTCGGACGACCTGCTGGACCTTTGCTTTGCGCTGCAAGGGGAAGCGAACATCCTGCCGTACTACTTCTACATGTGCGACATGATCCCCAACGCGGAGCACTGGCGGGTGTCCGTGTGGGAAGCCCAGGAACTTCAGCACGCGATCATGGGCTATCTGCCTGGGTACGCGACGCCGCGGATCGTGTGCGACGTGCCGTACGTGGGCAAGCGGTGGGTGCACCAGCTCGCCGAATACGACCGTGAGCTGGGCATTTCCTACTGGACGAAGAACTACCGCACCGGGATCGAGCTCGAGGACCCGGAGGCGCTCGACCGTCGCTACCCCTACTACGACCCGATCTCCACCCTCGGTGCGGCTGGCCAGAAGTGGTGGACCGACCAGACCTGACGGGTCACGATGGGGCCGTTTTCGGGATCTTCCGAAGGCGGCCCCATCGGCATGTTTTGCCTGTTCAGCACCGATAGGGTCACATTAGGCCCCGACGTCAAATGTCCCCAGAATGCCCCAGAAAGTCCATTGAGGACGGTGCCGGTAGTCCATATTGGACACCCAGTCACGCATTGGTCCAGTACATCAGCTCGTCGACGGGATCGGCTCCGTCGCGGACGGCGAAGCGGCCCTCGATGAACGGTGCCGCCGGGGAGCACCTCAGCCCAGAAGGTACGCGCGTGCCTGCTCGGCGACCGGTTCTGGCGCCGTCCAGAACGCCGAGTGGTCGTGGTCGGCCAGCGTCAGCACGGTGACGTCGGGCAGGATCGAGGCCAGTGCCTCCGCGCCCTTGCGGATGAACTCCTCGCCGTTGCCGCCGACGGCCACCGCGATCGGCGCCTCGATCGACCAGCGATCGGTGGGCAGCGGTTTGCCGTCCTGCAACCCCTGAAGGATGCGGCCGTCGTAGGCATAGGTGTGGGCGTACTTGGCCATCTCGTCCCAGGACGGATCCTGTTTCATCGCCGGGATGTACTCGGCCGGCACGCGGATCATCTCGGTCATGAAGTACTCGACGGCCTCGCTGCGTTTGCCCGCCGCGACCAACGCTTCCAAGTGCTCGACGTAATCGGTGGGCGCCGGGGGCCGGGAGTCGTCGACGATCAGCGGCGGCTCGTAGAGGTAGAGCCCGGTCACCTTGTCTCCCAGGGCGCTGGCCGCGTCGAGAGTCAGCCCGGAGCCACCGGAACCGCTCATCAGGGCCGCCGAACCGCCCAGGACCTCGACCAGCGCGGCGATGTCCTCGATCTCGCGGGCCGGGTCGTAGGGCTGCGGGTCACCGCTGGCGCCGCGCCCGCGGCGGTCGAAGGTGAGCACGGTGAAGTGCGCGGACAACGCCTTGGCCAGACCGGCGACTCCGGTGCGGTCCTCGGCGACGTTGCTGATCACGACGACCGCGGGACCGGAACCGGTCTTCTCGTAGGCGATCGTGGTGCCGTCGGCGGAAGTGATCGTGGACATGATCGTTTCTCCTTCGTTCGAAAGTGGTTCGAGCAGGCCGGCGAGCCGGTCGAGCGCTTCGGCGTAGCCGCCGGCCATCTGGAGTTCGACGGCCCGCTGCAAGGCGGCACCGTCGGGAAAGGTCGCTGCCACCTCGACGGTGCAGCCAGTGCCGGACGCGGCGAAGGTGACCGTGGTCGGGAAGATCCCCGTGCCATCGGCTTCCCACGCCTCGTCGGCGAAGCTGTCCTCATAGGACAGTTCCGCACGGGGTACGACCGTGCCGTAAGTGGCGATGATGCGGACCGGGTCGGCCGATTCGTCCACCGGCGCGATCCGGAACCGCCATCGCCCGCCTGGGCGCACGTCCATCTCGTACACGGTCGCGACCCAGCCCTCGGGACCCCACCAACGACTGATCGCCTCGGCGTCGGTCCAGGCCCACCACACCCGGTCGAGACCCGCGGTGTAGGTGCGGCTGATGTGAATGGTGTTGCGCGACCGGTCGATCGCGATGCCGTCCGGCATGTTCACACTCCCTGCTGGCTCGTGTCGTCGTCGAGGAAGGCATCGAGGCGGTCCATCCGGGCCGACCACAGCTCGGCGAAACCGGCTGCCCAGTCGCTCAGCTCGCGCATCGCTTCGGGGTGCAGCCGGTAGATCCGCTGCTGGGCCTTCTTGGTCGCCTCGACCACGCCCGCCTCGGCGAGCAGCCGCAGGTGCCGAGACACCTGCGGCTGGCCGAGCCCCAGCGCGCCCACGATCTCCCCCACCGACCGCGGGCCGCCCCTGAGCAACTCGACGATCCGGAACCGGTTCGGCTCCGCGATCGCCGTCATGCGCTGTTGCACGTAGTTGACCACGACACGAACATACACAACGGCATATATACACACAAGTAGATGTACGGGCCGCCTGGTCTCTCGTGGCATCGGCCAGCTGAAGGCATCCAGGCAAGCCGGCAGGTCCTGCCGCAGGGCAAGCAGGTCCGCGCCCAGGCGCCGGACACGACGCCTTCCCCATCCGGCGGCGGGGATCGCGAGTTGTCTGGCCGGGTAGAGGTTCGGGACGATCGGGTGGTCAGCTCCCGCTCCCCCGCCTATGCCCCGCTCATCGCCTCGCCCAGAGTCCCCAGGTACGCCTTGCGGTACCCGCTCGGCGTCGCGCCCACCTCACGACGGAACACCGACCGGAAGTTCGACCCCGTGCCGAAACCGGTGGCGGCGGCGATCCGGTCCACCGGCCAGTCCGAGGTCTCCAGCAGCCGCCGCGCGCTCAGCACCCGCTGCATCGTCACCCACCTCATCGGCGAGTACCCGGTCTCCCGTTCGAAGTGCCGGATGAACGTCCGCCGCCCCAGGTTGCTCCGCATCGCGAGCTGGTCGACCGTGATCGCCTCGCCGAGGTGCGCCATCGCCCACGACCGCACCGCGGTCAGGTCCGCACGCATCGGGCTCAACACGTCGATGTACTGCGGTTCGGCGCCGTCACGGGCAGGAGACGCCACGACCTCACGGCCGGCCTCATGCGCAGCGGCGGCGCCGAAGTCGGTGCGGATCAAGTGCAGGCACGCGTCGATGCCTGCCCCACCGCCCGCCGACGTGAGCAACGTGCCGTCCTCGACGAAGAGCCGGTTCTCCAGCACCTTCACCGACGGCCGCAGCGCGCGCAACAGTTCGAGGTAGCGCCAGTGCGTGGTGGCGTCACGGCCGTCGAGCAACCCGGCGAACGCGAGCGCGAACGTGCCGGTGCAGATGGCGGTGATCCGGGAGCCGCGAGCGTGCGCCTCGCGCAGGGCGTCGAGATGCTCGGCGGCGGGCGCGGTCTCCGGGTTCTCGTAGCCCGGCACCACGACGACGTCGGCCGGCTTGAGCTCGCGCACGACCTCGACGGCGTAGCCGGGCTGTGTCCCGAGCACGTGGGCCGGGATGCTGAGGTCGAGCGGGTACACGTCGGGCAGCGCGAGAATCGCGACGGTCAGCACGCACCCGACCGTACGCCAGGTGTCACGATCCTTGCGGTTTCCGGCACCAACACGGATCGTGTCCACACGCGACCTTCGCAAGGCTCAGCGGCATGGAAACGCACAACCACGACGTGCCTTGGGAATCCGCCTACGGCTACGTGCAGGCGCTCAAGCACGGTGACACCATCTACATCTCCGGGCAGTTGTCGCACGACGGCGCGGACCTCGTCGCGCCGGCCCCTGTCGAGAACGGCAGGGCGACGAGCTTCGAGCAGATGGAAGCGCAGATGCGGCAGACCTACGTCAACGCCGCGAAGCTGCTCGAACGGTTCGGCGCCACGCTCGACAACGTCGTCGAGGAGGTGGTCTACGTGCTGGACATCCCTGCGGCGTTCGCCGTCGCGGGCAAGGTGCGCAAGGAGGCGTACGGCAGGCCCGACCCGCAGGTCGCGAGCACGCTCGTCGGCACGAACGGGCTCGCGTTCCCGGAACAGCTGGTGGAGATCAAGTTCATCGCCCGCGTGTGACGAACGGGTTACCTCGACGCCACCAGCGAGGAACAGACCGAGTTCGACGAGCACTTCGACAAGCGCAAGGTCGAACTTGGCTCCTGCGGGCGCCCAGCCAGTGCTCGGACGTCCACGCCTGGTGGGCCGCGTTCTCCTTGCCGGCCATCGCGTCGATGTCGACCTGGGAGGCGTAGTGCGTGATCCTGCACTTTCTTGGCTTGTCTCCTCAGCTCGCCCCAGATGTGGCCGGCATCGCTGACTGGAGACTACGTCCAGGCGGGATCACGGCCGGTCAGGCCAAGGATGCGGTCCAAGGTGGGCGCGTCGGCCGGCACCGCGACTTCCGGTCCGTACATGCCCATCTCCCGGCCCTGCTCCACGCCGGCGAACACCGTGTCGTGCAGATGCACCAGCAGGTCGGCCGGTAGTTCCAGCCGCTGCCCGGTCGCGACCGCCAGGTCCCAGCCGTGCAGTGCCAGTTCGCCGACGATCATGTCGCCCATGACGGGCGCGGGCAGCATGTGCGGCGTGCCCATGCTCGTCTCGCCCTCCCAGGCGCTCGGCGGCGCCCACGACGACGTGATGTCGTCCAGCAGGGCGAGCAGGCTGCCGCGCCAGTCGCCGACCGCCAGGTCCACATCGGACTCGGCGGCCGCCGGCTGCGCAACGGACTCCTTGCGGCCGGCGCCGGCGAGCGACGGGCCCCAGAACAGGAGGTGGTTGACCAGTGCCCGCACGTCGTACTCGGTGCACGGAGTCTTGTTGGCGAGCTGGTCGTCGGTGATGGTGCGGGCGACCGCGGTCATGGCCTCAGCCGCGTTGGACAGGTGTGACATGGCGGCGACGCTAGGCGGCGCGGGCCGGAAGGGTATTGGACAAAGGCGACATACACTCTGCTGTGTGGGGCGGGACGTTCGTGAGCTGGGGAGTGCGTGGACCAGGTATCAGCGCCACGCGTTCCACGACCCGTCGCCGGCGCTCGCGCCATGGGTCGAGCGGTACTGGGAGGCTCGCTGGGACTACGCCGAGCCCTACCGGCAGAAGATCGTGCCGTACCCGAACGTGCACCTGTCGTTCGGCCGCGGCCGCGCGGACGTCAACGGCGTGCGCAGCGGCTACCAGCTCAAGGTCCTCGAGGGCCGCGACCACGTCTTCGGCGTCGCGTTCCGGCCGGGCTGCTTCCGCCCGTTCCTCGGTGCCTCCGTCTCGACGATCACCGACCGCGTCATCCCGGCGACCGAGGTGTTCGGCCCTGACCTGCCCACGACGCTCGACGTGCCGACCGTGGATGCGTTCCTGCTGAAACACCTGCCGGACGACGACCCGCAGGTGCGTCAGGCGGTGGCCGCGGTCGCGCTGATCGCCGAGGACAAGGCCGTGACCAGGGTCGAACGCCTCGCCGGCGAGCTGGGGCTGAGCGTGCGGGGGCTGCAACGGCTGTTCGCGGAGTACGTCGGCATCGGGCCCAAGTGGGTGATCCGCCGCTACCGCCTGCACGAGGTGACCGCACGCATGGCCGCCGGCGGGGCGATCGACTGGGCCGCGCTGGCGGCGGACCTCGGCTACGCCGACCAGGGCCACTTCATCCGCGACTTCAAGAGCATGTTCGGCGAGCCACCGACCTGGTACGCGCAGCGGTATTCGAGATAACAACCTGCTCGACTCGGTCATGCGCTCCTGACAACTCGCTCGTGCTGGTGACCGTCGCCAGGTCACCGCACCTTGCCGCGCCGCCGGACCAGCAGGACGCCACCCAGCACCAGCGCTGCCAGCACGATGACGAACGGCAGCGGACCGATCGACGTGAACCAGTCGACGAGCAGTCCCTGCAACCGTCCGGCGCCGTCGACGACCGGATCCGCGGGATCGGCATCGCCGAGGAACAGCCGCAGTTCGTAGATCCCGTAGTACGTCACGTACGCCCCGACGAGCACCAGCAGCACGCCGCCGAGCCGGGACACATGGGGCAGCAGCGAACGAGCCTTGCGCGTCACCACGTCGCTCGCCAGCGCGGTGGCGATCGCGAGCACCGTGACGACCAAGCCCATGCCCGCCGCGTAGGCGAGGAACGCCGTGAGGCCCTCTACGACGTCACCACTGCGCAACGTTGATCCGGTGACGGCCAGAAACGGGCCGATGGTGCACGACAGCGACGCGATCGCGTAGGCGACGCCGTAACCGAACATCGAGCCGACATGCCGGTTCGGTGCTCCCCTGGCCGGCTTCGGCATCAGCAGCGTGATCTCCCGCCCCATCAACAGCAGCACGCCGAGCACCACGAGCGCGAGCCCGATCACCACCGTCACGAAAGGCAGGTAGCGCTGCACCGACGACGCGACCACGGAGAACACCAAGCCGAACGCGCCGAACACGGCGACGAACCCGAGCGTCATCATCGCGCTCGACACCACGGCACGGGTCAGCAAGCGCGCCCGCGACTGCTCGCTCGCACCCGCGACGACCAGCGCCAGATAGGCGGGCAGCATCGCGAAGCCGCACGGGTTGACCGTGGCGACCATCCCGGCCACCACGGCCACCAGCAACGTCTCCGTCATGCCAGCCGGCTCAGCCGTTGCGCGAGGTCCTGTTCGGACAGCTGGCTGGTCACGAGCTCGACCTGGCCAGAGGTGCCGATGAACGCGTAGGCGGGCTGAGCGGTCACGCCGAACCTCTTCCAGACCGAGCTGTCCACGTCGGCGACGTGCTGGAACGACTGCAGGCCGTACCGCTGCACGAACTGCTGCATCGCGGGCACCTGGTCCAGTGCCGCGACCCCCAGGAACGTCACCTTCTCGCCGTGTTTCTCGGCAGCCGCGGCCATGCCAGGCGCCTCCCGCTGACACTTGGGACACCACGGCGCCCAAAACCACAGCACGACCGGCTTCCCGGCCAGATCCGCGCCGGAGATGTCCTTGCCGTCGACCGTCTTCGCGGTGAACTTCAGCTGCTCCGGCGCCGCGACCGCGGACGTGCCGCTCGGTTGCACGGCAGCGCTCGATGAAGTCGTGGCCGGCGATGTTGAGGCGGGGCCGGGTGAACTCACCGGACCACCACAAGCGGTCAGAGCCGCGACCACGACAAACGCCCCTGCCACCACACGGATTCCGAACATGGGGCCGATCCTGCCGCACCACCGGCCCACCAGTTGTTACGAACCGCTGACGGCAAACACCTTCACAGGATCGTGAAGGTGTCGTGGCCGCAGCGTGAGAGGGCGCGCAGGAACTCGGTCGTGCGGACGGCGAGCCTGGCGACGCCCCTGGTCAGCGCATTGCCTCGTTCGCCGTAGGCCATGGTCCAGAGTGCAGGAATCATGTTGTGAGCGTGGGCCCGGACAGACTGCGAGCCGGGTTTTGTGGATGATCCTGGACGGTGGTTGCGTGCGCACGCAGAAAGGGCTAACTTGGAACGGTTGGTTCAAGTTAGCTTTGGGGTGGCGACGATGCCCGACGTGAAGCACTTCGACCCGGACGCCGTGCTCGACGAGGTGATGGCGTTGTTCTGGCGGCGAGGTGCGGCGTCGACCGGTATCCAGGACATCGTGACGGCGACCGGGCTCAACCGGTCGAGCTTGTACTCGACGTTCGGTGGCAAGCGCGAACTCTACCTCGCGGCGCTGCGCCGGTACGTGCACGAGCGCTCACAACCGATCTTCGCTCGGCTGATCGCCGACGATCGCGGCTTGGCCGCGATCGAGGACTTCTTCGCGGGCCTCATCACGACGCGATGCTCAGGCGCGCACGCCAGATGGGGTTGCATGGTCGCGAACGGGCATGCGAACGGCGAGAACGACGACGCGGACATCAGCGCCGTGCTGCGCGAACATCACGACCAGCTGAGCAAGGCGTTGCACATTGCTCTCGAACGCGAACAGCAACTGCGCATCTCCGCCGGGCAAGCCGCGGACATGCTCGCCATGCTCGCTTACGGGGTGAACCTGCGTTCTCGCGCGGGTGCCGACGAGAAAGCGCTGAACGCGACCGTCAAGGCCGCGCTCAGCGCTCTCGTCTAGGCCGGGACTTTCTCCCGCTCCGGTGGGAGGAACACCATCTGCTGCTCGACCCTGGTGGGCAGCGCCCATCGGTAGAGCGGCACTGCGGCCGCCGTGGTGATCACCGCGACCAGGACGAGCATGGAGAACACTTCCTGGGTGATCATCTTCTGGGCCAAGCCGATGTTGATGAAGATGAGGATCATCAGCCCGCGGGCGTTCATCAGCCCGCCGACGGCGAACGATTCGCGCCATCCGAACCCGACAGCACGCATGGAGAGCGCGCAGCCGAAGTACTTGCCGGCGAACCCGGCGATCAGGATCAGCGCGAACGGGACCAGCAGTGCGGCGCTGGCCAGGCCGTTCAGCTGAGTGTTGAGGCCGGACAACGTGAAGAAGATGGGCAGCAGCAGAACGCACACCACGTCCATCATCTTGCCGTGCAACGCATCGCGGAACGCCTTGTTGCGAGGCATGGCGAGCCCGGCGATGAAGCCGCCGAACACCGAGTAGATGCCGATGTAGTCGGTGCAGAACCCGGCGAGCAGCACCACACCGACGACGATGTACATCTGGTCGAAACCGAACCTGCCGTTCCGTTCGACCTGGTCGCCGAGCGGACGCAGCAGCCGCCGCACGCCGAACAACATGACCACCACGAACGCGGCGGCCAGCCCGATCGTCACCATGGCGCTGCCGATGCCCGCGTTGGCGTGCAGCGCGGACAGAACAGCGAGGAAGCACCACGCCGCGGCGTCGTCGATGGACGCGGCGAACAGGGTCAGCCTGCCGATCTTCGTGTTCTGCAGCCCGCGCTCGTACAGGATCCGCGCCAGCATCGGGAACGCGGTGATCGACAGCGCACCGCCGATGAACAACGCGAACTGGAACATGTTGACGTTGGGCAGGGACAGCTTGTCGTGCAACAGCACGGCAACGCCGGCACCGAGCAGCAATGACGGCAGGATCCCCGAGATCGCGAGTACGGCCGCCTTGCCGCCCTCGCCCTTCTCCTTGGAGCCGTGGTCGAGTCCGGCGCCGACGAGGAACATGAACACCGTCAGGCCGATGGTGCTCAGCACATACAGGATCGGCTTGACGTCTGCCGGGAACAACGCCTGCTGCACGCCTGGGAACCAGGCGCCGAGGAACGTGGGCCCGAGCAGGACGCCCGCCACCATCTCGCCGAGCACCCTCGGCTGCCCGATCATCATCGCGAGCCTGCCGCACAACGCCGACGCGGCCAGGATCACGACGATCGCGGGTAAGACCTTCAACACCAACAACAAATTCGGATCGGTGTGTTCGAGCACCGATTCCCCCTCCCCCTAGGTGGTCACCCGCGGCCGCGGGATCCGCAGTTCGGTCAGCCAGCGCTCATCGGCGGCGTCCACCACGACGCGACGCGCGTACCAGCTGTCGACGAAGGACAAAGCGAACGTGGGCAGCAGTGACCAGATCGCCAGCGTGGCGAGCGTGGCGTGCCCGGTCAGCATCGCGATGATCACCACGACGAAGACGTTCGGATATGTCATCGCCACGTAGTCGTCCACGCCCTGCAGACCGTTCCGTCTGGTGAGTGCCAGCGAGACAAGGCGCAGCACGACGGCAACTCCCACCGCCGCGAGCCCGTACGTCGAGAACGTGGAGAGATCCACGGACAGCGACACGAGCACGATGAACGCGGTGAGCAGCAGCACGGCCAGGTAAGCATTGCGCTCACCGAACTTGGCCGTGCGGATCGGGCTCCGCTTCCGCAGCTGCTTCACCACCGCGTACGACACGAGGACGGTTCCGGTCGACGCCAGCACGCTGAGCACGACCGCGAGCACGATGTTGCGGTCCAGCACCACCGACAGCACCGCGGAGAACGACACGGCCGCCGCCAGCGAGGACAGCATCACGTGAGCGAACGCGGGCACGATCATGCCGCCCAGGCACCGGCTCACGGTCATCGCGACCACCGAGCTCGGTGCCGCGACCAGCACGGCCACGTACCCGACGCCGCCAAGCGGGAACCAGTGCAGCATCAGGGCCAGCGCGACCGGCAGCGCCACGTACCGCAGCAGGACCGCCCTGATGATCCCGCGGTCGGTGACGTACCGGCCCGCACTCTCGATCTCGATGCGGCACATCGTGATCACGCTCGCGGCCACCAGCAGCCCGAGCAACACGTACGGTGACGCCGGAATCCTGACTCCGGCGAGGTTGCCGAGCAGACCTGCGATCATGCCGAGGCAGAACACGACCGGGTGGTGCACGACGATCCGGTCGTAGAACATGTTGCGCCGCTTGTTCTCCCGGCCGACGTAGCTCGCGATCCGGTCACCGCGCAGCATCTCCGAGTTCGGCAACCGCAGGTCGTACGACTCACTCGCGGGCCGATCGAGGATGAACCGGCAGATCAGCTCGACGACATACTTGTGCGACACCACGCACACGACCTCGCCACGTTCCAGCGCGGGCACCAGCTCCTGCACGAAGAAGTCGTGCACCCGCGACCGGAACTGCTCGAAGGTCTCGCCGCCGGACATGGTGTCGCTGTCGCCGTTCATCGCCTTCTCGTACTCGGCGACGCCGTGTTCCTTTTGCAGCAACGACTTGCTCTGCAACGTGTAGTCGCCGAAGTCGCGTTCCACCAGACGCGGGTCGACGATCATGTCCGGCCGGTCGCCGAGAATCGTTCGAGCCGTGTCGTGCGCCCGCGAAAGCGGTGACACGAAGACCCGGTCGAACTGTTGCCCCTTGTGCTTGCTCGCGACCTTCTCCGCCTGGACGCGCCCGAGGTGGGTGAGGGGCGCGTCCAGGTTCCCCGCGATGCGGTGCACGACGTTGCAGGTCGACTCGCCGTGCCGCACCATGAACAGCCGGTCGAAGATCGTCACTTCAGCTCCACCGCGGTCGTGCGGACCTGGTCGGTGTACTGCGGCGACTGCCACTCCGACAGCCTGGTGATATCGCACATCGACTGCACGACATGCTTCTCGACCAACAGCGCGAGCAGTGCGGTGAGCCGTTGCGCGACAACGGTTTCCACGTCGAGTGTCTCGCCGAACTCGGACAGGTCGTTGGCGATCGCCTTGCGCAGCTTGGCACGCTGGTCCCGATCCTGCGCCTGCAGATACGCCAGGGTCGCGGGCAGCACTGACTCCTGTGCGTGGGCCAGCACCCGGTCCTTGAGCTGCGGCACGCCCAGGTGCTCGACGAGCCAGCCGGAGCTGCGGATCAGGCAGTGCGACACGTCCTCAGGAATTGCGGACACTTCAGGGAAACGCATGTGCCGCAGCATTTCCATGGCCGTGTCGAAGCACTGGTTGCGCAGCGTGCCGATGCTGAACACGAAGGCGCCGAGCCGGCCACGGCGACACGTCTCGTCGCCCTGGCGCATGGGGCCGACGCCGTAGAGGGTGGCGCTGACCTTGCCGTCCTGCGCGACCAGCTGGCCGTGCTGGCGAACCTCGACACCGCGGCCGGTCGTGCCGTGCGCACGGGCCTGCCGGCGATCCTGGACCAGTCCACGCCACAACGGGTGCACGACCGTGCTGTAGTCCGTGGTGTTGCCGAGGCAGTTGACGACCCGGTCGACGTCGAGATCGGGCCGATCGCTGAACGACACGCGAATCTTGTCACCGTGCACTGTCATGCCGGTGATCTCCGCAGGCAACTGGGAGATCGTGCGAGGCGCGCCGGGGTAGCCGCGCATCCGGCTGCGGACCACATTGCCGATGTCGGGCACGGTGCTGGTGCGGCTGGCGACGATGAGGCTCTTGTACCTGTCCAGCAACATGCGCACGTCCGCCGGATCCAGCCGCTGGGCCAGCTCGATGACGTACGGCTCCCACGCCTTCATGATCCGTTCCGCGACCACGTCCGGATGGACGTCGTGCAGCACCGCCTTGAGGTGCAGGTACTCGGACCGGACGCCTTCGACCACGGCGTCCGCGGTCAGCGTGTCGGCGTCCAGGAACGGTGGCCGCCGCGCCTGCCAGATGTCGTGCTGATGGTCGGCGGGGTAGGTGCCGTGCAGGTAACCGGCGCGCGAGCAGATCAGGATCTCGCCGGAGTGACCCGCGTTCACCAGCGAAACAACCGCGTCGAACGACGTCAGGCCCGAGCCGACGAGCAGGACCGTCTCGTCCGGCGCGATCGAGCCGAACACCGCCCGCGAGCTGTTGGCGTACGGGTTGAACAGGAACCGATCCGACTTGGCCACGCCGTCGTAGAACGGCTTGCGCACCGGATCCAGGTGGCCCGTGGCGAACACGACGTAGTCGGAGTGCAGGGTCTCGACGTGTCCCTCGTCGCCGGACACGAACTGCACGAGGTGCCCCTCGCCGTCCGGCCGCACATCCACGACGGCGCCGGTGCGCTCGACCAGAGTCGACTGCTCCCGGGCCTCCGCCGCGGTGGCGTGGAGACGTTCGGTCAGGTACTGGCCGAAGATCCGCCGTGGGACGACGCAGCTGAGGCCGAAAGCGTGGTACTTCCACTTCGTCGGCCACGTCGCCCGGTCGGCCTCGTGGTTGGCCCATTCCAGGAAGTCCTCGGCCCGCTCCCGGTAGAGCGTGATCCGGCCCGCCTGGATGTTGAGCATGTGGTCCCAGGTCGTCGACGCCTCGCCGAACGCGATCCCGCCGCCGCGAACGCCCTCGTTGCGCTCGATGATCGTGATTTCCAGCGGCGAGTCCGCGAACTGCAGCAACCTGGTCGCCGTCAACGTCCCGGAGAACCCCGCCCCGACGATGACGACCTTCTTGATCTCCCCCGTTGACACTCTCATCCCCCTGTTGTCCACCGGTACTCGAACGCGACGGAGATCGCGTCCTTGATCGAGTTGTGCACGATGCAGCCGCGTTCGGCCTTCAGGAACGGCTTCGCGAACTCCGCTTCCAGCTCGGCGGGCGCCGTCACCTCGACGGTGATCGAGGTGAACCTGGTCGGCGCCGGCGTGAGCACTCCGGTGACGTCGAGGCTCACCAGTTCCCGGTCCAGCGGATGACCGTCGTCCTTCACCATGCCGAGAAACGTGCTGAGGAAGCAGCCGCCGAGGGCGAGCAACAGCAGCTCACCACCCATGGGGCCCTTGTCGTTGCCACCCTTGGATTCCGGCCGGTCCACGACGACCGAGTGCGACCGGGCCTGCCCGGTCGTGACCGTGTCTCCAGCGTGCTGGAGCGTGACGTTGATCTCTGCCATGACGGCAGCTTCTCGGTTGGGCGACTGAAACGGTTCGGACGTGGACGATCCTGGACGGAATGTGCCGCCGAGTGGGAAAGCCTTGACAACCCGGCTATCTTGAAACGAGTGTTCCAAGTTCGCTGAGGGGGGCGTTCGGTGTTCACTCCAGGAAGACCGCGCACGCTGGACGACTACGTCGCGGCATTACGCGCGTTGAAGGTCGACGCGGGCAGTCCGTCGATCACGGACATCACCCGGCGCATCCACGCGTCGTGGCAGAAAGCCGGCAGGCCGCGCAGCGAATGGCCCGCGCGGTCGACCGTGGGCAACTGCTTCCAGACCGGTAGGCGCCGCCCGAACTTCGACCTGATACTGGCCGTCGTGGACGTGCTCGTCGATGGCGATGTGGCACTGGTCGGCCAGTGGCGGCAGGCGCTGCGCCGCGTGCTCGGCGAAACCGATGCGACCGCCTGCGCACGCGTTCAGTGTGAGCTTCCCTCGGACCTGCCCGAGTTCGCCGGCCGCACAGAGCTGGTCGACCGGTTCAGTTCCGGCGGCGTCGTTGCCCTGGACGGGATGCCCGGCATCGGCAAGACGGCGCTGGCCGTCCACTTGGGACACAGGTGGATCCGGCGCGGGCTCGTCAACGGCCCGGTGCTGTTCGTGAACCTGCGCGGCTTTGACCAAACCCGCCCGCCAGTGACCGCGGCGGCGGTGCTCGAGTCTTTTCTCCGAATGCTGGGTGTACCCGGCGATCTGATCCCGCCGGATGTCGACGCGCGAATCAGGGCGTATCACCGCGAGCTCGCTGGAACGCGCGCACTCGTCGTGCTCGACAACGCGGCGGATGCGGCTCAGGTCGAACCACTACTACCGCCACACGGGCATCACGCGGTGATCACCGGCCGCCGCACGCCGCAAGGACTTCACTCCGTCACCCTGCCTGCGCTCACCTCCCCGGAAGCGCTGCAGGTGTTGCGGCAGATCGCGGCACCGCGCCGCTTCGACCCAGGTCCGGCGACTCGTGTCGCACACGCTTCGACAGGGCATCCGCTGGCGTTGTCCATCATCGGCCGCCACATGCGCGAGCACCCCGGCTGGACGCTCAACGACTACGTGGAGTCAATGGCCGCACTCTCACTCGAAGGCGGACTTCGGAACACGTTCGCGTTGTCCGATCGAGCGTTGCCTCCGGAGTCCCGCAGGCTGCTCCGGCTGCTGACCCTCCACCCCGGCGACATCTTCGATGTGCGCGCGGCCTCGGCGCTCGCCAACCGCGCCGTGCGACCTGTGCGACGCCTGCTCGACACACTCCTCTCCGCGCATTTGCTGGAGTGCGCAGGACGCGGCCGCTACCGGTTCCACGATTTGGTACGCGCCTACGCCGCCGAACGCCTCGGCGTCGACGAGCCGGTGAGCGGTTGTCGCAGCGCACTGGAACGACTACGCGACCACAGCAAGCTTCGCCTGGTGAGCTGAGCGGGCTCGGGCAAGCGCCTCCGTCACATGCGGCCGTCGGCGTCCTGTTCGATCAACATCACGTCCTCCGCGTCGACGCTGACCGCCAACCCCTCCGAGCAGGCACTGCTGGAACAGCGGCTCAGGCCTTGACCGCGGCCACCCGTTCGACCATGCCGAGCTTGAGCCGCTCCTGCCGCTGCACCACGAACCCGGCCTGCTCCACCAACGGCAACGGCCGCCGGGTCTGGTAGTCGCCGCACATCCGCACGCTCAGCCTCTCCAGCAGCGACTGTACGAAATGGACAAGGCGATGGTGGCTACCGACGTGGTCGAGCAACAGCAGCTTCCCGCCAGGCCGCAGCACGCGGTGCATCTCGGCGATCGCCGCGCGCTCGTCGGGCACACCGCACAGGCCGAGCGTGCAGACCGCGGTGTCGAACGACTCGTCCGGGAACGGCAACGCCTGCGCGTCTCCCTCATGCAACTCGACTTCACGTCCGAGCTCGGCCGCGCGGGTGCGGGCGATGCCGAGCATGGCCGGACTGAGGTCCAGGCCGGTCAGTCTGACGTCCGCCGGGTAATGCGGGAGGTTGAGGCCGGTACCGATCGCCACCTCCAGCACGTCACCGGTCGCCTGCGGGCACACCCACTCGCGGCCGCCGCTGAACTGGATGCGTTCGAAGAAACCGATGTCGCGGTCGTAGCGCGGCGCGTAGCGATCCCACACCTCACGGAGACCCTCGTTGTCCAACTTCTTGCTCATGTCGATGACCCTTCCGGCAGCAGTCCACGCGTGAGCAGGCCTGCCAGCGTGGATGGAACGGCAGCGGTGTCCTGAGGCTCGTGCCGGGCGGGATCCCAGTGCAGGTGCACCGCCCACAACACGCAGGTCTCCAGAATCGTGCGGGCGACCAGCGGCGCCGGTCCGGGCAGCCGCAACGCCTTGCGCCGCTGGAGATACTCGGTCAGCACGACAACGAGACCCGAGCGGCCCTGGCCGAACCAGACGTCGGCCAGTTCCGGCAACTCGGGGGCACAGCGGTCGACCAGCTTGATGCTGACCCGGTGCCGGGACAGCGTGTCGTACAGGTTCGTGATGATCTCGCTCAGCTCCACGGCGAGCGGGCCACGGCGTCGTTTCGACAACGCCTCGACCAGCCGCAGCTGCTCGACCTCGCCCCGCAGCCGCTCGGCAACCATCGCGGCCAGCTCGCCTTCCGCCGGCGCGCGGACCGGCAGATCGGCCACCTCGGGCAGCGGCTCCACACCGTCGGCGAACCGCAACGCGGCCCCGAGCAGCGCGTCCTTGTTCTCGACATAGCCGTAGACGGTGCCCTTCGCCACCCCCAGCGCGTCGGCGACATCCTGCATCTGGGTCCGTTGAAAGCCCTGCGCGATGAACGTCTCGGCCGCGGCCGAGACGAGCTTCGGAAACATGTCCGCTGAACGAGTGCGTGGCACCCGCACAGCATAAATGACCGACTGGGTCAGTCAAGACTATTTGCCGCCCGGATGGCGCTGTGCACCACCAAGGCGATGCGATCAGCGGCCTCACCCGGGTCAGGTTGCCCGGCGTCGAGCCAGGCGATCACGGCCTCGAGGGTGACTGTCGGCACGTACTGCACCGCCCAGTCCAGCCATGGACCTTCCGGAATCACCGCGGCCAGCTCGCGCCGGGTGACCTCCGCCGACATCGCGCGGATTCCGTCGACCACGTCGCGGAAGTCCGGCTCTCGCGCGGCATGCCTGAACAGCAACCGGAACCCGTCCGGATCTTCGGCGGCAGCGCGCAGCAGCGCGGAGATGCTGTTCTCGTCGAAGTCACTGGAGCCGACCGTCGCCTCAAGCCGGGCACACGCCCTGTCGAGCACAGCTCTGTACAGGTCAGCCTTCGAGTCGAAGTGCCGGTACAACAACACAGAGGTGACCCCGGCTTCGGCTGCCACGCCGTCGAGTCCGGTCGCCACGTATCCAGCACGGGCGAACGCGCGGGTCGCGGCGTCCAAGATCTGCTCTCGTCGTTGAGCACGAGGCATGCGCCGCACGTTCTGAGGACCCGCCACCACTGTCGCCTCCACTTGTTTAGGTCAGACTAAACAAGTAGCTTTGTTTAAGTCAACTTATACAAGCGCGCCCGAACAAGGGGGCACACGTCATGGTTTCTCCTGCTCAACTGCCGTTCGAGCAGCCCCAGCCGCTGCAGGTCCCTCCGCAACTGCGTGTACTTCAGTCACAGGGCGCGGTCCACCGAATCCGCACCGCGGTGGGCCACGGCGCGTGGCTGGTCACCGACTACGCCCACGTGCGCGAGCTACTCGGAGACGACCGGCTCGGCAGATCGCACCCTGACCCGCAGAACGCGGCACGCACCGGCGAATCCGCTCTCTTCGGCGGCCCGCTGGGAGACTTCGTCACCGAGCGGGCCGACCACACCCGCATGCGCGCGCTGCTGCAACCGCACTTCTCCCCCAAACACATGCGCGCACTGCGTCCCCGCGTCGACGTACTGACCGCACAACTGCTCGATCAACTGGCCACCTCAGAGACTCCAGCCGACCTGCACGCCGCGGTCGCGGTCCCGCTGCCGATCCTCGTGATCTGCGAGCTGCTCGGCGTGCCGTACGACGACCGCGACCAGTTCCGCGCGTGGACCGAGGCCGCCGCGAACATCAACGACCGAAGCGTCTCCGAACAAGGTCTCGGAGACCTGTTCGGCTACGGCATTCGCCTGGTCGAGACCAAGCGGCAAGAGCCGAGCGACGACGTGATCTCACGCTTGTGCGCGACCGACGGTGTCTCCACAGAGGAGGCCGCCATGCTTTCCATGGCACTGCTGTTCGCCGGCCACGAGACGACCGTGGTTCAGATCGGCATGGGCGCACTGCTCCTGCTGGCCAACCCTGATCAGTGGAACGCCCTGCGCGACGACCCCGGCCTCATCCCGAACGCCGTCGAAGAAATCCTTCGCGCGCCCGGCAAGGGCGGCGGCGGAATCCCTCGCTATGCCCGCACCGACATGGAGATCGACGGCGTCAGCATCCGCGCCGGCGACCTCGTCCTGCTCGACATCGGCGCCGCCAACCACGACGCGACCGTCTTCGCCGAGCCGGACCGCGTCGACATCACCCGCCAGGCCGCCGCCCATCTCACCTTCGGCCACGGCCTCCGCTACTGCATCGGCGCTCCCTTGGCTCGCATGGAACTACAAGCCGTGTTCTCCCAACTGATCCCGCGCTTCTCGACCATGCGCCTGGCCGTTCCCGCGGAGAGCCTGACGGTGCGGAAAGACGTGCTGACCGGTGGGCTTACCGCACTTCCGGTGACGTGGGACCGCTGACCTCCCGCAGGGTGCGGTCGTGCTCCTCAGAGTCGAGGATCTCCCAGGTCGCCTGTCCGACGGCGAGGACACCGCGGGCAGGCAGGGGAACGCCGCCGATCATCGGGTTGTCCTTCAAGCGGACTGGAGTCCCCAGGTCGGTTCCGGCGAACGTCGCGTGCGAGTCGTCGACGAAGTACATCCGCTCGGGCATGAGCTTCCCGTTGTGGCCGCTGGGCATGACTCCGGCCATCTTGAGATGTCCCATGCCCAGTGCCTGGGCCATGAGCTCGCGGGCGCGGACCAGAGGTCGCGGGCGCCAGGTGGCGAGCGGCATCGCCGAGCTGAGGACGTTGATCACGTCGAGGAGCCGGGTCGAGTGGGCGGTGAGTGTCCAGTCCAGTGCCGGCGAGTCCATGGTGATGCGGGCAGAGGTCTTGCCGGTCCAGGTGACGTCGATGTGGGCGCGCCCCGTGTGGGTGCAGGCAGCGCCGTAGTAGCGAGGGCATGCGGTGTCGATTCGGGGGCCGTCGACGTAGATGGTCCAGTTGCCGTCGGGATCGCGGTGCCAGACAGTGCGGTACGGGCCGAAGTCGCTCTGGGGGAACACCCTCAGGGCGAGTACGTGGCCGGAATCGAACGGCAGGCCGAACACGCCCCATCCCTTGGCGTACTCGTGGCCCGGCCACGGCGCCGTTCCCGTTGTCACGGGCAGGTCTGACAGTGAAGACAAGTCGAGCATGGTCATCACCTCATGTCGGAGTCCACGGCTCGCACGAGTCACGGGCATCGAAGGTAAGCCGATCGGCACCGCACCGCTCGTTAGCCCGACTAACTACGGCAGCCGCAGATCCGGCTCACCGAGACCGCTCCCTTGCCCGGTCACAACGAAGTGATGACCGGAGGCGATCACGACTCCCGCGAGCGACTCGTGTGCTCGCCGGCGCGATGCGAACACCCCGGCAAACGGGCTGTGGCCGCGAAGTCCTCGCGGCCACAGTTCACTCAGTGCTGGTGATGACCTTCGTGGCCGCCGCCGTGGTACTGGTGCACCACGGCGTGCCCTTTACCGCGCGAGATCAGCCAGCGGTTGACCGGGACCGTCACCACGAACGCCACGGCCAGCGCGAAGGCGAGGCTGACCCAGAACAGCCAGTTCGCCAGGCCCGCTTCCATCGCGCCGGGCACGAGCAGCATCACCGCGTTGTCGACGATCTCCATGACGGCGATCGACACCGTGTCGGCCGCGAAGGCGACACCGATGGCGGCGCGCAGCGGCAGACCCGACTTCAGCACCGGGCGGATGGTGAGCGCGTAGCCGAACACGAAGGCCAGCGCTACCGCGAGCACGATGGTCGACAGGTTGGACCAGCCCAGCGCGGTACCGATCACCATGCCCAGCACCTCACCGATGGCACAGCCGGTGAGGCAGTGCAGCGTCGCCGATATGGCCAGTTTGGTCAGACTCTGCTGTGCACTGCCGCGCTCCATGACTTTCCCCTTCGAGTTGTTGTACCCCCTAGGGGTATGTTGAGAAGCAAGTTACGCTCATACCCCCTAGGGGTGTCAACCCCGATTTGAGCAGTCGAGGTGAACCGGTCGCGACCGTCACCCGTAAGCGTCGGTGATGGGACCTACTAGGTACGGTAGTTGCGTGACCGGGCGTGCGCAGCGAACAGTGACCCAGTGGGCCCTGCTTTGCCTGCTCGTTCTCGGTGTCGTCGGCATGCACCACGTCAACGCGGACGCGGACGTTCCAGGCGGACACACTGGCATCGCCGCCACAGGCAGCACCCACGGTGGCCATCACGCGCCGGATGAACCGGAGCCCGCACCTGTACACGACATGTCGCACATGTGCATGGCGATCCTGTGCGCTGTGGCATCACTGCTTCTGCTCGGCTGGTTGCTACTGCGCCCGACCCGCCCGTCGGACGACCCTGCGGCTTCCACTTCCACATGGCCACGCGCACCCGCCAGGCCTCCCCCCGCTCGGCGGCCGCGAGTTGCTGAACTCCTTGTGCGTGCTGAGGTTGTGACCGACACCGGCTTCCGGACGGTCACATTCCCAGCACAGAAGGTTGCCCATGATGAGGAAGTCCCTGATCGGTTTCGGTGTCGCCGGCCTGGCGGCGGTAGCACTCCTCGCGGGATGCGGGAGCGGTGACGACATGGCGGGCGTGCAGCACAGCTCGACCGCCGCCTCCCCGTCCGCCAAGGGCCAGCAGGACGGCCACAACGAGCAGGACGTCAAGTTCGCGCAGGACATGATCGGGCACCACCAGCAGGCGCTGGACATGGCGGCGATGGTCCCGAGCAAGAGTACGAACCCGAAGGTCACCGACCTCGGCAAACGCATTGCCGCGGCACAGGACCCCGAGATCAAGAAGATGAACGAGTGGCTGACGAAGTGGGGCGCCGCCCCCGCCTCGACGTCGATGCCGGGCATGGATCACGGCTCTGGCCACGGCTCCATGCCGGGCATGATGACGGCCGGGGAGATGGCAAAGCTCAACGGCGCCACCGGTGCGGAGTTCGACCGCATGTGGCTGGACCTGATGATCAAGCACCACCAGGGTGCCGTTGAGATGGCCAAGACGGAGCAGGAGAAGGGTTCCAGCGCCGACGCCAAGAAGCTCGCGCAGGACATCATCGCCGCCCAGCAGGCGGAGATCACCGAGATGCAGACCCTCCTCAAGTAGAGCTGACGCAGTAAACGCCGGACGGACAGCGCACAGCGGTCCGTCCGGCGTTCTCCTTGCCGGAGCTGGCCGCATCCGGCCGAACACTGAGCGCCACCTCGCATCACATACCCCCACCCCGTATCGTCGAAATCCTTGCACACCCATACCCCCCCATAGGTATAAAGGCGGCAAGCTCGCCGTCACGTCCCGGCCGTTCACCCGGACCACCGCCGCTCCGCTGACCCTGACCAGAACGTCACCGCCGCTGACGAAATCCGGCCGGACATTCGACTCGACTTCGATGGAAGCCGGCGAATGCCCGGCGGCCGCCGCGGGCACTGCTGCGGCGACCAGGCAAATCGCCACCATTGCCGACAAGAGCGAATGTGGAGTCCCTTTTCCAGACGCTGGTCCTGGCCAATTCTCCGCACAATCCTCTCCATGTGGAGACGGGGGTGTGACGAGGTCGTCCGGCGGCGGCCGCGGCACGGTGCTACGATCCGGAATAGCTATTCCGCTACGAAGGAGGTGGAGATGACACCGGATCGGCAGCACTGGTGGGTGCTGACTGTCGTCGCGCTCGCGCAGCTCATGGTGGTGCTGGACGCGACCATCGTGAACATCGCGCTGCCCGCCGCGCAGGCGGACCTGGGGTTCGGCGACGAAGACCGGCAGTGGGTGGTGATCTCCTACTCTCTCGCGTTCGGCAGCCTGCTGCTCGTCGGAGGGCGGCTCAACGACCGTCTCGGGGCGCGGACCGGGTTCGTCATCGGCCTCGCCGGGTTCGCCATCGCCTCGGCGGTCGGCGGGTGGGCGGACGGTCTGACGACCCTGGTCGCGGCACGCGCGGCACAGGGCGTGTTCGGTGCGCTGCTGGCGCCGGCCGCGTTGTCGTTGCTGTCGACGACGTTCCGAGGCACGAAGCACCAGGGCCGCGCCTTCGGCGTCTACGGTGCGGTCGCGGGTGGCGGCGGTGCGATCGGACTGCTGCTCGGCGGCGTCCTCACCGACCTGGTGTCCTGGCGGTGGTGCCTGTTCGTCAACGTCGTGATCGCGGTCGTCGTGATCGTGGGCGCGCTGGTGTGCCTGCCTGCCACCACAACGCGCGCGGTCTCTGAGCGAACCGACTGGCTGGGCACGGTTCTGGTGGTCACCGGTCTGTTCGCACTCGTGCTCGGGTTCGGCCGCTCCGAGGTACTCGGCTGGTCCAACGCGACGACGATCGGTTCTCTTGCGGCGGGCGTCACGCTGCTGGTGGCGTTCGTGTTCGTCCAGGCCCGAACCCGCACACCGTTGCTACCGCTCACGATCCTGCGGTCACGTGTCCGTGGAACGTCCTATTTGGTCATGTTGCTCGCCGCCGTCGGGATGTTCTCCGTCTACCTGTTCCTGGCCTACTACCTGCAGCGGACACTGGGGTTCTCCCCCGTGCTCGCCGGTGTCGCGTTCCTGCCGATGGCGGTCTCGGTCGCCATCGGGTCCGCGGCCTCCGGTGCGGCTTTGGTGCCGCGGTTCGGCATCCGGATCCCCGTCGCCGCCGGGTCGGCGCTCGCCGCGGCCGGGTTCCTCTACCTGACCGGGATCGGCGGCGACTACGCCACCACCGTCCTTCCTGGACTGATCATGGCCGGGCTCGGCCTCGGCGCGGTGTTCGGCTCGGCCATGAGCTCGGGCGCGGACGGGGTTCCACCGGCACAGGCAGGGATCGCGTCCGCGACGGTCAGCACCACCCAGCAGATCGGCGGCTCCATCGGCATCGCCGTGCTCACCAGCCTGTCGCTGTCGGCCTCGCGGTCGGGCGGCGAGATGGCCGGCTACCACGCGGCGTTCTGGGGTGCGGCCGCCGCACTCGCGCTCGCCGCGGTGATCGCCGCCGTCCTGTACCCCCGGCGTTCGGCCTCCATCAGCGAACCAGCCCCGGTGAGGAGCGGGTCATGACGAAGTCTCCAGGCCTCTTCACGCGTGTCGTCAGCGCCGTCCACCGCAGGGCGACCGGCCTGCCGCCAGGTGCCGTGCCGTACACGGTGGAGCGCGGGATCCGCGTTCCCACCGGCGACGGCGCGCAGCTGGTCACCGATCTCTACCTGCCTGACGGCGATGCTCGCGGCACGGTTCTCATCCGCTCGCCCTACGGCCGTGGCTTGCCGGAGAGCCTGTTCCACGGACGGGCTTTCGCCGACCACGGCTACCAGGTCGTGATCCAGAGCGTGCGCGGAACCGGAGGCTCCACCGGGACGTTCCGCCCGATCGCGCAGGAGACCTCGGACTCACACGACACCGTCGCGTGGCTGCGTGAGCAGTCGTGGTTCAGCGGGCGGCTGGCCACGCTCGGCGGTTCCTACCTCGGCTGGACGCAGTGGGCGCTGATGCGGGATCCCCCGCCCGAACTGCGCGCCGCGGTGGTCCTCGTCGGGCCGCACGACTTCTCCCGCGCCATCCGCGGCACGGGTTCGCTCGCCCTCGCCGACTTCCTCGGCTGGAGCGCCAACGTCAAGGCGCTGAACAGCGGCGGGATGAGTGCGATGGTCACGGCCGGTCGCCGGGTGACGGCCGCCCTGCACGAGCCGACGCCCGAACTCGCCGCCGCCGCCGCGCTCGGCGACGAGCCCACGTGGTTCGACGAGTGGCTCGCCCACCCGGACCTCGCCGACCCGTTCTGGCAGCAGTACGACGCCACGTCCGTGCTGGGCACCACGACCGTGCCCACGCTGCTGATCGGGGGCTGGCACGACGTCTTCGTCGACCAGACGCTCGAGCAGTTCCGCAGCCTCGAAAGCCGTCAGGCCGACGTCGCGATGACGATCGGCCCGTGGACCCACCTGGACACCACGGTCAAGGCCGCCAGAGTGGCCGACACCGAGGCGTTGGCGTGGTTCGACGAACACGTCGGCGGACTCGAACGTGCACGCGAGGCGGCGGTGCGGGTCTACCTGACCGGTGCGGAGCAATGGCGCACGCTGCCGACCTGGCCGCCGTCGACGACCGAGCTCACCCTGACGCTCGACGCGAGCAGGCTGCTCAGCACGGAACCCGGCTCCGGCACCGTCGAGTTCGGCTACGACCCGTCCGACCCGACGCCCTCGCTCGGCGGGCGGCACATGTCGGCGAAGGCGGGTCGGCAGGACAACCGCTCGATCGAACGCCGTGCGGACGTCATCACCTTCACCTCTACCGCGCTCGGCCAGCCGCTCGACGTCGTCGGTGCACCTCGGGTCACCCTTCAGCTCAAGGTCACCGGTGCGGCGCCGGATCTCTTCGTCCGGCTCTGCGAGGTCGATGCCCGCGGCCGGTCCTGGAACGTGACCGAGGCGTTCATTCGCTTCGACCCCACCGGCGGGCACGTCGAACTGCCCCTCGGCTCGTGCGCGCACCGGTTCCGTGCCGGTCACCGCGTTCGCCTGCAGATCTCCGGCGGGGCCTACCCGCGTTTCGCCCGCAATCCCGAGCCGAGCCACTACACGGTCGACTGCGCGGGATCAGCTCTCAGTCTGCCCGTCGAGTAAGAGTAGCGTTGTGAAGACAGCTGTAGCGATGTGCGCGCTGGCACTGGCGGTGAGCGCGTGTTCGTCCGCCGAGCCGGCGCCGTCGAGCGCCACCGCGCTGACGACCTGCCCGTCGAGCGTGGTGCAGGCAGGCCAGGGCCAGCGGCCTCCACAGGCGGCCGAGCTCAAGGTGCCCGTCGACACCAGCACGAGCGAGGTGATCGACCCGGCCGGCGCCAAGCAGATCCAATGTGGACGGACCAAGCTCACCGCCACCAACGACGTCGTGTACACCGCGGCCGGGACCGCCAAGCCACTGCACGTCGACGTTCAGGTGCCTGCGGGGGACGGCGCGAAGCCTCTCGTGATCTACGTTCCCGGTGGCGGTTTCTCCTCGGCCGACCGGAAGCAGACGCTGAACCTGCGCACGTTCGTCGCCGAGGCCGGGTACGTGGTGGCCAGCATCGAGTACCGCGTGCAGCCCGACGGCGCGGTCTACACCGACGGGATCGCCGACATCCGTGCGGCAGTGCGCTACTTGCGCGCCAACGCTGCCACCTACGGCATCGACCCCGGCCGCGTCGCGCTGTGGGGCGAGTCGGCCGGCGGCTACCTCGCCTCGATGGCGGGCGCGACGGACACCGACGCGGACAGCCGCGTTCAAGCCGTCATCGACAAGTTCGGTGCCTCGGACTTCACGAAGCTCATGGCGGACTACGGTCCCGAGGCCGAGCAGGGGTTCGCGAACTCGCCCAACCCGATCGCGCAGTACATCACCGGAAGCGCCGGGAAGACCCTCGCGGCCAGCCCGGAGGCGGTCGTCGCGGCCAACCCGGTCACGCACGCCGGACCGGGCGACCCTCCGCTGCTGATTCTGCACGGTGACAGCGACAAGCTCATCTCCCCCAGCCAGACGTTGTTGCTGCACAACGATGTGACCAAGGCAGGCGGTGACAGCACCCGTTACGTGGTGCGCGGTGCCGATCACGGCGACCTCGCGTTCGCCGGTGACCCGAACGCGGCATCCCCCTGGGCGACCGAGCCAGTGGTCGCCGTGATGACGGACTTCCTCAAGACACATCTGCCGCGGCCGTGATCAGCTTCGTGCGCGGTCGCGGCTAGCATCGGTCAGATGAGCACGCCCCGCCGCCGTGACGCGCAGGCCAACCTCGCGCGGGTCCTCGCCGCCGCGGCCGAGGTCTTCGCGGAACGCGGCTGTTCGGCGACGCTGGCCGACGTCGCGAAGGCGGCCGGGGTCGGCGTCGCCACGGTGTACCGGACGTTCGAGACCAAGGACGACCTGATCTACGCCGTGTACGAGCCGAAGATCGCCGAGGCGCGGGAGCAGGCGAAGGCGGCGAGCGACGATCCGGACCCGTGGCAGGGCGTCGTGGCGCACCTGGAGCAGTCGGTGCCGACGCTGGCCGCGGACAAGGGCTTCCGGGAACTGCTGAGCGGCTCCTACAGCGAGACGCTCGGCTGGTCGCGGCCGCGCACACCACATCGGCTCGCCAAGCTGGTCGAGGACAACCACAACCAGACGGGCGAGCACCTCGAGCGGCTCGTCGGACGCGCTCGCAGGGCCGGTGTGGTGCGCGACGACCTCGTGGCGGGCGACCTGCTGCTGTTGTCGATGGCGGTGCAGACAGCGGTCGAGTTCGGCGGTCCCACGCATCCGTTGCTGTACAAGCGGATGATCGGTTTCCTGCTGGACGGCATCAGGCCGTCGCGCGCGGCGCCGACCCCGCTTCCGGAGCCCGGACTGACCAGCCCGCAGATCGCCGCTCTGGAACGCGAGCGCAGCGAGCGGATGTCCGGGTCGCCGGAAGCGTGACGATCAGACGGTTTCCGCGGCCTGCTTCACCAGCTCGGCCACGGCACCCGGCTGCGACTCGTAGATCGCGTGGCTGCCGGCCACCTCGGTCACCGTCGCGCCGGCCCGCTCGGCCATCTGACGCTGTGCGGGCGGCGGGATCATCCTGTCGTCCGTCGCGACGAGGTACCAGCTGGGGCTGACCCGCCACGCCGGCTCGCTGACCGCGCCCGCCAGTGCTCCGACGCCCCACGGGACCTGGGAGTCGGCGAGGAACCTCGCTCGGCCCTCCGGCAGGTCACCGGCGAACGAGGCGTGGAACTTCTCCTTGTCCAGGAACAGGAACCCGTCCTGCGGGGGCAGGATCGGCGGTACCGGGGCACCGGGCGGCGGGTCGGCGATCAGCGTGTTGACCGACTCGCCCTTGTCGGGGGCGAAGGCCGCGATGTACACGAGGGCCGCGACGTTGCCGTGCGTGCCCGCCTCGCTGATCACGGCACCGCCATAGGAGTGGCCGACCAGCACGGTCGGGCCGTCCTGCTGGTCGAGGATCAGCCGGGTGGCGGCCGCGTCCCCCTCCAGCGACAGGGTCGGGTTCTGCACGACGCTCACCCGGTAGCCGTCCGCCACCAGGAGGTCGTGGACCGCCTGCCAGCCCGCGCCGTCCACGAAACCGCCATGGACGAGAACGACGTTGCGCGCACTCATCTTTCCTCCTCGGGGTCGGTGATGCGTGGCGACGGTAAGTCGGTCTCGGGTGGCCCCGATTCAGTCAAATGACTGTGCGTCCAGCTCGGTCAGCGCGTCGCGCAGGGCCGCGCGGGAGGTGACGCCGAGCTTCGGGAACAACTGGTACAGGTGCGCGCCGACCGTTCTCGGCGAGAGGAACAGCTGGGCGCCGATCTGCTTGTTCGTCAGGCCTGCCGCGGCCAGCGTGGCGATGTGATGTTGTTGTGCCGTGAGCACGACGGCTGGTCGTGGCTGGTCGGACCGCGCTCCGGTGGCACGTAGTTCGCCACGGGCTCGCGCCACCCACGGCTGCGCGCCGAGCCGCTCGAACCGTTCCAGAGCGGCGGCGAGGTGGCGGCGGGCGGCAACGAGGTCCCTGTCGCGGCGCAGGCGTTCACCGAAGTACAGGTCCGCGCGGGCCAGTTCGAACGGCCACCGCTCCAGGCCGGGTGCGGCCAGCGCTTCGGTGAACTGGCCCGGCTCCGACGTCATCGCCTCCGCCACGCGTCCGACGAAGGTCAGACGTGGTGAGATCGCGCCGATCTCCCGTGCGGCGAGTGCGTGGGCTCGGGCTTCGGCGTGCCTGCCGGAGTTCTCCGCGGACTCGACGAGGTCGAGGATCGTCCACAGCGCCTGCGGGGCGTGCGGCGTGAACGTGCCGGGTGGGGTGATCGAGGCGGTGCATCGATAAGCGGTCTCGAAGTCACGCCTGCCGAGAGCTTCCAGCGCCTCGACGTGCCACGCCTGGTGTTGGACGAGCCCCTTCTCCGTCGTTTCGCCTCGTGCGGCGGCCACCAGCGCACGCAGATACCGGCTGGAGTCCCCCGCTTCATCCCATTGGCCGGTCTGGAAGGCGTCGGTGGCCAGCAGCAACCTCGCCTCGGCGGCCTTCGCGGCCGGACCTCGCCTCGCCACGCGGTGCAGCGGCTCGCGGCACACGGGCAACCGGTCGACGTACATCGCGGCGGCTCCGGCCCGCACGATCCGGGTCGGGGACGTCTCGTGGGCCAGGTCGGAGAGCAGGGCGTCCAGCCGGTCGAGGACCGCCTGTGTCGACCGGGCCGGGTCACCGAACGTCGTCTCGGCGATCTCCAGCAGTTCCGGGGACGCTGGGAGATCGTGCGCGTCGCCGGGTTCGCGGGTGACGACGAGCAGGCCGATCCTCGTTCCGGTCACCCGTCGTGCGACGAACTGGAGCACCTTGGCGGTCGTCCACTGGACGTCGTCCACGACCACCAGCAGTGGTCCGTCGGCGGCCGCGGCGGTGAGCCGTGCCAACGCGCGGTGAGCGTCGGCAAGGTCGCCCAGTTGTCCGCCGAAGTCCGCGCCGGTCAGGTGCAGGACCTTGGTACCCGCGGCCGACGCGTGGGACACCGCCACGTCCAGGAGCCCGGCCTCGTGCAGCAGGAACACGCCCCCGGACTCGGCGGCGTCGTCGACGAAGGCGAGCAGGTTCATGTTCGGTCCAACCGCTCGAGCGCGTCCCGCAGTCCCGCGCGCGAGGACACCCCGAGCTTCGGGAACACCTGGTAGAGGTGGGTGGCGACGGTCCGCGCGGACAGGTTGAGCCGTTGCGCGATCTCCTTGTTGGTCAAACCTTCCGCTGCCATCCTGACGATGGTGAGCTGCTGAGCGGTCAGCTCGCCGCCGGGCCGGTGCGCGTCCGCGGGGCGGAGTTCACGTTCCACCCTGGCGACCCAGATCCCGGCACCGAGCCCGGCGAAGATCTTCTGAGCCCGAGCCAGCTGCACCCGTGCGAGCTGGTTCTTCCTGGCCCGCCGCAGCTGTTCGCCGTGCAGCAGCAGAACACGCGCGTGCTCGAACGGCCACGCCTCTACTCCTGGGTGTTCGAGCACGTCCTCGAACGGTGCCGAGGTGCACAAGGCCTCCGCCGCGCCGACCAGCAGCACGTACCGAGGTGAGATCTCCTCCAGCCGCGCCGCCCTCGCCGCCTTCACATGGGCGACGGCCTCGTCCCGCAGGCCGAGCCGCAACGCCGACTCGACGAGGTCGAGCACGAACAACGGCGCCGCGGGCACGTGCGACGCGAGCTCTCCGGCCGGGGACACGGACGACGCGTGCCGGTAGGCCGACTCGTGGTCACCGCGTCCGATCGCGGCGAGCGACAGCGCTTGGGCGGCGAGCGTCGACAGCATGGTGGCGCCACGAGGGGCCGCCCAGCCGATGATGCGGTTGGTCAGCTCGGTGACGGCGCGGTCGTCGCCCCGGCCGGCCGCGACCATCGCCCTCGGGTAGAGCCCGAGGCAGCGCAGCAGGCTGTAGCCGTGTGCGTCGGCCAGTCGCACGTGCTCGTCGGCGAACTCCACCGCCTCGTCCCACGCGCTGGCCGCCAGCCGTTCCAACGCCAGCAGGGACAGAGTGTGCAGCTCCGCGGTCGCCGGCAGACCCGGCCGTGCCCGCAGCCGCAGCAACGGTTCCCGGCAGGCGGCGAGCCGGTCGACGAAGACGCCGGTCAGTCCGGTGCGCACCAGGTCCACCGGCGGCACGTGGTCGTCCCACCCGGCGATCACGCGGTCCAGTTCGTCCAGTGTGGACAGTGCTGTCCGCGCGGGGTCGGCGCAGAACGCACGCAGCCGCTCCACCAGCGGCGGCAGCTCTCCCATCCGCGACGTGACGTGGTGGAACGCCTCCCACCACCGCGGCCCGCCACCGAAGTAGCACACCCAGCCCAGCGTGATCACCGCGTCGGTGATGGTGTCGTCCGGCTCGTCGAACTTCTGCATCTCCAACGCACCCACCAGCAGCCGGTGCGCGGTGTCGATGTCGCCCTCACCGCTGAAGAGCAGGTAGTGGGCGGCAGCGACGGCGATCTCCAGTGACGGCAGTTCGTCTCCGGTCCGCACTTCCTCCAGCAGTTCGGGGACCCGCCGCAGTTGCCCGTCGGCCAGCGCGCCGATGTACGCGGCGTCCGCGAGCCGGCGGCCGCGAGCGTTGATCGACCCGCTCAGCTCTGCCGCCCTGATCAGCGCCGAGACGGCACCGGCGGTGTCACCGCGCTTGCGGGCGTGCAGAGCCGCGTCCTCCAGCAACAACGCGATCTGCTCGTCCGGTTCGGCCGCGGTCTGCGCCAGGTGCCAGGCGTGCCGGTCGGGCCGGTCACGCATCCGTTCCGCGAGAACGGTGTGCGCGTGCCGCCGGTCGTCGGCCGTCGAGACCGCCACGACGGCGGAGCGGGTCAGCGGATGCCGGAACACCACGGCGTCCCCGGTCAGGTCGACCAGGCCCAGGCGCTCGGCGGGGGCGAGGTCCCGCGCGGACTCGAACAGCTCCAGTGGTGCGGGACTTTCCAACGCTGCCAGCAAAAGCGCCTGCCTAGTGGCGTCCGGCAACGCGCTCACCCGTGCCGCGAACACCTCACGCAGCCGCTCCGGCACCGTGTCACCGACCTGCGGCGAGGCCGAGGTCAGCGCGGCGGGCAGTTCGAGCAGCGCCAACGGGTTCCCGCGAGCGTCGTCCAGCAGCCTCCTGCGCACCGCCGAGGTCATCGCCGGATACCGCGCCTCCAGCAACCTTCCCGCCGCGTCGTCGGACAGCGGGCGAACCACGCGCACCTCCGCGCCGGCGACGTGACCGGCCTGCTCGCCCCGCATCGCGAAGAGAAGGCCGACGCGGCCCAGCTGTCTCTGCGCGACCTCGTCCAGCACCATGGCGCTGGGCCGGTCGAGCCAGTGCAGGTCGTCCACGGTCACCAGCAGCGGCTGAGCGGCCGACAGCAGGGCTGCCACCGCGTCCACCACCTCGGACCTGCCCGGTGGCGGTCCCTCGGCCATGCCCAGCGCGACCGCCAGCGGGGACGCGACCTCGGCCCCCGGCAGCGTGCTGACCAGCTGGTGCAGGCCGGCGAACGCCAGTTCGGCCTCGAACTCCGCGCCCGACATCGGCAGGATCCGCATGCCCAGGCTCGCGGCGTGGCCGGCCGCCGCGTCCAGCAACGCCGTCTTGCCCACGCCGGGGTCACCGGCCAGCACCAGCGCGGACGTCCCGGTCAGCGCCCGGTGCACGAACGCGTGCAGGGCGGTCAGGTCGTCGTCACGGCCGATGAGGCTGGGTCTGGCCATCAGGCGCCTCTCCCTCTCAGGCCGTCCAGTGCCACGGCGATCACGGTGTCGGCGAGGTCGGCGGGAGTGAGCCCACCGCTCGGCCGATACCAGTCGATGAGCGAGTTCACCATGCCGAAGAGCAGCCTGGTGACCGTGGCCGGTTCGACGTCGGCGCGCAGATCGCCCTCGGCCACGGCCTGGGTGACGAGGTCCGTGACGATGCCGTCGAACTCGCGGCGGCGGACCAGCGCGGCGCGCTCGGTCTCCGTGTTGCCGCGCACGCGCAGGAGCAGGGTGACGAACGGCAGCTCATCGGCCAGCACGGCGACGCTGCCGCGGACGAGCTGCTCCAGGCGGTCGACCGCGCGGCCGTCGTCGCCGAGCTGCGCGACCTGGGCGAACAGGCCGTCCAGCGCGCGGTCGACGGCGAGCCCGAGCAGCGACTCCTTGCTCGGCACGTGGTGGTAGATGGCGGACTTCCCGACACCGAGGCGGGTCGCCAGGTCCTGGATGCTCGTGCTGTCGTAGCCGCGCTCGTGGAACAGTTCGGCAGCCGCCCTCAGCAGCGACTCCTGGTCGTAGCCCGGCCGGCCGCGCCGCCTGGTCGTCACCACCGGTAGAACCCCTCACCGGTCTTGCGGCCGAGGTGCCCGGCCGCGACCTCGTCCCGCAACACCTGTGGCGGGGCGAACCGGGGGCCCAGCTCGCGGGAGAGATGCTCGGCGATCGCCAGCCGCACGTCCAGGCCGACGATGTCCGTGGTGCGCAACGGGCCGACCGGATGCCGGTAACCCAGCGTCATGGCGTTGTCGATGTCCTCCGCGGTGGCGACGCCTTCCTCGACCATGCGTATCGCCTCGAGCGCGATCGCGACGCCGAGACGGCTGCTCGCGAATCCCGGTGAGTCCCGCACGGTGATGGCGTGCTTGCCCAGGCCCTCCACCCATTCCTGAGCCCTCACCACGAGCTCGGGAGCGGTGCGGGCGCCGACCACGACCTCGACGAGATCGCTGGCCGGGACGGGGTTGAAGAAGTGCAGTCCGATGAGGACGGACGGGTCGGGCAGCGCGCCGGCGAGGGCGTCGATGGGCAACGAGCTGGCGTTCGTGCCGATCGCCGCGTCCGGCGCGCAGCGGGCGACGGTCGCGAGCACGGCGTGCTTCACCTCTGGCAGTTCGGGAACCGCCTCGATCACGAGACTCGCGGTGGCCAACGCCTCCGGGCCGGTGACCACCTCGACGGTGCCGGTGACGGTCATGCCCAGTTCCACCGACTTCGCCAGACTCTTCTCGACGCGGGCTCGTGCGGCCGCCGCGGCGCGGTCGTCGTTCTCGACCACGGTGACAGCGCTGCCCGCGACCGCGAACGCGTGGGCGATTCCGGCGCCCATCCGGCCACCCCCGTAGACACCCACCACGGCTGGAACTGTCATCGGGGGTCTCCTTCTGGGGGTGATTTACTGACCGATCGTTCTGTTATACCTGGGCGGCCGCCTCCCGCGAAAGGACTCTCGACCGTGACCGCTTTGCTGGAGAGCTATGCCGCCGGGAGCTGGTTCCGGGCCAAGGCCGAGGGCGAACCGCTGCTGGACGCCACGACCGGCGAGGTGGTCGCGCGCCTGTCGAGCGACGGGCTCGATCTGCGGGCCATGGTCGAGCACGCGCGGCACGTCGGAGGCCCTGCCATCCGCGCGCTGACGTTCCACCAGCGCGCCCTGCTGCTCAAGGAACTGGCCAGGCACCTCAGCGCGGACAAGGACTTCCTGTACGAACTGTCGTTCCGCACCGGCGCGACGAGGCGCGACTCGACGGTCGACATCGACGGCGGGTTCGGCACGATGTTCAGCTACGCGAGCAAAGGCGTGCGCGAACTGCCGAACGACACCGTCGTGCTGGACGGCGGCCTGGAGCGGCTCGGCCGCGAGGGCACGTTCCTCGGCCAGCATCTGCACACCTCGCGACCGGGTGTCGCGGTGCAGATCAACGCGTTCAACTTCCCGGTGTGGGGCATGCTGGAGAAGCTCGCGCCCGCGTTCCTCGCCGGGCTGCCCAGCATCGTGAAGCCGGCGAGCCAGACCGCCTACCTGACCGAGGCCGTCGTCCGGCGGATCGTCGAGTCCGGCATCCTCCCGGAAGGCTCGCTGCAGCTGCTGTCCGGCAGCCCGCGTGGCCTGCTCGACGAACTGAACGAGCAGGACTCCGTCGCCTTCACCGGGTCCGCGCACACGGCGAGCATTCTGCGCAACCACCCGAACGTGCAGCACGGTGGTGTACGCCTTGGTGTGGAAGCGGATTCGCTCAACTGCTCGATCCTCGGACCCGATGTCACGGTCGACCACCCCGAGTTCGACCTGTTCGTCAAGGGCGTCGTCACCGAGATGACGGTGAAGGCCGGTCAGAAGTGCACAGCGATCCGGCGCGCGATCGTGCCAGAGCCGATCGCCGATGCCGTCGTCGACGCGATCATCGCCCGGCTCGCCGAGATCACCGTGGGCAATCCGGCGGACGAGAGCGTGCGGATGGGCCCGCTGGCGTCGCTCGGTCAGCGCCAGGACGTCCGCAGGGCGATCGAGTCGCTGCGCAACGCCGCCGATGTCGTGTTCGGCGACCGCCCAGCTGACCTGATCGACGCCGACGCCGAGCGCGGCGCGTTCCTCTCCCCCGTTCTGCTCCGCGCCTGGCCTGGCGCCGCCGAGCCGCACGACATCGAACCGTTCGGGCCGGTCAGCACCGTGCTCACCTATCGCACAGCGTCCGAAGCAATCGAACTGGCGGCGCGGGGCAAGGGCAGTCTGGTCGGGTCCCTCGTGACGAACGATCCCGGTGTGGCAAGGCGGATCGTGCTCGGCACCGCGCCGTGGCACGGCCGGATCCTGGTGCTCAACCGCGACGACGCGGCCGAGTCGACCGGGCACGGCAGCCCGTTGCCGATGCTCGTGCACGGCGGCCCCGGCCGTGCGGGTGGCGGCGAGGAGCTGGGCGGCATCCGCAGCGTCCTGCACCACATGCAGCGCACCGCCGTGCAGGCCTCGCCGGACATGCTCACCGCGATCACCGGCCGGTGGACGACCGGGTCGAAGCGGTTCGTCGACGAGGTGCACCCGTTCCGCAAGAGCCTGGAGGGACTGAGGATCGGCGACACCGTCGTGTCCGCGACCCGGCAGGTCACGCTCGCCGACATCGACCACTTCGCCGAGTTCACCGGCGACACCTTCTACGCGCACACCGATCCGGAAGCGGCGGCGGCCAACCCGTTGTTCGGCGGCATCGTCGCGCACGGCTACCTGGTGGTGTCGCTGGCGGCCGGGTTGTTCGTCGAACCCCGGCCCGGTCCGGTGCTGGCCAACTTCGGTGTCGACCACCTGCGGTTCCTCACGCCGGTGAAGGCCGGTGACGTCATCGCGGTGAAGCTGACGGTCAAGGAGATCACGCCGCGCGCCAACGCCGACTACGGCGAAGTCCGCTGGGACGCCGTCGTCACGAACCAGGACGACGCGCCGGTCGCGACCTACGACGTTCTGACGCTGGTGGCCAGGACGTACAGTTGAAAGTGACGTCACTTTCAACAGGAGGCCTTGGTGACCACGTCGAAGTCGGACCGCGCGGCCGAGGAGTTCAAGGACGCGGCCCGGCGGGTCTTCGCCAGGCAGGGCTACACCGCCACGAAGATCACCGACATCACCGCGGAGGCCGGCCGTGCCACCGGCGGCATCTACCGCTACTTCGACTCCAAGGCCGCGGTGCTGCGGGCGCTGGCGGACGACTTCCTGGAGGCGCGGCACGAGCGGGTCGTGCACGCGTCGGGCCACGGTCACACGATGGAGACCGAGCAGGACGTCCGCGACCACGTGCGGGCGTACTGGAAGTCCTATCAGGACTACCTGGCCGAGATGGTGGCGATCTACGAGGCAGCCGCGTCCGATCCGCAGTTCGCCGAGATCCAGCAGCAGATCCGCTCCAGGGACCTCACGATCTGGCGTGCCCACATCAAGGAGCTGCGGGCGCACCTCGGCGTGCCCACCACCAACTCCGGCGTTCTCGCCGACATGGTGGTGAGCCTGCTGGAGAGCTACTGCTACACGACGCTGCGGCAGGACAAGGCGACGCGGAAGCACGTCGACACGCTCGCCGGGTTCGTCTACGGCGGCATCACGCGCTAACGCGGCACACCTCCGAGGAACAGCTCCCCGATCTCCTCGTTGGCCGACAGCCCCTCAGCGGTGTCGGTGAGCAGCACCCTGCCGCTCTCCATGACGACGCCGTGTGTCGCGATGCCCAGCCCGAACCGCACGTTCTGCTCCACCATCAGCACGGTCATCCCGGCCTCCCTCATGGCGGCGACCGAGTCGCGCACCGACTCGAGCGCCTTCGGATCCAGGCCGAGCGACGGTTCGTCGAGCAGCACCACCTTCGGGTCGATCATCAACGCCCTGGCGAACTCCACCATCCGGCGCTGGCCACCCGACAGGTTGCCCGCCGGGTCGCCCGCTCGTTCGGCGATGATCGGGAACATCGCGGTCAGCTCGTCGTACCGACGGCGCAACAACTCCTTGTCGCGCCGCCGCACGTAGCCGCCGAGCAGGACGTTCTCCCGCACGGTCATCGCGGGGAACAGCCCGTTCTGCTGCGGTACCTGGACCACGCCGGCACTCAGCACGTCCGCCGGGTGCAGGCCGCTGATCACCCTGTCCCCCAGCCTGATCCGGCCCAGTCGTGGCTTCAGCAGGCCGCTCAGGGTCCGCAGCACCGTCGACTTCCCGGCGCCGTTGGGACCGACGACGCACGTCACCGATCCCTCCTCGACGACGAGGTCAAGGCCCTGCAGCACATCGCCGGATCCGTAGCCGGCGTACACGCCCTCGACGGTGATCATGAGTTCGTCCCGTGGAGTTCCCGGAAGTCCGCGCCGAGGTAGGCGTCCAGCACGAGCGGGTCCCGCTGGATCTCCTGCGGGGTGCCGGAGGCGATGCGGTGGCCGTTGGCCAGCACGTGCACCTCGTCGCACAGGCTCAGCACGAGCGGCATGTTGTGCTCCACGATCAGGAAGGTGGTTCCGGACGAGTTGAGCTGCCGGATCAGGCCCGCCATCTGCTCGATCTGGGTCGGGTTGATGCCGCCGGCGGGTTCGTCGAGCAGCACGAGGTCCGGGTCGAGCATGAGCACCTGGGCCAGTTCGACGAGCTTCTGCTGGCCGTAGGAGAGGCTGTCAGCGAGCTTGTCGGCGTAGTCGGCGAGACCGATGAACTCCAGGAGCTCCATGGCCTTCTCCGGCCGGCGAGCACCGGCGAGCAGGTTCTCCCGCACGGTGAGGCGCGGGAAGAGACGGGTCAGCTGATAGGTGCGGGCGAGGCGGGGCGGCCGCGAGATCGTGCCGGAGTCGGCGCGCAGGAGGCCGTGGACCAGGTTGAACACGGTGGTCTTGCCGGAGCCGTTCGGCCCGATCAGGCCGGTGATCGAGCCGCGCTTCACGTCGAACGAGCACCCGTCGAGCACCCGCAGCCCGCCGAAGCCCTTGTGCAGGCCGGTGACCTCCAGCAGGGCCGGTCCGAACGTCCTGGGACCGGACGGCCGCGCGACCGGCAGGTGGTCGAGGCGCTTGCCGACCGGTGCCGTGGCAGGCGTTCGCTTCAAGCGCTTCTGGATCTCCGGCAGGATTCCGTGCGGCAGGAACAACACGACCAGCAGCAGCACGCCGCCGAACAGCACCAGCCGCCACGCACCGGCGTCAGGTCCGGTGAACTGCTGGTTGGTCCATTGCGAGAACGGTTCGACCAGCAGGGCGCCGATGACCGGGCCCCACAGCGTGCCCGCGCCGCCGAGCAGGGCGGCGAGGACCAGGGTGATGCTCGCGACGATCGTGAACATCGCGCGAGGGTCGAGGAACGACAGGTAGTAGCCGTAGATCCCGCCCGCGACACCGATCGGGACACTGCTGACCACGAACGCCAGCAACTTGTGCCGTGGGGTGTTGATGCCGAGGCCCGCGGCCTTCTCCTCATCGTCGCGGATCGCCAGCAGGCCGATCCCGAACCTGCTCCGGCGGATCGCCCACGACATCAGCACCGTCAGTGCCAGCAACCCGAGGAGTGCGTAGTAGAAGGGCCAGTTGGCATAGGCGGCGTCCCAGGTCGGGATCGCCAGGACCAGGCCGTGGCTGCCGTTGGTCAGTGAAGACCAGTTCACCGCGACGATGCCGAGCAACGCGAGCAGGGCGAACGTCACGATGATGAACACCGTGCCGCGAGCCCGTGCCGTCACCAGTCCGAGCAATGCGGCCAGCACACCCGCCGCGACACCGCCCAACGGTGCCGTGAGGAACGGCGACACGCCCCAGGCGTTCGCGAGAATGCCCGTGGTGTACGCGCCGACGCCGAGAAAGGCGCTGTGCCCCAAGGAGATGTAGCCGGTGTAGCCACCCATGACGTTCCAGCCGCCGGCCATGATCGCCAGCAGGAACACCATGATCAGCATGTTCTGGTAGTAGCTGTCCACGAAGAACGGCGGCACGCACGCCACCAGCAGCGCGCCCAGCGGAAGGAGCTTCCTCATCCGGCCATCACGTCCCTCCGTGTCGTGCGCCCGAAGATCCCCTGTGGACGCACCAGCAGCACGGCGATGATCACCACGAAGGGCACCGCCGTGGCCCAGGCGGTCGAGACGTACGTCGTGGTCATGGTTTCCGCGATCCCGAACAGCAGGGCGCCGGCCAGGCCACCGGCGAGGCTGCCCATGCCGCCCAGCACGACGATCGCCAGGCCGATGCCGATCCACCGGTCACCCGAGTCCGGCATGAACGGCGCGAGCACCGAGACGATCGCCCCGGCCGCCCCGGTCAGCGCGACGCCGATCGCGTACGTGACGACGTTGACCCGCTCGACCCGGACACCGGTCAGCGTCGCGCCCGTCGGGTTCGCCGCGGCAGCCCGCACTCCCCTGCCGAGCCAGGTCCCGTTCAGCAGCAGGTACAGCGCGCCGAGCAGCACACAGGCGATGACGAACCCGATCGCCTGCACGGCCGGGAACACGATCGGCCCGAGCCGGAACGAGGAGTTCACATAGGACGGTGTCACGTTGTGCGGCTCCGCACCCCACACCAGCGCCAGCACGCCCTCGATGATCATCGCCAGCGCGAGCGTCGCCAGGATGATCGACGCCTCTCCACCACGCCAGGCGAACCGGATGACCCCTTGGTAGAGCAGGCACCCGAGCGCGAACAGCGCCGCGCACACCAGTGGTATCGCGAGGAACGGGTCGAGCCCGGTGGAGTTCCAGATGGTGTAGGTGAGGAACGCGGCGGCGACCATCAGGCCGCCGTGCGCGAGGTTCACGATCCGCATCACGCCGAAGATCAGCGAGAGACCGGACGACGCGAGCGCGTACACCCCGCCGACCAGCACCCCGAACACCAGTGACTGCAGGAAGGTGACCACGTCACGCCCACCCCGGCTTCGGGCGCACGACGTTCTGGGTGGTCGCCGCCTCGGAGGGCGCGACCACCTCGATCTGGCCCTTCTGCCACTGCACCAGCAGCATCGACGCCTTCGGCACCCCGCGTTCGTCCCACGCCAGGGTCCCGGAGACCGTCGGCACCGAGTTGGCGTGCAGCCACTGCGCGATGGCGTCCTGGTCGATCTTCCCGACGGCCTTCACCCCGGCTTCCAGCACCTGGGTCGCCGTGTAGGACGAGGCCGCGTCCTCTGTCGGTTCCTCGTTGAACTGGGCCTTGTACGCCTCGACGAACTCGGCGTTGCCCGGCGTCTTCGCCTTCGGGTGCCAGGCAGCGGTGGTGAAGATGCCCTCGGTGTTGCCCTTGCCGATGCCGTCGGGGAACGTCAGCGGATCGGACGGTGACTTGGTCTGGAAGAGGAACTTCGGGCTGAATCCGACCTTCTGGAACGACCTGATCATGCCGACGCCGTCCGCGGTCACCGCGCCGTGCACCACGAGATCCGGGGCCGCCTGGGCGATCGTCGCGGCCATCGCGTCGAAGTTCGCCGTGTCCGCCGGGTAGTTCGTGCTGTGCACAGTTCTGATGCCGAGCGCCTCGAACTTCTGCTGGAAGATCTGCACCGGGACGTCCGCGCTCGGGTCGTTCTGCGTCGAGTACGCCGCTGTCCGCGGCCGATCACCCGGTGGCAGCGCGGTGATGTAGTCCACGAACCGGTCCGGCACGTCCTTGGTCGTGCCCGGCTGGGCGAAGAAGAGCCGCTTGAGGCCGCGTTCGAAGATCTCCGCAGCGCCGCCGGAAGGTTCGATGTAGAGCATGCCGTGCCGTTCGGCGATGGTGGACGCGGGCAGGTTCAGGAACGACGAGAAGGTGCCGAGCAGCAGGTCCACCCGGTCCTGGCTGATCAGGCGGTTGTAGTTGGCCACCACGGTGTTCTGGTCGAAGCCGTCGTCGAGGACGACGAACTCGACCTGCCTGCCGAGCAACCCGCCGGCCGCGTTGATCTTCTTCTGCCACGCCTGGTAGCCCTGGTAGCCGGGCTTGGACACGTCCGCGACCGGGCCGGTCAGCGGCAGCGAGGCACCGATCCGGAGTGGTCCGGAGCCTCCACCGCTCGTTGTGCCGCCGCTGCACGCTGTCAGGAGCACGGCACCGGAGCCGAGGAGGAACGTTCGCCTGCTGAGTTCTGGGATGCGCCGTTGCATGAGGTTCTCCAGATCAAGGCTGTGCCGAATCAGTTCTGGACCGGGTAGTGGACTCCGGTGAGGCCCGGCACGACGACTTTCGCCGGGTCGTTGTCGTTCGCCACCAGCTGGTCCACCGCGAAGTCGGTGACCGCCGCGGACAGCAGCTGACGCGGGTCCTCGAGCACGAGGCGCAACCTGCCGACGAGCGCGGAGAAGTCAGTGGCGGACCGGATGACGGACGGGGTGTGGCCGTCGGGTTCGAACCGGGGGTGGCCAGGGAACATCGTGCCGCCGAGCTCCACGGTCGCCCTGATGCTGGACCAGAGCGTGCGGAGGCCGGTTTCCATCGCCGCCACCTGCGAGACGTCGCCGTCGACGGGAGTGTCGAACACGGGCGCGTGCGGCGCCATGTAGAGCCTTTCGAGCGGGAGCTTGCCGCGGGCGGCGCCGAGGATGAACGTGGCGACGCTGCTGGTGTTCCAGGTGACGCCGGCGGTGGGTCTGCCCTGCCTGCCCGCGATGAGCACCATCGCGTTCTGCCAGTCGAGTTCCCACTCGTCGAGCCACCGCAGGACTCGGTGGGCCGCGTCCATGCCGGCCAGGAAGAACGTCGCCACCATCATGCGGTTGATCGGGACGGGTCCGCCGTCGAGGTAGTCCCGGTGCAACGTCTCCGCGCAGAGATAGTCCTCTTCGGACAGTGCGCGCTCGAGGTATCTCGCGGTGACGGCGCACGAGTAGTCGACCATGTCCGCGATCTGCTGTTCGAGACCGCGGAACGCGTCGACGGCCAGCACGTCCTGCCAGAGCCCGACGCTGTTGGCCTCGCGGGCCTTCCGCACGTCGGCCAGCAACTGCTCGCCGTCCGGCCGCCACGCGTCACCGCGCATCTCGCGGATCATCACGAGGGAGCCGACCGCGGGGCCGAGGTGCGAGATCCCGGTCAGTTCCTTGAACCCGCGTGTGCCAAGCCGGAAGCTCTCGACCTCGGGCGGCCAGCCGGAGCCGGGGAACAACGCCAGGTCACGCCCGGTCGCGACGATCAGCGGGTCGTTCTTCGCCAACTCCCGGTGGGCCTGCGCGAGCCGGGCGCCGATGTTGTCGGGGCCGCCGGTGTAGGTCTCGAACAGCGCGGTGAGTTCAGGGCTCGTCATGGTGTCCACCGGTAGATGACCGTGTCGGTGCGGAACCGGACGTCCTCGGTGAGGCTGTTGGACACCGCGACCAGGTCACCGATCACCGACACGGCCGTGCCGCCCGAGGTCGGGAAGTGCGCCACGTCCACGAGCACTTCTCCGTCCCACTCGTAGACCTGTGACTCCTGCCGGGTCATGGGGTTCTCCCGTGGACCCGTGATGAAGTTGACGCGGATCAGGTAGCTGCCGAACACGGCGAACTCACGGCCGCCGGGACCGCCGAGAACCTGGTGCAGCGTGAACGCCCCGTGGTCCCAGCGGTAGAGCAGCGAGTCGTGGTCGATCACCGCGACCGCCAGGTAGAGCAAGCCGTCCGATTCGAACGTCGCGAACGCCCGGCCGCCGGACGGCGCCAGGGGCTGGTGCTCCGCGAACCGGTCGCCGGTCCAGCGGAACAGCACCGACCGCGCGGCGTGGTCCGCGTGCGCCAGGTAGTGCTCGCCGTCCACTTCGAAGTGGTGCCAGTTGTACGACCACTGCGAGTCGATGACCTGGAACGGCACGAACTCCGCACCGTTCCACTCGAAGATCACCGACGGCCGGTTCTCCTCCGGGCGCACGGTGACGCCCTGTGCCAGCGCGAGGAAGTCCCGGTCGTCGATCCTGAAGTGCTTCCACTGTTTGGCCGCGTACGTCGGGATCTCCTGGAACGGCTGGAACTTCTCGCCGTCCCAGCGGTGGATCACCGAGTTCGTCGCGTACCGGTACGGCCCGCGACCCGTCCGGATGCTCGCCACCGCCAGGTAGACGGTGCCGTCGACGGTGAAGACCTCGGCGTCCTCGCCTCCCGGCGCCGGGATCCGCTGGTACTCGGCGTACCCGCCGGGCTCACGGATGAGCACCAGCAGGTCCGTGTCGCTGTCGCCGCCGTTCATGCCTGGCGGGGTGCCCTCGGCGTCCATCGCGAGCTGCGGGATCGCCAGGAACTCACCGTCACCGATGGTGAACGGCGTGACGCCACGGGCGCCCGACGTGGGTATCCGCCACACCTCGGTCAGGAGAGACACGCGCACCACCTCGTTCGCAGTGTTGAATCTGAATTCATTTTCACGGTAGCGTCGTGCCTGGCTGTGACGCAAGCAACGATCGGGGAGGCGCACCGTGAGTTCGTTCCTGCAGCGGTTGCACGAGGGCAGGCCGACGCTGATGCTGCCGATCCGCAGCGGCCGGACCCCGGACGTGGTGCGCATCGCCAGGGCCACCGGGCATCACGCGGTGATGATCGACCTGGAGCACTCCACCATGTCGCTCGACGTCGCCGCCCAGCTCTGCGCGACCGCCGCCGACCTGGGGCTCACGCCGTTCGTGCGGGTGCAGGAACGCGAGTACGGCGCGATCGGCCGGCTCCTCGACTGCGGCGCGCAGGGCATCGTGGCGCCGCGCGTCGACACGGCTCTGGAGGCGCGGACGGTCGCCCGTGCCTGCCGGTTTCCGCCGCGCGGCCAGCGCTCCCAGCTCGCGATGGTGCCGATGCTGGACATGCGCCCGACGCCCGCGGCCGAGCTCAACCCGTGGCTGGACGAGTCGACGATCGTGCAGATCCTCGTCGAGACCCCGGACGGCGTCGCCGGCGCGCGCGAGATCGCCGCGATCGACGGCGTCGACATGCTCGGCATCGGCGCGAACGACCTCACCGCGGAGCTGGGATCTCCCGGCGACCACACCCGCATCCGCTCGCACGTCGCCGAGGTGGCGCAGGCGTGCCGGGAGCACGGCAAGCTGCTGCAGCTCGGCGGCGTCGGAGATCTCCAGCTGCTGAAGTCGCTGCTCCCCCTGGGCGTCTGCCCGCTGTTCATGACCGGCACCGACACCGATCTCCTGTACGCCGGCGCGTCCGCACGGGCCGGACTGGTTCTGAAGGAGTTCTCATGACGATCGCCCAGACCACGCCGATGCGCCCGGCCGGCACCAACACCAGGCCCACGTTCGTGCTCCCGCCGGGCAGCTGCGACACGCACTTCCACGTGTTCGAGGCCGGCTATCCGCACGTCGACGAGCCCCAGTACACGTTCCCGGACGGCACTCTCGACCAATACCTCGCCGTGACGCGGTTCCTGGGCGTCGAACGGATGGTGCTGGTGCAACCGACCTTCTACGGCAACGACAACAGCCTCACCCTCGACGTCCTGCGGAAGCTCGGTGGCCGGTGCCGCGCGGTCGTGCGGATCGAGGAGGACCTGCCCGACGCCGAGCTGGACCGGTTCCACGAGCTGGGTGTCCGGGCGATCCGGCTGGACCTCTTCGCACGGGCCGACTGGCCGGTCGCCGACCTGACCGGCTACGTCGAACGGATGGCCGAACGAGCCCTGCCGCGGGGCTGGCACCTGCAGTTCTACACGCCGGGTGCGGTGCTGGAGCGGCTGCTGGACTTCCTGCCACGCCTGCGCGTGCCGTACGTCGTCGACCACATCGGCTACGGACTCGACACGGCGAAGCTCGTCGGACTGCTGGCGGAGGGCAACTGCTGGATCAAACTGTCCGGCGCGTACCGGCTGGCCAAGAACCTGCCACTGTCCACTGTGGAACCACTGGTGGCCGCACTGGTCCAGGCCCGGCCCGACCGGCTGGTGTGGGGTTCGGACTGGCCGCACCTGCCCGACGGCCGGCGCGACACCGGTGAGCTGCTCAACCTCCTCCCCCGCTGGGCACCCGCCGACCTGCGGCGGATCCTGGTCGACTCCCCCGCCGAACTGTTCTTCTCATGACCAGGGCGGCGGAGGAGTTCAAGGACGCGGCGCGCAGGGTGTTCGCCAGGCAGGGTTACACGATCACGAAGATCACCGACATCACCGAGGAGGCCGGCAGGGCCGCCGGCGGCATCTACCGCTACTTCGAGTCCAAGCCGGCCCTGCTCAAGGCACTCGCGGACGACTTCCTCACCGCACGGCGCTCGCACGTCGTGCACTCGTCCGGCGATCACCACACCATGACGACGGAAGAGGACGTCCGCAAGCACATCAGGGCCTACTGCCAGACCTATCGCGACTACCTGCCGGAGATGGTCGCGATCTACGAGGCGGCCGCGTCCGATCCCCAGTTCGCGGTCCTGCGCGAGCAGATCCGCGAGGGTGACCTCAAGATCTGGCGTGACCACGTCGCCGAGACCCGTGCGCACTTCGGCAGGCCGATCGCCGACGCGGCGGGGGTCGCGGCGATGATCATCAGCCTGCTGGAGCTCTACTGCTACAACTCGCTGCACCTCGGCACGACGAAGGCCGACGAGGACGCGCTCGCCGCGTTCATCTACGGCGGGATGACGTACTGAGGAGCCTCTCCACCTGGAGATACCGTGTTCGAACCCCGATGTGCGAAGGTCACCGGATGACCGTCGAGCGTGCCGCGGACCGGGTCGCCGAGCGTCTCACCGCGCTCGACGAGTTGCTGCGCGAGCGCGACGGGCTGCTCACCGTGATGGACCGGGTGGTGGCCATGCACGGCACCGCCAGGCTGATCCGGACGATGGTCGGCGCCGACTCCGGGTTCGTCGCGGACGTGGAGACCCCGGACCGGGCCGTCGTCAGGTGGATGTCCGGCACGAGGACCGACCAGCTGCAGAACCTGGTCGTGCCGATCGGCCAGGGCATCGGCGGCCGGGCGCTCGCCCTGGGCACCGCCGTGCGGGTCACCGACTACGTCAGCTCACCCGCCATCACGCATCACTTCGACGCGCAGGTGCGGCATGAGGGCATCGGCGGGATGCTCACGGTGCCGATCATCGACCGGGAGGGTCAGACTCTCGCGATCGCCTACGCCGCCATGCGCAAGTCCGCCACGTTCGGCGACTTCGCGGTCGACCGGATGCACGAGATCGCGGGGCAGGCCGCGACCGCGCTGCGCATCGCCGACGCGACGGAGGCCCGCGAGGCCGACGCGGTCGCCGCCGAACGCCAGCGGATGCAGAGCGCCCTGCACGACTCGGTCGGCGCGATGCTGTTCCTGATCGGGGTCCAGGTCCGCGACCTGCACAGGTCCATTGAGGACAATCCGGCGATGGCCGATCGGCTGCGGAAGCTGGAGTGCGACGTCTCCGCGGCTTCCAACGCGTTGCGGGAGTCGCTGCTCGTGATGGCCGAGACGACGCCGGAACGGGCGCTGCCGGTGGAGATCGCAGAGTACGCCCGGTCGTTCGAGGCCCGGACCGGTGTGCCGGCGCGGTTCGTCCAGCTGGGCAACGTGGCACCGCTCGACGCCGAGCGCACGACGCTGCTCGTGGCGGTGGTCAGGGAAGGCCTGCTGAACGTCGAGAAACATGCCAACCCGCAGTCTGTGATCGTCAGTCTCGGCTCGTGCGAGGACGGTGGTGTGCACGTGGTCGTCGCCGACGACGGCACCGGAGACGCGACAACCACGCCCGGCAGCGGCCTCGGTATCAGGACGCTCGCCGAACGTGCCGTGCGCCTCGGCGGGCACGTGAGCCTCGTCCGGGACGACGACGGAGGCTGCACGCTGCGCGGCTGGCTGCCGCGATGACGGCGAGCGTGTTCGTGGTGGACGACCACCCGGTCGTGCGCGACGGAGTGACGTTGCTGCTGCAGTCGGATCCGACGCTTCGGATCATCGGTTCCGCCGAGTCCGGGCGTGCCGCGATCGAACGGATCACCCAGCTGAAGCCCGATCTCGTGCTGCTCGACCTGCGGCTGCCGGACATGCTGGCGCCAGAGGTCATCGCGGAACTGCGCAAGGTCCACCCGCCCGCCAAGATAGTCGTCTTCACCGCGCACGCCGACCACCACGGCATCACGGCCTCCCTGGAAGCAGGCGCGAACGGCGCTCTGGTCAAGGACGTCGCGGGCACGGACCTGATGGCGGCGTTGCGACAGGTGCTGCACGGCGAGCGGATCATCGATCCGCGGATCGCGCCACACCACGCTCAACGCTCGGAAGCGTTGGCGCGCAGCGGGTTGACGCGGCGTGAGTACGAGGTGCTCAGGTTCGCCGCGCAGGGGCGCACAAATCCCGAGATCGCCGAGTCGACCGGCCTGACCCGCAACACGGTGAAGACCTATCTGCAGTCCGCGCTGCACAAGTTGGGCGCGCGCAACAGGGTTGAGGCCATCGGCAAGGCCAGCGAGGCCGGTTTGTTATAACCGACCTCTCCACCTGGGGGTGTGGGGACGCACCGGGTTCTCCGCAGACTGTCGGCCGACAGGAGCGGAGGGATGTCAGTGCTGACAGTCCGGAATCTGCGGGTGCGCTACGGCCGTTCGGTGACGGCACTGCACGGCGTGGATCTCGACGTTCCCGGCGACGGCGTGCTGGCGGTGCTCGGCACGAACGGCGCGGGAAAGTCCACTCTGCTTCGCGCGATCTCGGGAACGCTGCGGCTGCACCGGGGCTCGGTGCTCGCCGGAACAGTCCACTACGGATCGGCCAGGACCGACGGGCTCGATCCAGCTGAGATCGTCCGTCTCGGCGTTGTCGGCGTTCCGGAAGGGCGCCAGATCTTCGGTCGGATGACCGTCGCCGAGAACCTCCGTGCCGGAGGGGTCGCTGCCCGGTCTGCGGCGGACCGGGCAGCGGCTGGGCAACGGGTCCACGCGCTCTTCCCCGTGCTGGCGGACCGCGCGTCCCAGAAGGCGGGTCTGCTCTCCGGTGGCGAACAACAGATGCTCGCGATCGGCCGGGCGTTGATGTCGGGGCCGAAGCTCCTGCTGCTCGACGAACCGTCGCTGGGACTGGCACCCAAGATGGTCGAGCGGATCGGCGAGACCATCCGCGAGATCCACGCCCAGGGCACCGCGGTCGTGCTCGTCGAGCAGAACGCCGCGATGGCACTGGAGGTCGCCGACCGCGCTGTCGTGCTGAACGTCGGCACCGTCGCCGCGTCCGGACCGTCCGCCGAGATCGCCGACCACGTCCACCACCACTACCTGGGTGTGCCCGCGCACGAACGTCGGTCCCTGGCCAGGTGGTCGTGATGCTGCACGTCGACAAGGTGACCCTCAGATTCGGCGGTCTGGTCGCGCTCGACGAGGTCTCGTTCACCGTCTCCCCCGGTTCGCTGCACGCGTTGATCGGCCCGAACGGCGCCGGGAAGTCCAGCTGTTTCAACGTGATCAGCGGTCTCTACCGGCCGACCTCCGGTCTCGTCAGACTGGGTGACGAGGACCTGACCCGCGTCCGGCCGCACCGTCTCGCCAGGCTGGGGGTCGGGCGAGCCTTCCAGAACACCGCGCTCTCCTCGCACTCCACGGTGCTCGACAACGTGCTGCTCGGCCGGCACGTGCTGACTCGCGGCGGGTTCCTCGCGTGCGGACTCGGGCTGACGCGCCGGGAAGAACGACGGCATTGCGCACGTGCCAAGGAGATCTGCGATTTCCTCGGCATCGGTGACACCGTCGACCAGTCCGTGGGCGCGCTGCCGTACGGCGTGGTGAAGAAGGTGGACATCGCACGGGCGCTCGCCGTCGAGCCGTCGCTGCTCCTGCTCGACGAACCCGCGGCCGGGCTGAACCCAGAGGAGACCGCCGCACTCGCGGCCACGATCGGCCAGATCCGCGCCGATCTCGGCATCGCCGTCCTGCTGGTGGAACACGACATGGAGCTGGTCATGGGCATCGCCGACCGGGTCACCGTGCTCGACTTCGGGCGGGTGATCGCCGACGGCACCCCGGCCGAGGTGCAGAACGATCCCGGCGTGATCAAGGCCTATCTCGGGGTGACGACGTGACGACCTTCGTGCAGCTGCTCGTGAACGGACTCGGCAAGGGCGCGGTGTTCGCGTTGCTCGCACTGGGGTTCGTGGTGATCTTCAAGGCGACCGAGGTGGTGAACTTCGCCCACGGCTCGCTCGTGCTCTTCGGCGGCTACCTCGTGCTGGTCACCAGGGACACGCTCGGCTGGGCCGGCGCGGCTGTCCTCGGAATCCTGAGCGCCGGCCTGCTCGCGCTGGCCGTCGAACGGCTGCTGCTGGCCCGATCCAGGCACGCCGACCCGTTCAGCCTCGCACTGCTGACCATCGGCATAGACGTGATCATCACCGAGGAGGTGGTGCGGCGACTGGGCGTCTCGCTGCCGTTCATCGGTGACGCCTGGGACGCCCAGCCGCTGCAGATCGGTGGCATCACGCTCTTCCGCACTCACCTGGTGGCGTTGCTCGTCGCGACCGTGCTGATCACCGGGTTCTTCCTGCTGCAGCGGTACTCCAGCTGGGGCATCGCGATGCGCGCCCAGTCGGAGAACCGGGAGGCCGCCGCACTGGCAGGGATCCGGAGCGCGCGTGTCACCGCGTCGGTCTGGCTGGTCGCGGGGCTGCTGGCCGGGATCGCGGTGCTGTTCATCGCCACCCAGGACTTCTCCGGCTCCGGCCTGTCCCGCGGCACGCACTCGATCGCGCTGGCCGCGTTCCCCGCCGCGATCATCGGCGGTCTCGACTCCACGGCTGGCGCGATCGTCGGCGGCATCACCGTGGGGCTGGTCGACGCGCTGTCCACGCACTACATCTCGTTCGCCTTCGCCAAGAGCGCGATCTTCCTGGTGATGCTCGTGGTTCTCGTGGCGAGGCCGGCCGGGTTGTTCGGCACGAGGGAGACAACCCGTGTCTAAACGACTTCTCTGGCTCGCGGGTGTGCTCGTGCTGCTCGCGTTGCCGCTCTACCTCGAAGCGCAGTGGCTCAAGGCCGGTCAGTACATGATGATCGGCGCGGTGGGCGCGATCGGGCTGACGCTGCTCACCGGTCAGGCCGGGCAACTGTCCTTGGCGCACGGGTTCTTCCTGCTGGTCGGCGCAACCTCGTACACCGTCCTTTCCGGACCGGGCGACAACCTCGTCGGGCTGGGACTGGATCCGCTGCTCGCGTTGGTCGGCGCGGTGGTGATCACGGCACTGACCGGAATGGCGTTCGCACCCGTGGCAGGCCGTCTCCGGGGGATCTACCTCGGCGTCGCCTCGCTCGCACTGGTGTTCCTGGGGCTCTATCTGGGGCAGGAGTGGGAGACGCTGACCGGCGGCACCTCCACCGGACGCGCCCCGGCGGCGTTCGAGCTGTTCGGGTTCTCGTTCTCCAACTCCGGTGAGTTCGCGATCGCAGGCTTGCCGATCCGCGGTGCCGAACGGATCTGGTACCTGTTCCTGGCGCTGCTGGCGATCGCGTATCTGCTGGCGCGGGGCGCGGTCCGCACGAGAGCCGGCCGATCCTGGCGGGCGGTGCGGGACAACGAGGCCGCCGCCACGGCGATGGGTGTCGACGTGGCACGCACCAAAGCAGCGGTGTTCGCGGTGTCGTCGGCGTATGCGGGGCTGGCAGGCGTGATGACGGTGCTGTGGTTCGACATTCTCAAGCCCGATGAGAGCGAGTTCGGCACCTACGGCGTGAACACCTCGATCGCGTTCCTCGCGATGGTGATCATCGGCGGACTCGGCTCCGTGACGGGCGCGGTGGTCGGTGCGCTCGTCGTCTTCGGCCTGCCGCAGTTGTTGACGCTCTACTCCACCGACCTCGGCTGGTTCACCGGTTCGATCACGCCGGTGCTGGTCAGTTCTTTCGTCTACGGCGCCGCCATCGTGCTCGTCGTGCTGTTCGAACCCGGCGGGCTCGCCGCCCTCGGCCGCAGACTCAAGGAGTTGAGACGATGAAGAGAGTGCTGGTGGCATCGCTGTTGCTGCTCACCGCGTGCAGCACGAAAGCAGGCACCGCGACGGACACGAGCTCGGGCGGGGTGAAGTCCGGCGTCGGCGTGACCGACACCGAGATCACGCTCGGCGTGATGACCGACCAGACAGGCCCGTTCAAGAGCCTGGCCACCGCCATCACCCACGGCAACGAGCTGTGGGCCAAGGACTTCAACGCGGCGGGCGGCGTGTGCGGGCGCCAGGTCGAGCTGGAGATCGTCGACCACGGCTACAAGGCCGACACCGCGAAGACGCTCTACCCGCAGATCGAGCCGAAGGTGCTCGGGTTCGTGCAGCTGGTCGGCTCGCCGATCATGGCCGCGCTCGGCAAGAACCTCGAGACCGACAAACTGACCACAACCCCGGCCTCGTGGTCGTCCGAGCTGCTCAGCAACCCGTACGTGATGATCGTCGGCACCACCTACGACGTCGAGATGATCGACGGACTGAGCTACCTGCAGAAACAGGGCATGATCGCCGACGGGGACGCGGTCGGGCACATCTACGTCGACGGCGAGTACGGCGCGAACGGCCTGCGCGGCTCGAAGTACTACGCCCAGCAGCACGGGTTGAAACTCTCCGAGGTCAAGATCACCTCCACCGACACCGACCTGACCAACGTGGTCACCGGACTCAAGGGCCAGGGCGTCAAGGCGATCCTGCTGACGACCACGCCCACCCAGACCGGTTCCGTCGCCGCGGCTAACAAAGCGCTCGGGCTGAACGTCCCGATCCTGGGCAACAACCCCAGCTTCGACCCGGTTCTGCACCAGAGTCCCGCTGCCGGTGCACTGGACAAGATGTACGTCGTGGCCAGCACGGTGCCGTTCTCCGCGGACATCCCGAAGGCGAAGGAGATCGCGGCGAAGTACATCGCGGCAGGGTTCAAGGAGCCGCCGCACGCCGGCGTTCCGTACGGGTACGCCGTCGCCGAGGTCTGGGGCACGGTGCTCAAGAAGGCCTGTGAGAACAAGGACCTGACGCGCGACGGCATCCACGCGGCGATGCAGCAGACGACCTCCGCCGACACCGGCGACCTGGTCGCCTCACTGGACTTCGGCAAGGCAGGGGCGCCCGCGACCCGTCAGGTGTACGTGGCCCAGCCCGACGCCTCGGCACCGGGCGGCCAGAAGTACGTGCAGCAACTGTTCGAGGCCGACCAGGCCAAGACCTACAAGGCACCCCACGAAAAATGATCCCCACCTTCAGCACCGACGAGCTGGCCGCGCTTCAGCTCGAGCGTCTCCAGTGGACACTTCGGCACGCGTACACGAACGTTCCGCTGTACCGGCGGAAGTTCGACGCGGCCGGAGTGCATCCCGACGACTGCCGCGGCCTCGACGACCTCGCGAAGTTCCCGTTCACCACCAAGCAGGACCTGCGCGACAGCTACCCGTACGGCATGTTCGCCGTGCCGGAGCACGAGGTCAGCCGCATCCACGCGTCCAGCGGCACGACCGGGCAGCCGACCATCGTCGGCTACACCGCCGCCGACATCAGCACGTGGTCGGACGTGATGGCCCGGTCGCTGGTGGCGGCGGGCGCCCGTCCCGGCGACAAAGTGCACGTGGCGTACGGGTACGGCCTGTTCACCGGAGGTCTCGGCGCCCACTACGGCGCCGAGCGCCTGGGCTGCACGGTGATCCCGGCATCCGGTGGGATGACCTCGCGGCAGGTCCGCCTGATCACCGACCTCAAGCCGGACATCATCATGGTCACGCCCTCGTACCTGCTCACGCTGCTGGACGAGTTCGAACGCGCCGGCCTCGACCCCGCGGCCACTTCGCTGCGGGTCGGCGTGTTCGGCGCCGAACCGTGGACCGAGCAGATGCGAACCGAGATCGAGAGCCGGTTCGCGTTGGACGCCGTCGACATCTACGGGTTGTCCGAGGTGATCGGTCCCGGCGTGGCGCAGGAGAGTTCGTCGACGAAGGACGGCCTGCACATCTGGGAGGACCACTTCTACCCCGAGGTGGTCGACGCGGTGAACGGGCAGTCACTCCAAGGACAGGGCGAGCTGGTGTTCACATCGCTGACCAAGCAGGCCATGCCGATCATCCGCTACCGCACCCGCGACCTGACGACGTTGCTGCCCGGTACCGCACATCCACCGTTCCGCCGGATGACCAAGGTGACCGGCCGCACCGACGACATGATCATCCTGCGCGGCGTCAACGTGTTCCCGACCCAGATCGAGGAGATCGTTCTCACCACCCCCGGCACCGCGCCGCACTTCCAGCTCGTGCTGTCCAAAGCGGACCGGATGGACCACCTCACCGTGCGGGTCGAAGCCGCGCATGCCATGTCCGGCAACGAGATAGTCGCAAAGATCAAGAACGACATCGGCGTCACGGTGAGCGTCGAGATCCTGCCGCCGGGCACCCTGGAACGGTCCACCGGGAAGCTCCAGCGGGTCATCGACCGCCGGTGACCCGTCGAACGCCGCGGCGGCGGGCCGGCGCCTGCCGTTTCGTCTCGCTGTTTCCACATACTCGCAACAGCAGCGTCACGAACGGAAACTGCTCGACCAGTACGCTCACGCTGCCCCGCACCAACTGCTTGAGGCGGTCGACGGCGCGGCCGTCGACCGCTTCGAGCTTGGATGCGATGACCTGGGTGCAGCGCCGCAACGCCGGCCCCGGTTCGTGATCGCGACTCGCGCGCAGGGGTTCACCGCGGTCGACGCGGTGCCGATGCGGCCGCGTGAGCAGGTGATCGGTGCGCTCAACCTGTTCCGGACGTCACCAGGTGCGGTGAACCCCCGGGCGGAGCTCCTGGATCCAGGTGTGGAACAGCGCGGTCGTCGCGACGACCCAGGCCATCCCGAGAACGTACCCCGCGAAGACGTCGGAGACGTAGTGCACCGACAAGGCGACTCGGGACAGGCCGATGCCAAGCACCATCACCGCCGCGACGGACACGGCGACTCGCCGCCACATGGATCGCAGCAGAGACCAGAAGAGCAACAACAGCGTCGCGTAAGTGACCACGGCAGACTGGGCGTGGCCACTGGGAAAGCTCAGGCCGGTCACGGTGGTCAGCGGGTCGGTCACCACCGGGCGGGCGCGCTGAACGGCTCTCTTGACCATCGCGTTGAGCACGGCGCTGCCTGCCACCGTCACCACCGCGAACGCCGCGGACCTCGGGTGGCGCCGGTGCAGCAGCCACCCCGCCACGAAGGCGAACACCGTGAGGTAGACCGGTGTGGAACCGACCGTGCTCATCGTCTTCATGGCCATGGCGAAGACCGGATGCTCGACGGTGTAGCGGTACAACTCCTCACGGACACCGTTGTCCACGGACAGCAGCGGCCCCCACCTGGCCCGCACCAGGAGCAGGAGCACGCCGAACGGGACGGCCACGATCGTCAACGCCACCAGCGCCAGCACGGATCGGACGCCGAACCTCGCATCGCTCGACGCGCGGAATTTCATCCTTACGACAGTGCGGCCGGTTGATTAGAGGATCGTGAAGATCAGGCAGGCGGCTCCACCGCCAGAGGAAGGCGGACGTGGAAGCGCGCGCCGTCTGTCGAGTCGGCGAGCCACACCGCGCCGCCGTGCCGCTCGGTCACCTCGCGCACGATCGCCAGTCCCAGGCCGACGCCACCGGTGTCGCGGTCACGGGCACGTTGTGAGCGGAAGAAGCGCTCGAACACCTTCGTCCGGTCCGAATCCGGAATGCCGGGGCCGTCATCGGCGACGACCAGCTCCGCGAACCGTTCCGTCGACCACAGACCGACCGTGATCCGGTGCCGTGCGTGGTGTTCGGCGTTGTCCAGCAGGTTGCGCACGACACGACTCAGCTCACCCGCTCGGCCGCGCAGCCTGGCTGCGGAGAACGGAGACAGCTCGACGTCCACGACGCCGCGGGCGCGGACCGCGTCGATCTCGTTCAGCACCACCTCATCCAGGTCCACCCACTCGACCGGCTCGGTGACCCCGTCCGCGAGTGCCAGCACGATCAGCTCGTCGGTCAGGTCGCCCAGCCGGACCGCCTCGCGGTGCAGGTCGCCCGCGACACGCACCCAGTCCGTGCTGGACGGGTGCGCGAGACCGACCTCCAGCCGGGTGCGGAGGCTCGCCAACGGGCTGCGCAGCTCGTGCGCGGCGTCGGCGGCGAAGCGGCGCTGCCGTTCGTGCACCTCCTCGAGGCGGGCCAGCATCTCGTTCATGGTGCGAGCGAGCCTGCCCACCTCGTCATCGGCTGACGGCTCCGGGACCCGGCGGTCGAGCTGGCTCGCGGTGATCTCGGTGACCCGTTCCCGGATCGCCTCCACCGGACGCAATGCGCGGCCTACCACCAGCCACGCGGTACCGCCGGCCGCGACCAGAAGGAGCGGCACGATGATCGCCAACGCCGTTGTGGCAGCCTCGACGCCCTCCTCGGCGTGTTCCAGCGACACGGCGGCGTACACGGCGACGGAGCGATCGCGCACCGAGGCAGGTACTCCGGCGACGGCGTGGTGCTCACCATCGGGCAGTCGTGAAGTTCCCGTGACCACACCGCTTTCCGGCCACAGCGCGAGCAGTCGGGTGTGTGCGAGTTCGGAACTGGCACCGAGCACCGAGCCGTCCCGCGCGACGACCTGGACGAGCGGTGGAAGGGCGGAGGGCAAGCCGTCGGCGATCACGGAGGCGAACGAGTCGACCTGGCGGCGGGCCTCAGCTTCGGCGTTGCCGGTGAGCTGGTCGCCGACCAGCGTCAACGCCACCGCGCCGCCCACGACCAGTCCCAGCCCCACGACCAGCACCGCCAGCGCGGTCAGCCGGACGCGGACGCCGGCTCGCCGGCTAACCGCCATCGGGAGCCAGCCGGTAGCCGGATCCCCGGACGGTTTCGACGGCGTGCGTGCCGAACGGCAGGTCGATCTTGCGTCGCAGATAGGCGACGTAGACCTCCAGCACGTTCGACTGGACCGGGATGGCGGAGTCCCACACCTCCTCCAAGGCGAACCGCTTGGACACCACCTGGCCCGGTCGCGACATGAGCAACTCCAACAACGCGAACTCGCGTGGCGTCAGTTCGATCGCCGTCTCGCCGCGGCGGCAGCGCCGGGCCACCCGGTCCAGCGCGAGATCACCCGCGGTCAGCACGTCGGCCAGGCGCAGCCCCGACCGCCGCAGCAGTGCGTGCAGACGAGCCAGCAACACCCGGTAGGAGAAGGGTTTGGTGAGAAAGTCGTCCGCGCCGATGCGCAACGCGCGCAGTTGGTCCAGTTCGCCGTCGCGAGCGGTCAGCACGAGCACGGGCACCCGGATTCCCGCGCGGCGCAACTGCGCGCACAGGTCAAGACCGGGCAGGCTCGGCAGCATCAGGTCGAGCACGATCGCGTCGAACCGCCGGGTCAGCCCGGCGTCCAGGCCGAGCAGGCCATCTGTCGCGGTCTCCACCTCGAACCCGTCCTGGCGCAGACCTTCCGCGAGCGCGTCGGCGAACGGCGCCTCGTCCTCGATCACCAGCACCCGACTCATCTGGGTCATGTCGTCATCACCTGACCGGAGACCAGCTTGCCTCGTTCCAGTATCAGCACCCCGGTGCAGATCCGCTCAACCTCGGGCAACGCGTGTGCGGACAACACCACCGTGATTCCACGTGCCTCGGCAACCGTTCGCACCAGGGTGAGGAGGTCCCGCTGACCAGGCGGATCCAGTCCGGCCGCAGGTTCGTCGAGCAGCACGACCGACGGGTTGTTCACCAAAGCCCGTGCGATGCCGAGGCGTTGCCGCATGCCACGGCTGTACGTGCCGATGCGGGCGCCGCCCCGGTTGCTGAGCCCGACCTGGCCGAGCAGCCGGGCGGCGCGTTCACGTGCCTCGGCGCGCGACAGGCCGAAGAGCCTTCCGTGGTAGGCCAAGAACTCCAAACCCGTTTGATGGCCGGGATATCCGGCGCTCTCCGGCAGCACGCCGATGAGCTTTCGAAGCTCGGTGTGCCGCGTGCCCGGCACACCGCCGACGTAGATCTGGCCACGGGTCGGTGTGACCACAGTGGACAGAATGCGCAGGGTCGTGGTCTTGCCGGCACCGTTCGGGCCGAGCAGACCGAGCACCTCGCCCTTGCGCGCGGTGAAGCTGATGCCGTCCACCGCCCATGAGGTGCCGTATCTCTTCGACAGGTCGCGCACCTCCACGGTCACCTCGTCGGACAACGGGTCGGTGCGCGCGAAGGACCAGATCTCGTGTGGCAGCTGGGTTCTCGCGGGAAACCGCACGAACGGTGCGTCGAGCGCCGGATCAGCGCACAGGATCGCGCGTTGCAGGTCGCTCAGCCGCGACTCGGGTTCGAGCGCCTGCTCGTCGGCCAGCCGGACGCGGGCCGCGCGGTAGGCGTCAAGTGCGTCGGTCACCCGGCCGCAGCGGTACAACGCCAGCATCAGCAGCGCCTGAAACCGTTGCCGGTGCGGGTGTTGCGCCACGAGGTCGGTCAGTTCGTCGACCACTGCGGCATGCCTGCCGAGGCGCAGTTCAGCGTCCAGACACTCCTCCAGCGCGGCCAGCCGTGCCTCTTCGAGTCCGTGGCACAGCACCGCGGCGGCGTCCGGTGTGGTCACGTCCGCGAGCGGCGGGCCGTGCCACATCGACAGGGCGTGCCGCAACAGCGACACCTTGACCGAGTCGTCGATCTCCTGCCTGGCGCCCGTGACCACCGCGCGGAACCGGTGCACGTCGACGGACAGCGGGTTGACCTTCAGCATGTAGGCCGAGCCACGCGTGATGATGTTCGCGTCGTTCTGGCCAGATCTCCCGTCGGCGATCGCCCGGCGCAGCCGCGACACCCGGACGTGGATCGCGTGCTGCGCGGTGCGCGGCGGCTGCGACGGCCACGTCAGGTCGACCAACCGCTCGACGGGCACGAGCTGGTTGGCGTGTAACGCCAGTATTGCGAAGGCGAGACGTTGTTTGCGCGGGCCGAGATCAAGCTGAAGTTTCTGTTCCCAAGCCTCCACAGCCCCTAGCAGGCGAAAATCCACCACGCCCCCTTACTTGCGTTCCTCCCTATGAGGGAATCGGCCGAGTCGGGCATTTCGTTTTGCTCCATTGGTGTGAGTGACTGGCAGCGTGCAAGTCATCACTGCAGGTTGAGGGCCATTTGGCTCAATTTCGGGAGCGGTTCTCATCGTTCTCTCATCTCCATCGAGTCCCCTTATGGCAATTACTCCGAATGGAGAGGAGACGTGATGCCGGGTGTGACTCTCGAAGTTCGCGAGTTGTCCAAGTGGTTCGGTTCCCGGACGGCTGTCGACTCGGTGAGCTTCACCGTGCACGAGGGCGAGGTGGTCGGTCTGCTCGGTCCCAACGGGGCGGGAAAGACCACCACGATCCGGATGCTGTCGACCGTCCTGGCACCGACCGGCGGCGACTTCGCCGTCGCGGGTGTGCCGTCGTCCCGGCCCGCGGACATCCGGGCGCGCATCGGCGTGCTGCCGGAGAGCGCGGGCTATCCCCTGCACCAGACGGGATTGGAATATCTGATGTACCACGGGAGGCTGTTCGGGCTGGCCCGTGACGAGGCCAGGCAGACCGCCGTACGTCTGCTCGGCCAGGTGGGGCTGGCAGACCGCGCCCAGACCCGGATCGCGACCTACAGCCGCGGTATGCGGCAACGACTCGGCATCGCACGGGCGCTGGTGAACAACCCTTCCGTGATGTTCCTCGACGAACCGACGCTGGGCCTGGATCCCGCCGGGCAGCGGGAGATTCTCACCCTGGTGCGGACGATCGCCGAGGCACGCGGCACGACCGTGGTGGTGTCGACGCACACGCTGCCGGAGGTCGAGCAGGTGTGTTCCTCGGTGCTGATCATGAACAAGGGCAAGGTCGTGGTGTCCGGCAGCGTGGCGGAGGTGACGAGCACGGAGGCCGCCAGCCGCCGGTCCGGCCGCCTGCGTGTGCCGCCGGACCAGGTCGCGCGGGCGTCCGAGGTGCTGCAACGCCTGCCCGGCGTGTCGGTCGAGGTGTCGAAGGACGTCGTGACGGTCACGTCCGCGGACGGAATGAACGACGTGTTGTCCGCCGTGCTCGACGCCGGGGTCACCCTGCTGTCGTTCGAGGTCGACGGCGCGAGGCTGAGCGACGCCTTCCTGGCGATGACGCGGGGAGGTTCGTCGTGAGCGCGCGGATCATCGCCGGTCAGGAGTGCCGCGACCTGTGGCTGAGCGGCCGCGGTCCGGTGCTGACGTTCGCCTACGCCGTGTTGCTGAGCGCGGTGACCTACCTGGCCGCCACCAACCAGGTCCTGAACTTCCTGGAACAGCGGGAGTCGGTGAACCTGGTGCTGCAGATCGCCGTCGCGGTCGGGGTGTTGCTGACGCTGGTCGTCGCCGCGGACGCGATCAGCGGCGAACGCGAGCGGGGCACCCTCGAAAGCCTGCTGCTGACGCCGGTGTCGCGCGGCTCGATCGTGCTGGGCAAGCTGGTGGCCGCGATGACGTTGTGGGCCATGGTCTTCGTGGTCGCGGTGCCCTACCTGTGGGTGCTCGGCAAGGGCGTCGCGGTGGTGGGCGAGGCACTGCTGCTCGGCCTGGTCGTCGGGACCCTGCTGGCGCTGTCGATGGCCGCGGTCGGTCTGCTGATCAGCGCCCGGTCCTCGACCAACAAGGTGAGCCTCGCCGCGTCGCTGTTCCTGTTGCTCGCCTTGTTCGCGCCCACGCAGTTGCCCGCGATGCCGACGTCGTCGGCAGGTGACCTGCTGGTGCGGATCAACCCGGTGACGGCCGGGATGCACTACATCGGACTGGTCATGCTCAAGGGACACACGTGGACCCAGGACCTGTCGTACCTGATTTCACCGGTGGTGGCCGTGGTGGCCACCGCCGTGGCACTGGTCGTGATGGGGCCGCGCATCGTCCGGCTCACGGGAGGAGTTGGTTCGGGATGAGACTGCTGCTCGCCGCCATGGTACTGGCGCTGTTCCCCGCCACGGCGTCGGCGACCGTCGAGGTGGCGGTGTCGGAATCCCGCATCACCGGCACCGTCGGTCAGTACCTGAACATCAGGTCGACGGTCACCAACACCGGGTCGTCGCCGACCGGAAAGCTGATCGCACATCTGAACGTGGCCTCGTTGAACGACGTGTACGTGGACCTGGAGGACTGGACGGCAGCACCGACGCAGTCTCTGCCGCCACTGGGACCAGGCGAGCGCGCCGAGGTGTCGTGGGACATCCAAGCGGTGAACGCCGGGGTGTTCAACGTGTACGCCGTCGTGCTGCCCAACGGTTCCGAGTCGTTGTCCGCCAGCCCGCCCATCCACGTGGAGGTGGCCGGGCGGCGCACGCTCAGCGCCGGTGGCGCTCTGCCGATCGCACTGATCGTGCCGATCCTGCTGGGGATCGCGGTCTACGCGGTTCGCCGCCGTCTCCGCGACACCGCGTGAAAGCGTGAAGGGCACCCTCACCGGAGGGTGCCCTTCACCGCATCTCGGCTAAGCGGGAACCGGCGTGGGTTCTGGCTTCGGTTCGGGGTCCGCCTCGCGTCGTGGCCCGGCGAACCGGAGATAGAGGGACGGCGTCACGAAGAGGTTCAGCAGGGTCGAGGTGAACAGGCCGCCGATGATGACGATCGCCATCGGGTGCTCGATCTCGTGCCCCGGCAGGTCGCCCGCGATGGCCAGCGGTACCAGGGCCAGACCGGCGGCCAGTGAGGTCATCAGGATCGGCGCGAGACGTTCGCGGGCACCGCGCAGCACCAGGTCCCGGCCGAACGGCTCGCCCTCCTCCCGTTCCAGGTGCTGGAAGTGGTTGATCATCAGGATCCCGTTGCGGGCCGCGATGCCCAGCACCGTGAAGAACCCGACCAGCGACCCGAGTGACAGGAGACCACCGGTCAGCCACGCCCCGAACACGCCACCGACCAGTGCCATCGGCAACGTCAGCAGCACCAGCACGGCCAGCCGCCAACTGCCGAACGCGGTCACCAGGATCAGCAGGATCGCGATCAACGCTCCGCCGGCGAAGAGCAGCAACCGGTTCTGCGCCGCGGTGGCCTCCTTGTACTCGCCCAGCAGTTCGGCGTGGAACCCGGCGGGCATGCTCACCTGAGCCAGCCGCCGCTCGACCTCCCCCGCCACGTCGCCGAGTGCGGCGCCCTCGGCCACGTTGGCACCCACGTCGATCCGGCGCGACCCGTTCTCCCGCAGGATCTGGTTCGGCGCGGACACGACCTTCACCGAGGCGAGGTCACCGATCGGCACCTTCCTGCCGTCCGGCGCGTCCATCAGCAACTGGCGCACCGACTCCACGCTGTACCGGGCCTTGGGCTGCGACCACACGTGCACCTCGGTGTTCTTGCCGTTGCGCCAGATGTCGCCCGCCTCCTCGGAGGAGATGAACGCCGAAGCCGTCCGCCGCACCTCACCGGGCGAGATCCCGTACTGCGACGCCTTCTGCAGATCGACCTCCACCGCCACCTGCGGGATGTTCGTCTGCAGTGTCACGTGTTCGTCGATGATCCCGTCGATCCCGGCGATGAGCTCCTTGACCTCGTTCGCCTTCTGCCGGATGCCGTCGAGGTCGTCGCCGTAGATGCGGACGGTGATCGCGTCACTCGATCCAGTCAGCACCTCCTTGGTGCGTTCCTTCAGGTACGTCTGCACGTCGCGTTGCAGGCCCGGATACCCGTCGACGACTTTCTGCACGGCGGCAAGGGTTTTCGTGTAGTCGACGTCCTTGTCGATGCTGATCCAGTTCTCGGTGAAGTTCATGCCGACGACCTCGTCGGCGAGCGTGCCCTGGCCGATGTGCGCGCCGAAGTTGCGCACACCCGGAATCGCGCGCAGCTCCTTGCTGGCCTGCTGGGTGATGCGGACCATCTCCTCGCGCGAGGTGCCCGGCTGGGCGACCCAGTGCATCAGGAAGTCCCGCTCCTTGAACGCCGGGAACAGGTTCTGGCCGAGGAACGGCGCGATCGCGAAGCCCGCGATCATCACCACGGCCACGCTCGAGTACGCCACGCCGGGCCGCGGCACGATGCGCGCCAGCAGTGCCGTGTAACCGCGTTGCAGCCACCGCACCAACGGCGACTCGCGGTGTTCGATCGGCGCGTTGCGCAGCATGATCAACGCCAGCGCGGGGATCACCGTCAACGCCACCAGCAGTGACGCCAGGATCGACAACCCGTAGGCGAACGCCAGCGGGCGGAAGAAGGCCCCGGTCAGTCCACTGAGGAGGAACACCGGTGCCGTCGACGCCAGGATGATCAGGGTCGCGTGCACGATCGGGCCGCGGACCTCGATCGAGGCCTCCAGGATGATCGACGCGGTGGATCTGGCACCGCCCTCGCGCCGATGCTGCCGTATTCGGCGCACGATGTTCTCGATGTCGATGATCGCGTCGTCCACCAGGACACCGAGCGCGATGACCAGTCCCGCCAGGATCATCACGTTTATCGTCCCGCCGGTGGCGTTCAGCACGAGCCCCGCGGCCACCAGTGACAACGGGATGGTGATGGCGCTGATCAACGCCACCCGCCACTCGAACAGGAAGAAGATCAGGATCAGCACGACCAGGCCGAAGCCGATCAGCATCGCGCGGCCCAGGTTGTTCACCGATGTCTCGATGAACGTCGCCGGCCGGAAGATCTCGGTGTCGACCTGCAACCCTCGCATACCGGGCTGGAAGTCCTTGATCACCTGCTCGACGCCGCGCGTGACCTCCAACGTGTTCGCCCACGGCAGCTTCTCGATGATGATCATGACACCGAGACCGTCGTTGATGACGGCGTCGCCGGTGAGCAGTGACGGCGGCATGACGTCGTCGCGGATCTCGGCGACGTCCTTGAGGTAGACCTTCGGCTCACCGGGTTTGGTCTCGATGGGGATCTCGGCCAGTTGCTGCCCGGACAGCTGGGGCAGCTGATGCTGCACCGGGAACCGGTTGTTCGCCGTGTCCACGTACCCACCGGTGCCGATCTCGAAGCCGCCCTTGAACTTCAGCTGCCCGACGTCGACCGCGTTGCCCGCGGAGTCGAGCACCTGTTGCATGGTGACGTTGTGCTTGTTCATCAGGTCCGGGTCGACCAGTGCCTGCTTCACGTGCCACCGGTCGCCCCAGATCGCCGCGTTCGCGACGCCGGGCACGCGCATCAGCCGCGGCCGCAGCGACCAGTAGGTCAGCAGTGCCATGTCGATGTGGGCCTGGTCGGACTTGTCGTCCTGCGAGATGCCGATCTTCATGGCGCGGCTGGTCGACGACAGGGGCTGGATCATGAACGGCGGGTTCGCCCACCGCGGCAGCCGTGGTGTGATCGCGTTGACGCGTTCCTGGATCAGCAGCCTCGCCTTCATCAGGTCGGTGCCCTGCTCGAAGATCATCACGATCGACGACAGCTGGGACACGGACTTCGACCGCATCGCGGTCAGTCCCTCGATGCCGTTGAGCCCCTGTTCCATCGGCACCGAAACGAGCTCTTCGACGTCCTTTGCGGACAGTCCGATGCAGATGGTCTGAATTTCCACGCGGGGCGGCGCGAACTCGGGGAACGCGTCGATGGACATGTCCTTGATCTGCAGGATGCCGAAGAACATCATCATCGACGCACCGACGACCACGAGGAACTTGAGTTTCAGGCTCGTACCGATGATCCAGCGCATCATTTGAAATCCTCCGAGGACACGCCGCTCTCCAGGGCGGGGAAGGGCGGGAAGAACCACTTGCTGATTTGTGATCCATGGGTGGGCAGGTGAAGCGGGGGTTCAAGTACCGCTTCTATCCGACGGAGGCGCAGGCAGTGGAGCTGTCGCGCACGTTCGGGTGTGTCCGCAAGGTCTACAACCTGGCGTTGCAGGCTCGCTCGGAGGCGTGGGGGCAGCGTGGGGAGCGGGTCGGCTACGAGGCCACGTCGGCGTTGCTGACCGTATGGAAGCGCACCGAGGAGCTGGCGTTTCTGGGTGAGGTGTCGTCGGTGCCGCTGCAGCAGACGTTGCGGCATCTGCAGACTGGGTTCACGAACTTCTTCGCCAAGCGTGCGCGGTATCCGCGGTTCAAGTCGCGGAAGAAGTCGCGTGCCAGTGCCGAGTACACGCGTTCGGCGTTCCGCTGGCGCGACGGGACGCTGACCCTGGCGAAGATGGCCGATCCGCTGGACATCCGCTGGTCGCGGCCACTGCCCGACGGCGCGGTGCCGTCGACGGTGACCGTGTCGCGGGACCCGGCCGGACGCTGGTTCGTGTCCCTGCTGTGCGAGGACCCCGGCGTGCGGCCGCTGCCCGCCACGGATGCGGTGGTGGGCATCGATGTCGGTCTCGAGTACCTGCTGGTGCTGTCGTCCGGGGAGAAGATCGGCAATCCCCGGCACGAGCGCCGGGACCGGACGATGCTGGCCAGGGCGCAGCGGACGTTGTGCCGCAAGCAAGTCGGCAGTAGCAACCGGGCCAAGGCCCGCGTCAAGGCCGCCCGCATACACGCCCGTATCGCTGATCGGCGCACGGACCATCTGCACAAGATCACTACTCGGCTCGTGCGTGACGCCCAAACGCTCGTGATCGAGGACCTGGCCGTGTCCAACATGGTCGGCAACCACCGCCTGGCCCGCGCGATCAATGACGCGGGCTGGCGGCAGTTCCGGCAATTGCTGGAGTGCAAAGCAAGTTGGTACGGGCGGGACGTGATCACCGTTGATCGCTGGTTCCCGTCGTCCAAGCTGTGCTCGACCTGCGGCGCGCTCGCCGCGGACATGCCGCTGCACGTGCGCACCTGGACCTGCAACTGCGGCACGACCCATGACCGGGACGTGAACGCGGCACGCAACATCATGGCCGCCGGGCTGGCGGTGACAGTCTGTGGAGCCGGTGTAAGACCTCAACGGAACCCTCCGAGCGGGCAGTCGGTGATGAAGCAGAAAGCCCTGCGGTGCGAGCCGTAGGAGTCCCTCGTTCACGAGGAGGAAGAGGCCAAGGTTGGCTACTTCCCGACGCCGAGTTCGGCTCCGTACAGCTCGATGAGGCCTGTCTTCACGATCGTGGTGCCGACCGCCGGCCCTGCGGACAGGAACGCTTCGGTACCCGCGTTGCCGCCCACCGTCGCGATGGTGACCTGCTCGCGCACGTACTGGCGCGACCCGGCGACGATGTAGACCCAGGTGTTGCCGTCGGGTGTGTAGATCACCGCCTGGTACGGCACGACCGTTCCGGTGGCGGCCGCGGCGACCGTGGTCGTCTCGACGCCGACGCGCTTCACCGCCTGCTCGGTCAGCGTCACGCTCTTCACGTTCTTGCCCTGGACCGCTTCCACCTTCGCAGGCTTCTCCTGCGGGGCCTCCGTGGCGGAGGTGACGGTGGTGCATCCCGGCACTCCCAGGCCGAGGACGATCAGGGCCGCCGCGGCCCATCGCTGGCTAGACATCTGTCTTCTCCTGGGCACCTGTCTTCTCCTGGGCATCTGTCTTCTCCTTCGCGGCGAACTGGGGGTAGAGACCAGGCAGGATGAACAGGTTCACCAGTGCGGTGGTGACCAGGCCGCCCACCACGACCAGCGCGAGCGGCGCGAGGATCTCCAACCCGGTCACGGCGCCGTAGATCACGAACGGCACGAGCACGAGGCCAGTCGCCAGCAGACCTGTCACGGCCGGGGTGAACCGCTCGCGCATACCCCGTACGACCATGTCGGGACTGGTTTCTTCCAGTCGTTGCAGATGTGCGATCTGCAGCACGCTGGTGCGCACGGCCACGGCCAGCACGGCTAGCAGGCCCAGCAACGCGGCCACGGACATCGAGCTCCGGCCCAGCAAGGCGGCCAGCACGCCGCCCGACAGCGCCACCGGCAGCAGCAGGAACGTGAGCGTCGCCAACCGCCAGCTGCGCAGGCCGGCCTGGAGCAGGAAGAAGATCAGGATCGCCGCGCCCGCGACGTAGGTCCAGACTCGGAAGTCCGTCGCCGACCGGGCCTGGCTCTCCCCGAGCACCTCGAGGTGGTGTTCACGCGGGAAGCTCAAGCCCTTGACCCGCTCGGACACGGCGGCCGTGACGTCGTCCAGCGACCTGCCGCGGACGTTCGCGACGACGTCCATGCTCCGCGACACCTGGTCGTGCGTGATCATCGCCGGCTTCGGCGAGACCCGGACGTCCGCGACGTCGCTCAGCTTCACCTGGGTGGGGCCGCCGTCCTGCCCACCGGTCGGCGCGTCGATCAGCAGGTCCTTCACGGTGTGGGGGTTCTGACGCAGCTCCGGCTTGCCCCAGACCACGACCTCGAAGATCTTCTGGTCGTCGAACAGGTTGCCGGCGATGGTCGCCGCGACCAGCGTCGCGGACTGCCTGCGGACGTCGCCGGGCTTGAGGCCGTACTTCGCCGCACGCTCCACGGAGACCTCGATCTCCATGGTCGGCTGGATCTCGGTCGAGTTGATCCGAGGGTCGGCGACGCCGTCGATGCCCTTGATGATGCCGAGCACCTCGTTCGCCTTCTCGTTCAGCACGCCGTAGTCGTTGCCGTAGACGCGCACGACGAGGTCGGCGGAAGTGCCGCGGCTGAGGACGTCGCGGACCTGGCGGTCGGAGTAGGTCAGCACGTCGCTGCGGATGCCGGGGTAGCCCTTCACCACCTCGCGCACCGCGTTCAGGGTGCTGTCGTAGTGGGCCTCTGGTCGCATGCTGACCCAGACCTCACCGGAGTTGATGTTGGCGACCTGGTCGGACGCCAGCGCGCGCCCGGTGTGCGCACCGGCGTTCCGGATGCCACCCGTCGTCCGCAACTCGGAGGTGAGCGCGGCCGTGATCCGGTTCATCTCCTGACGCGACGCGCCGGGCGCGGCCTCCCACTTGATCAGCACGTCACGTTCCTGCAGCGTCGGTGACAGCGGTCGCGAGACGAGCAGCGGCAGCAGGGCCGCCGACGCGATCACCAGCAGGACGCCGAGCGCGTACCCCAACACGCGGAAACGCACGAACGTGGGCAACAGCCTGGCGTATCCGCCTTCCATCCGTGCGGCGAGCGGGGACGGCTTGTGCGCCAACGACTCCTTCGCCAGCAGCATCGTGGCCAGCACGGGCGCGACGATCAGCGCACAGAGCAACGACACCACGGTCGCGACCAGGAACGCGACCGCCACCGGCGTGAGGAACGCGCCCCTGACGCCGTCGAGCACGAGCAGCGGCACGACCGACACCGCGGTGATGACCGCCGCGACGAACAACGGCCCACGCACCTCGATGATCGCCGCGCCGATCACGTCGGAGGCCGAGGTCTCCGTCGACGTCTCCTGGCGCTCCCTCAGGCGTTGACGCACGTTCTCCACGCCGACCACGGCGTCGTCGATCACCACGGCGAGCGCCATCACCAGGCCCGCCAGGGTCATCATGTTCAGCGGTATCCCGAACCAGGACAACACGAGCACCGTCGTCCCGACCGACGCCGCCACGGTGACGAGGCTGACCAGCGCGCTGCGCCAGTGGAACAGGAACGCGCCGAGCACGAGCAGCAGCAGGAGGCCGCTGATCAGCAGGGTCGTGACCAGGTTCTCCTTCATCTTGTCGATGAACGACGCCGGCCGGTAGATCGTCGTGTCCATCTGCACGCCGGGCAGGCCGGGACGCAGCTCGTTCAGCGCGGCCTCGACGTTCTTGGTGACCTCGGAGACGCTGCTGCCGGGGAACCGCTCGACGACGAGCATCAGGTTCGGCTGGTCGTTGACGACCGCGTCACCGATGAGGATCTGGTGGTCCTCGGTGATCGTGGCGACGTCGGAGAGCTTCAGACCGCGGTCCTCCGCGCCCTGGATCGTCACCTTGCCGAGCTCGGTGGCGGTCTTGATCGGCTGGTTGTGCTGGATCTCGATGCGCTGGTTCTTCGTGTCGACGAAACCACCCAGACCCGGCGTGGACGCCTCGACGAACGTCAGCGGCGACACCCACAACGCGTTGGCCGAGGTGCGCAGGACCTGGTCCAGCGTCACGGCGTTCTTCGCGAGCTGCGACGGATCGACCTGCACCTGCAGCTGCCGGTCGCGGAAGCCCCAGACGGCGACGTTCGCCACGCCGGGCACGCTGAGCAGCCGCGGCACGACCGACCACCGGGACAGCAGCGACATGTCGATCAGCGACTTGTCCTTGGACGCCAACCCGATCATCATCAGCCGTCCGGTGGACGACAGCGGCTGCACCACCAGCGGCGGCTTGGACGACGCCTGCGGCAGCGCGGTCGACATGGTCAGGCGCTCCTGCACGACCTGTCGTGCGCGGATGGGATCCGTGCCCGGCTCGAACGTCATCTCCATCGACGTGAGGCCGGGAACGGTGCGTGACTCCAGCTTCGCGAGCCACGGGATGCCGTTGAAGAACTCGTTCTCGATGGGGTTCGTGATGAGGTTCTCGACCTCTTCGGCGGAGAGCCCCAGTGCCTCCACCTGAACGTCCACCCTCACCGGTCCGAACTCCGGCAGCGCTTCGACGTTGCTGTTGCGCAGCTGCACGAAGCCGAGCGCGATGAGGGCAATCGCGACCGCCAGGACGAGACGGCGGTACCTCTGGCTCGACCCGACGATCCAACGCATCATGGCCGGGGACCTCTCACTCCGATGACCTTGCGGGCATGGAGCGACCATGAACTTGCCTGGTCACAGGCCGCTCATAGCGGCCTCATAGTCCACTCACACCGTGCTCTGAGCACCAGGCGGGACTCGTCTCACGGACGCGGCGAATGCGATGCTGCTGGTCGTGGGCGCCACCGGCGGCCTCGGCAGCCACGCCGTCCAACTCGCCAAACGGGCCGGCGCGACCGTGTACACCCGCGCTGGCCTCCTCCGCGGCCGCGGCGAAGCCCGCTACACCGGCACCCGCGGGACGGCTCGACGAACTCGCCGCACTGGCCGCGACTGGCGCACTGCGCGTCCAGATCGACGCCGAGTACCCCTTCGCCGCCGCCCGGCAGGCGTTGACCGACTTCACCACCGGCCGTGTCCGCGGCAAGATCGTCATCACCTTCTGACCGATCCGGCAGGCGCTACGGAGTTCGACGAGGTCGCGGATTTCCTGCGATCAACTCACCCACGCAACGCCGCACCGCCTTCCGCGGCAATTCTGTCCGGTGGTCAACCGGTCGCACTGTTGCCCCGCCAGTGGCGAGCGCGCAACCGCCGAGGCTGCGTGGCGGGTTCCGTTACCTGACGGTCTTCCTCAGCATGTCGGGCTGGGTGGATCTCACCGGTGTCTCGCTGAGCTTCACCCCGGCGTGTCAGGCCGTGTACCGCGCTTGGAGCCGTGCGCATCTCCGCCTCCGGACCGCGGAGGTGACCCATCTGCCGAAGTCGCCGAACTCGACGTTCGGCGCGTTGCCCCAGTTGTGGTCTTGATACCCGACACCTGAGGTCCCGGTCGACGTGTCGGCCACGCGGTAGTTCGCCTTCACCCTGCCCTGCGGTCGCGGCCGAGGTCCTCCGCGCGGTCCGCTGACCACGGACACTTCCGAGCCACCCGTGCCCATGTCAGTGGCGAATCGCTTTCTTGCGCCCTACCAGCGAGCCGAGAACCTCGACGACACAGACCGGCACCATGCGGCAGGCGATCCTTCCGGATCCCCCTCTGTCCTTTGTGGACACAGGAAGACGCGTGACGCAGCTGTCAGCAGTTCGCTGTCGCGGAATGTTGACGCCGCGACTACCGACCCCATTATGCTGCGCAGGCATACCCTGGGGGGTCTAGTTGAACAGCATCACCAGGAGGACGGCGATCAAGAGCGCCGTCCTCGCCACTGGCCTGGGCGCGTGGAGCCCAGTTGCCGCGGCCACCGCGAACGGTGCGCCGCCTCCTGCCGACGGCCTCGCGGTCGCGGCGGACATTCGGTTCCTGACCAGCGTGTCGCCCGGTTACCCGGCGGTGGTCGACACCGGCCGCGGGCTGGCGGCGTTCGCGCTCGGTCCCGAGCGCCATCTGCACTACCGCCGCCAGCACGCCCGCGGCGGCGCCTGGTCGGCGTTCGAGCTGGTGCGCGACGTGGCGCTGGACTGCCGGCCGGTCGCGGTCACGGTGCCCAACGGCGCGATCGTCGTGTTCGCCCGGTCCGGTGGCGAGGTGGTGCACTGCTGGCAGAACGTCTACGGCGGTGAATGGTCGGACTGGCACGGACTTGGCGCGGTCGCCGGCACGAACGAGCCCGCCGTCACGGTCGGGCCCACCGGGCGAATGGCCACGTACGTGCGCGACGCGCAGGGTTCCGTGATGTACCGCGAGCAGCAGTCCGAGTCGGGCGCGTGGAGCGGCTGGCTGGATCTCGGCGCGGCGGGTCGGCCTCGTGCGGTCATCAGCGGATCCGGTGGTGCGGTGGTGTTCGCCCGCAACGGCGGCGGTCTGGTGCATCGCTGGCAGGTCGGGGTCGGCGGCGAGTGGTCGGCCGGTTGGACGGGGCTCGGGGACTCGCTGGGCGGTGATCCCTCCGCTGTCGTGACGCCGACCGGTGCGATCGCGGTCGTCGTTCGCGGCGAGGACGGCACGCTGCGGTACTTGAGCCAGGGCACCGGCGGCGGCGCGTGGGGATCCTTCACCTCGGTCGGTGACCAGGCGATCGAGGGCAGGCCTGCGGTGCTCGTGGGACCGAACGGTGGCCTTGTGGTGGTGGCCCGCGACGCAGGACGCCGGGTGCGGTTCGCCGAGCAGAACGGGCACGGCGGTGTGTGGTCGACCTGGACGGACCTCGGCGGCTCGACGGTCACGGATCCGTCCGCGGTGCTGAGCCCCGCCGGGGAGATCTCGGTGTTCGGGGTGACGCAGAACGGTGCCATGACCTGGACACGGCGGACCGGCGCGGGCTGGCAGCCGTGGCAGAGCTGGGCGGGCGACGGCGTGGTGACGGCATGAGCTTCACAATGCGGATCGAGTCCGTCGACCACACGCCGGGCGCAGGCATTCCGATGGGCGGCTACGGCTGGTCCGAGCGCCGCAGCGACGGCAGTGTGGTGGAAGCAAGGCGGCTCCGGGCGCAGTGCGCTGTGCTGGCCGACGCGACGGGTCACGTCGTCGTGCTGGTGCGGGCAGACGTGATCAGCGTGCCGCGCGCGGTGTACCTGACGATCGTGGCGCGGCTGGTGTCCGCCGGTCTGGTCACCTCGGCCGCGGACTTCGTGCTGGCGCAGAGCCACACCCACAACGGGCCGATGGTCGGGCGCGTGCCAGACCCGTACGTGTTGCTGGGCAACGAGGACGACGTCGCTCTCACCGACGCGTTCACCGCGGAGTTCGCCGACGTGATCGTGAGTCTGGTGACCCGTACGCGTGCGGCGGCGCCGGTCGAGGTCATCCTCGGACACGCCGAGGGACAGGCCTACATCGCGGCCAACCGGGAGCAGCTGGGGTGGGCACCGCCCGACGTTCCGGTGCTGGTCGCCAGGCGGGCTTCCGACGGCGCGGTGCACGCGGTCCTGTTCGGACACGCCTGTCATCCGGTGTGCCACCCGTATGCGACGAAGACCTTTGACGCGGATCACTGCGGCCGGGCCGCCGCGGAGGTGACGCGCCGCCTGGGTGTGCCCGCCCTGTTCTTCCAGGGCGCGGCGGGCGATCTCAACCCCGTCTCGATGGGTAGCGAGTCCGCGGTGCGGCTCACCGGCGACCAGCTGGCCGACTCCGTCGTCGCCATGGTGCGCAACAACGCGTTCCTCCCGGTGAACGGTCCGATTCGGACGGCCGCCGAGACGATCGAGCTGCCGTTCTCCGTCGACCTGACGGATGCCGCCGCCGTGGACCTGTTGCGGCGCAAGTACCAGCAGCGCGTCGACACGTCGGGCACCAACGCCGGTGCGCGCAGGCACGCCGAACGGATGCTCGAACTGATCGGGCGGAATGCTCTGCCGCGGTCGCTGCCGATGACGGTGCAGCGGCTGGATCTCGGCGGCCTGACCGTGCTCGCGCTCGCCCACGAGGTGGTCAGCGGCTACCACGTCGGTACCAAGGACCGGTACGGCAAGCCGTTGTGGTTCATGGCGTACGCGAACCACGTGGACGCCTACGTCGCCGCCGACGACCTGCTGTGGCGCGGTGGCTACGCCGCCGGTTGGAAGGACGACGACAAGATCGCGGGCATCGACACCGCCGCGCTCTCCTACCTGCTGCCCGCACCACTGCGTGCCTCGCCGCGGGACCATCCCGGTGCGCCCGACTGCACCGAGGGCCTGGTGAACGCCGCGATCGCGCGGCTGCTGGGCAGCTGATCGCACGTGCAGTCCACGTCGACGACTGGGGGGTTGTTGATGTCTGGCCGGTTCCGCTTCGGCGTGCTCGGACCGCTCGAAGCGTTCGACAGATCGGGGCAGGTGTCCGTGCGGCCGGCGAAGCTCCGCGCTTTGCTGGCCCTGCTGCTGATCAGCGCCAACGAGGTGCTGAGGATCGACGAGCTGGTGGGCCGGTTGTGGGGAGACTCGCCGCCGGCCAACGCCAAGCGGACGCTGCAGGTGTACGTGATGCGTCTGCGCGCCCTGCTCGGCGACAGCCACGGCCGGGAGCTGATCCGCACCACACCGGGCGGCTATCAGCTCACCATCGCACCTGACGCGGTAGATCTGGCGGTGTTCCGCAAGACGGTGGCCGCCGCCAGAGCCACCGCCGATCCCGCCGCCCGTGCGGCCTTGCTGCGCGATGCGGACGCGTTGTGGCGTGGCAGCCCGCTTGTGGACGTGGAGGCGGCGTACGTGATCGTTCACGTGACTCCGGCGTTGGCCGAGGAGCGGTTGCACGCGATCGAGATGCGCGTCGACGCCGACCTCGACCGCGGCGAGCACTCCGCGGTCGTCGGTGAACTGCGCAAGCTCGTGTCGGCGCATCCGTTGCGGGAACGCATGTGGGTGCAGCTCATCACGGCGTTGTGGCGTTCGGGACGTCAGGCGGACGCGCTCGCGGCCTACCAGGACGTGCGCCGTGTGCTCGCCGACGAGCTCGGTGTCGATCCCGGCGCGGAACTTCGGCGGTTGCACGCGACGGTACTGGCGGGCGGCGAGGAGATCGCGGTGCCGGACCAGGCAACCGCGCCGGCGCCGATGCAGCTCCCCCTCGACCTCAGGGGCTTCGTCGGCAGGGCAGGGCTCGCCGAGTGGGTGACCACGCGGCTACGCCCGTGCGCGGGCGCCACCTCGGTCCTGGTGCTGAGCGGCCCGCCGGGCGTCGGCAAGACCGCGCTCGCCGTCCACGTCGCACACCGGGTGCGCGACCACTTCCCGGACGGCCAGCTGTTCGCGGACCTGCGCGGCTACGACGAGCAGCCGCCGCTGACCGCGGACCAGGTGCTCAACCAGTTCCTGCGCGGCATCGGCATCCCCGCCGAGCAGATCCCGCTCGACGTGGACGAGCAGGCGGCGCTGTTCCGGTCGGTCCTCGCCGGCCGCAGGATGCTGGTGGTGCTGGACAACGCCGCCGACGCGGAGCACGTCCGCAAGCTCCTGCCGGCCGACAGCGGCTGCGCGGTGCTCGTCACGAGCCGCGATCCGTTGCGCGGCCTGGTGGTCACGCACGGAGCGCGGTCGTTGACCATCGACGTGTTCGACGCGGCCGAGGCCGAGCAGCTGCTGGTGGACGTGGTCGGACCGGAGCTGGTGCGCGCCGAACCCGGTGCGGCGGCTGACCTGATCACGCTGTGCGCGCACCTGCCGCTCGCGTTGCGCATCGCCGCCGCGAACATCACCGGCTCGATCGCCGAGTACGTCGCGGACCTGCGCGGACGTGGCCTGGCCGCGCTGTCGGTGGCGGGCGACGCCCGAGTCGCGGTGTCGGCCGCGTTCGACCTGTCCTACGCGGCGCTGGACCCGTTGGCGCAGCAGGCTTTCCGACTGCTGGCCAGACTTCCGGGCGACGACTTCGGCACCGAGGTAGCCGCCGTACTGATCTCCGTCTGTCCCGCCACCGCGGCCTCGGTGCTGCGCACGCTCACCGACGCGCACCTCGTCCACCGTGTCGCACCGGGCAGGTTCCGCTTCCACGACCTGATCCGCGGTTACGCCGCCGCGCTGCCCGACTCGCGCGGGGTGGACGCCGTCTACGACTGGTACCTGTCGCGCGCACTCGGTGCGGCACAACACCTCTACCCGGAAATGCTGCCATCCCGCGCGGACGGTGGTCCGTTCCGCACGGCCGAGGACGCCCTCTCGTGGCTGCACACCGAACGCGCCAACCTCGTCGCCGCCATCTCCCACGCCGCCGACCACGGCCCACGTCCGTTGGCATGGCAGCTCACGGACGCGCTGCGCGGCTACTTCTGGCTGCAGACCAACGGCACCGACTGGACCGTCGCAGCACACGCTGGTTTGCGTGCAGCTGTGGGAAACCCGCAAGCACAGGCGTTGATGCGGCACAGCCTCGGCACTCTGTACGCGAGCTTCCACCACCACGGCCGCGCTCTGGAGGAGTACGACCGGGCGCTGGAAGTCGCCTGCCTGCAAGATGTCCCGCGCGTCGTGCACGCCAGCCACAACAACATCGGCGTGCTGCGTCAGGACATGGGCCAACCGGCCGTCGCCATCACCGCGTACGAGACGGCGCTGGTGATCCAACGCGCGGCCGGCCACCTCGCCGCCGAGGCCACCACCCTCGTGAACCTCGGCTCGGCGTTCTGGGAGATGGGCGACCTGACCCGCGCCTGCCAGACGTTCAACGAGGCCCTGGTGTGCCTCAGCCTGTCCGACTCACACCAGGCGCGGGTGGAGGTGCAGGACAGTCTCGCGCGCGTCCACCTGGACCGAGGCGACCTGAACCAGGCCCACGACTACGCCTCCCACGCCCTGGCCTCGGCCGCGCACCACCCCCGGTTGGCCGCCGAGGCGCACAACACCCTGGGCGCTGTGTGTTTGCGGCTGGGGCTTTCCGGCGACGCGCTGCGTCACCACTCACAGGCGCTGGACGTCGCCCGTTCGCTGGGCCATCGCCGGGCCGAGGTCGCCGCGCTGCTCGGGCTGGCAGAGGCTCAGGGCAGATCCGGGGACTTCGTTCAGTCGCTGGAGATGTGTCGTCAGGCGCACTCTTTGGTGGTGGCGTCCGGGGTTCGGTCGCGGGTCGGGCGGGTGTTGACGGCGTTGGCTTCCGCTCATTTGCGGCTGGGGGACGGCGGGGCTGCCGTTGTTCAGGGGTGGCGGGCGGTGTGCGCGCATCGGGAGCACGGGCATCGGTTGGCTGAGGCTCGGGCGTTGCGGGTGTACGCGGAGGCGGTCGCTGTGGTGTCCGGGGAGGAGGAGGCTCGGCCGCATCGGGTGATGGCGGCCGAGATCTTCGCCTCGCTCGGGGTGGCGGAGCCGCTGGTCTCACACTAGTGGCGCTCCGGGCCAGCCGTTCACAGGCGGCTCGAAGGGAATGGCCTCCGACCACTCCCAGAACGCGAGCCCCCTGTCCACGTAGCCAGCGATGAACTCGATCACTGAAGCGATCTGCTCGTTCGACGTGCCCACGGGCACGTCGATCGCCACGTTGCCCCAGCTGTTCCACTCGAAGAGGAGGCCGAGGCCGGACGCCCTGCGCTCGACCTCAGTGCGAAACGTCTCCGCCATCGCGTCGTCCACACTCGGCGCCAGCAGCACCCGCAAGGTGCGGTTCCCCTTTCGCCGGACCACGCGCTCGACCATCACCTCCGGGTTGACCGCCACCTCGTCACCGAGAGAGAACCCGAACGCCACAAACGGGATGCACTGGACCACGAAGACACCTGCTTCACCAGGGACCACCACCAACTGCTCGAAGAACGCGGGCTGGCCGAACGGCTCCAAGTCCACGAGGCACGTGATGTTCCGCTCGGACTGACGTGCTGGACTCTTGTGCCCGATGTAGATGGGTCCGGCCGTCACCGGGAACCACACTCCAATCTCCATAGACCAAAATCAGGGACCGTTCGCATTGCGGGTGTGCCACCAGTCCAGCTGGTCCTGCGACCACCACGGCGGCGGCCAAGGCCAGGCGGGAGGATAACCCGGCGGCTTGTTCCAAGGCGCGGGCCGTTTGCCCTTCGAGCTGTTGCAGTGCCCGCAGGCGGGCGCCTGGTTCGGCTTGGTGAGGTCACCCTTGTCGACCTTGGGGTGCACGTGGTCAACCGAGGTAGCTGGGTGCCACCTGCAGTACGAGCACAGCGGCGGCATGGTGCCATCACGCTTCCCCGCGCCGATGTTGTAGTGGGTCCGGAGCGTCTCGGGAACACCCAGACCAGCACCATTCCCGCCCTTCGAGCCAGGGGGAATCTCGTAGACCGGCGCACCATCCGGTGTGCACCCAATCGGTGAGTTGATGCCGTATGGGTTCTTGGCAAAGTCATCGGGCGTGCAATCGTGGGTCTCCGCTGTCTCGTCTTCCCCCGCTCCTTGGTGGTTCCACTGGAACTGATGGGTGGTGGTTCCCCCAACATCACGCCTGATCCGGAACGCGCCTTCCTCCGTGTAGATGGTGCTGTCGCTGAAGGTCAGCTCCGACGGCATCGGCTCGTCGGCGTTCTGGATGACCGTGTTCTCGGCCCCCAGCACCGCCTCGCGGACCTTCTGGTTGACGACCTCCTCGTCCTGGACGTCGTGCAGCACCGTCCCCACGACCGCCGCCGGCACGTCCGGGTTGGCCGCGACGACGCCACCGGCGATCACGACCGCGAGGGCTGCCGGGTCGAGCGCCATCTCGACGTTCTTCGCCGACTGCTCCGCCTCGATGCGGGCGATCACGCCCGGCGGGATGGGCGGCGGGAGGACGACGTCGGGCGGGAGCTGTTCCTCGTTCGGGTTGTTCTGGTCCGGGTTGTTCTGGTCCGGTGATCCCGGCTTGTCGCTTGGGCGAACCGGCCACTTCACGCGGCTGATGAACTGGTTCTCCGGGCCTGGAGGGTTGATCCAGTCGTAGATGTCGAAGGTGGTCTGCGCCCAGCCGAAGACCGGCATGAACCTGGTCGCGATCCGGCGTGCCGTGAACTTGGCCACGCTGCCGGAAGGCTTGGCCGAAGGGCGGGTCTGCGTGTAGCAGGAGCCGCCTCCCGCCTTCCTGTAGATCGACCCGGGCTGGGCCGTCGCCGTCCTGCCGCTGCACTGGTGGCCGTCCGGGTCGTAGTTGCCGACCGGGTCGCCGTTGCCGTACGTGAAGCGGTTCGCCCCAACGGAAGGCGACGCGGGCAGCGAGATGTCGTCGCGTGAGGTGAAGCCGCCGGCTGCCGGGTCGTACCAGCGGGCGCCCATGTCCACTTCGCCGCTGTCCGGGTCGGTGTAGTCCGACTGGAAGCCCAGCGAGGGGCGGGTTCCGGTGCTGGCCTGGACCTTGCCGAACGGGTCGAACGTCGTCGAGTCCGCGAGGCCGGTGAGTTGCGTGCCGCCGTCGAAGCCGCCCACGACGTCGCCGTGCCGGTCGGTGAGCAGGGTGCGCTTGTCGGTGCCGCGGTTCAGGGAGAGCAGTGAGCCGGTCAGGTCGCGGCTGTAGTTCGTCGTGCCGTCGGAGGCCACGTCCAGTGAGGTGCCGACGTAGGAGAACGAGACTCCGTTGCGGCGCACCAGGCGGTCCAGGCCGTCGTAGGTGTAGGTGCCCGCGCCGCGTTTCACCGACCGGTCGAAGGCGTCGAACTGGTAGGTCACGTCGCCGCGTTTGACCGGGGAGCCGCGTGCCGACCAGGTGTAGGTGACACCGCTGTCGGACAGCATGCGGTTGCGTTCGTCGTAGATCGCCGTGCGCGCGCCTGCCTGCGTGCGGTTGCCTGAGTCGTCCCAGGCGTACGCGGTGGTGGTGCTGCCGGCGGTCCAGGACTTCAGGCGGCTGGACTTGTCGTAGGTGTAGGTGTTGTCGGTCGTCGACGGGCCGGTGACGACCTTCTTGCGCTTGACCCGGTCGGCCAGGTCGTACTCGTAGGTCGTGGCGGTGATGTCGGTGGTGCCGCCGCGCACCGTGTCAGAAGCCAGGCCGCCGACGTCGTTGTAGCCGTAGGTCCTCGTGTTGCCCGCGCCGTACGCCACGGAGGCCAGCGCGCCCGCGTTGTCGTAGTCCAGCGTGCGGGTGCGACCGGTGGCGCCGTCCAGGACGGTGGCCAGGCGGCCGTCCACATAGGAGTTCCGGGTGGTGCCGCCGGCGTCGGTCTGCGTGAGCGGCCTGCCGTTGGCGTCGTAGGTGAACGACGAGTTGCCGGACGGACCGGTCGCGCTGAGCAGCTGACCGCGGTCGTTGTAGTCGAACGTGTTGGTACCGCCGGGCGCGCTGACGGTCTTGAGCCTGCCCGCCAGGTCGTAGTCGAGAACGCGGCTGGGAGTGGCGACCTCCGCGCCGGCGCCGGTTTCCTCCTTGAGACGGTTCAGCGCGTCGTACACGCGGGTGCGCGTCACGCCGCCCGGCGCCTTCAGCAGGTCCGGGTTGCCCGCGAGGTCGTAGCTCGTCGTCCAGGTGCGGTCGGCGGCCTGCGGGTGCTGCGCCGTGGCCGGTTCGACGGTCGACTCGGGCAGGCCGAGGCTGTTGTAGGTGGTGATGAACCTGTTGGCGCGGCCGTCGGTGAACCGCGTGCGCTGGCCGTTGGCGTCGTAGCCGAACGAAGTGGTGACGGACTTGTTGTCCGCCACCGGTTCGACCTGGCTCACGAGCCGGTTCGCCGCGTCGTAGGCGAACGTCGTGACTTCCTGCTCGGCGTTGCGGACCTCGATCACGTTGCCCGCGTCGTCGTAGACGGTCGCGGTCTGGCGCAGGACCGCCTGCTGCGCGTTGAGCTGGTAGGTGCCGACCGGGCGGCGGGCGGCGTCGATCTTCGTGAACGACGTGCGCCCGAGACCGTCGGAGACGCGGACCTGGTTTCCGGTCAGGTCGTAGCCGAACTGGGTCGTGACGTTGTCCGGCGCGATGGTCCTGATCCGCTCGCCCAGCACGTTGTAGTCGTGCTGCGTGACCTCCCTCGGCGGAGCGGTGACCGTGCGCAGGTTGCCGGCGTCGTCGTAACGGAGCTCGGTGGTGTGCGCGGCGGGCTGCGGTTTGCGTTCCAGCGACGTGCTGGTGACCGGCCTGCCGAGGTCGTCGTAGGTGGCCTGCGTGCGAGACCCCGTCGGATCGGTGGCCGACAACGGCTCACCGGCCGCCGTGTAGGTGTACGACGAGGTTCCGCCGGGTGCGGGCTCACGCACCTCGCGCAGCCTGCCCAGCTGGTCGTAGCGGTTCGTGGTGATGCCGGCGCGCGGGTCCGTCACCTCGATCCGGTTGCCGAGGCCGTCGTACCTCGCGGTCTGGACCGACTTCCTCGCGGTCGTCTCGCCTGGCCTCGTGTAGTCCGGCGACTCCGTGCGCACGACGCGGCCGAGCCGGTCGTAACCAGTCGTGACGACCTCGCCGTTCGGGGTCTTCACGTGCGTCGGCGCGCCGAACGTGTCGAGGCCGGTCGTGGTCACCGGGCGCTGCACGACCGCGGCGCCGCCGTTGGACTCCACCTGCACGGTCGGTGAAGTCGCCTTCACCTGGTTGTTGTGCTCGTCGTAGCCGAGGTCGGTGATGTTGCCGCGCGGGTCGGTGACCGAGGTGAGCAGGCCGCGATCGTTGTAGCCGTGCTGCGTGACCAGCGACTTGGCGCCGTTGACGACGGTCTGCTTGAACATCCGCCCGGCGAGGTCGTACTGGAAGTCGGTGACCTCGACGCGGCTGGTGTCGATGCCGACGCTGTTGGAGCTCAACCCGGTGCGCTTGACCTGGGTCGTGTGGCCCTGCGTGTCGTAGGTGTACTCGGTCCTGCGCTTGAGACCGTCCGGATCGGACTCGGTCGTCTTGACGCGGCCGACAGCGTCGTAGGTGCTGGTGGTGACGCGCTTGCCGGTCCCCTCCGTACCGGGGGTCAGCTGCCAGACCGGGTTACCGGCGCCGTCGTAGAGGTTCTCCTCCAGCAGGACGTCCCGAGCCGCGGCACCGGCGTTGAACGGGTCGCGCACTCCCTTGGCGACGACTTTGTGCAGCAGATCGTCGTTGTAGTAGATGAACTGCTTCGTGCGTCCCATCGCATCGGTGGCGCGAATGGTTCGCCCGGCGAGGTCGTAGGTGAACGACTGCAGCACCAGGGTGGTGCCCGGCGTCGTCGACGACGTGCCCTCACCGGTGCCGCTGCCTGGTACGACCGGCTGGTCGTGGAACGCGCGCAGCCGCACCTCAGCGATCTTGTTGCGGCCGGTGTAGGCGTACTCGTACTTGTTGCCGCCCGCGTCGGTCATCGACGTGCGGTTGCCGAAGGAGTCGTAGCCGTAGGAAGTCCTGGCGCCCTCGGCGTCGGTCTGGACGCTGAGGCGGCCGCGGTCGTCGTACTCGTTCTTCGTGGTGCGCGCCGCGTCGCCACCGGTGAGGTCGCTGATCGTCACCGTGAGCGGCCGGCCGTCGGCGTCGTAGGACGTCTCGGTGCGCAGCGTGTGCTTGACGTTCGTGACCGCATTGGTGGTGGCCGGCTCGGTGACGGACGTCCGCCGGGACAACTTGTCGTAGGTGAACGTCGTCTTGAGGCCCTGCGGGAAGTCGTCGGAGATCTGCTTCTGCGACGTGCGCCTGCCGAGGGCGTCGTAGGTGTACTGGGTGATCAGTCCGGTAGCGACGACCTCCTCCTGCGCCAGGTCACCGTTGCGGAAGTAGCTGTACTTCGTGACGGCGCCGCGGCTGTCCTTCGAGGTGGCGACCAGCCCGGCCGGTGCGCCGCCGCCGTCGAACGCTGGGGTGGCGCCGTTGAGCAGCGTGTAGGTGTGAGTGAGGCCTCCACCGTCCGGTTTGGACACCTGCGCGAGTAGTCCGCGCTGGTTGTTCTCGCCGGTGTAGGAGTAGGTCGTGAGGTAACGGGAGTCGGTCGCGTTCGACGAGCGCGCGTCGCGGTGCGTGACGATCTTGTCGTTGCGCGGGTCGGTGACGTCGTCGGTGTTGAGGTAGTACGTCGAGTACGACGCCTGGCAGTCGGTCTCCAGGACGCGACAGGTCCTGCGGGACACCAGGTTCCCGCGCTCGTCGGTGGTCAGGAAGACCTTGTTGCCGTTCTCGTCCGTGATGGTGCTCTGGAAGCCCTGCTCGTCGTAGGCGAACGTGCGAACGCCCTGGCCGTCGACGGGTCCGCCGATCCACTCGTTCGGAGGCGTGCCCGGACCGCCGCAGTAGACCGGCGGCGGGTCACCGGGTCCCGGTGGCGGGCTGGTCGGCGCGGGGCAGGTGGGCGTGGGCGGCAGGCTCGGCTTGCCGGTGGCGTCCCGCGCGTCCTCCTGCCGGGTGCCCAGGCCCAGCGGCGCGGCGTAGCGCAGCACTCGCCCGCGCTTGGGGTCGAAGTCGTAGAAGTGGTTGCGGTTGCCGGGATCCGTCACGCGGGTGGTGCGGATCAGGTTGTCCGCGTTGCCGGTGACGACCGGGATGCTGATCTTCCACAGGCCGCCGTCGCGGTCGGTGAACTCGCTGACCCGGTCGTTGACGACGTCGTACCTGAGCTGTGCCGCCGTCCGTCCACTCGGGAGGGTCAGCTTCGTCAGCTGGTCGGACGGCGCGCGGGCGCGGAAGTGCGACCTGACCTCGGCCGGCCCGAGCGGGTGTTCGTAGTAGGCGACCTCATCGATCAGGCCGGAGAAGTAGCGGCGGGCGTCGGTGCCCCAGCCGGGCCACGCTGACGGCGGCACGGTGTAGCCGCCGCCGATCTGGCTGTGCAGCGCGTCGGGGTGGTTGATCTCGCCGGACAGCGGTGTCTGGGTGACCGGCTCACCGTCGAGGTAGAGCATCTGGGTCGCGAGCGAGCCCGACAGCACCACGTGGTGCCACTGGTCGTCGTTGACCACCCTGGTCGAGGTGAGCGGGTTGGCGCTGCCGTTCCAGAACTGGCCGCGCAGCTTGCCGTCCTGCCCGACGTACAGGGCCGGCACGCCACCGCCGGAGACCCCGGTGATCGGCTGCTGCTGGTAGCCGAACAGCGGGCCGCCCGCCGACGTCTTGAACCACAGTTCGACGGCGAGGTCGCGGTTCTTGCGCACCAGACCGGCCTGCAGCGTGATCGCCGACGAGGAGCCGTTGAACCGGCCGGAGCCGTCGGAGGTGCCGTTCAGCACGCCCTCGGCGGGCGTGACGTCCTTCGAGATGCCGTCGTCCTTGCCGAGGTTCGTGCGGACCTGGCTCTCGGCCTTGGTGCCGAGCGGGTCGCCGAGCCGCCAGTACGACAGCGGCCGCGAGTCGACCACCACGCTGCGGTAGTGCGATCCGAGCTGGTAGTCGTACTTCGTGCAGTTGTTCTCCGGTCCGCAGGCCTGGTCGAGCTTGTCGCCGGTGTAGCTGTAGGCCCAGACGATCCCGTCCGGGCTGCCGTCCACCGGGTCGGTGGTGACGGTCCTGACGTGCGTGCCGCCCGCCCAGCCGAACTCGAGGGCGCGGTCACTGGTGCGGTTGATCGCGCGCGTGATCCTGCCGTTGGCGTCGTACTCGACCTCGACCCAGTGACCGGCCTCGTTGAGGACCCTCCACAGTCGGCCGTCGATGCGGAAGCGGTAGGTGGTGAACGCCTTGTCGGTGAGCCACCAGCCGCCGCCCTCCTCCACCGCCGCGGCGCGGAAGTTCGCCGACCGGCCCGGCGGCGGGGAGAAGGTGCCGTCGGCGTTGCGGCCGAACCGCACCTGCTGGCCGTCGGGATAGGTGACGACGACGTTGCCGGAGCCGTCGTTGTCCGGCAGGACGCGCATGTCGTAGCGGGTCGACCAGCCGGCACCGAAGATCAGGTCCTTGCGCGGGTCGAGGCTGTTGTACGTGCGCACCACGTCCAGCGCCGGACCCGTGACCGCCACGGACGCGTCGACCGCGCTGGAGAAGTAGTTGCCGGTCTGCGAGTCGAAGTTCTCGTTCGCACCGCCGTAGGGCGCGTTCGCGAGGCGCGAGGTGATCTCGGGCTGCGGCACCGCGGTGAGCAGTGCGCTGCCCGGCAGCTCCAGGCTTTCGGCGATGCCGTCATACCCGAACGCCCGCCACTGGTAGGTCTTGCTCCACCTCAGCGCGCCGGCGGGGATCGTCCACACGCGATCGTTGACGTAGCCGGAGTTGGCGACGCAGCCGACGCCCTTGCCGTCGACGAACTTGTCGCAGACCTCGAACCTGTACTGCGGCTTCTTGTCCGGCGGCGAGTCGACGTCCACGGCGTCGACCCACAACTGCGGCGTAAGCGTCTGCGCCGAGTAGCCGTTGGGCGGGTACTGCGCCTTGACGATCGGCTTGATGTTGACCACGCGCAACGTCAGCCGGGCGGGCGGGATCTGCTCGTCGGTGAACCAGGGGCCGCCCTTGCGCAGCATCGAGAAGTCGAGGACGTACTCCCCGATCGGCATCGCGTTGATGTTCGCGTCGAGCGTGACCGAGCCACCGCGGGGCACGTCGCTGGTCAGCGTCTTGGACTCGACGGTCGCGAACGGCGCACCGTTGGAGGTGTAGGCGCGGTAACCGAGCACGAAGTCGTTCGCGCCCCACGTCTGCGCGCCGCGGTTCGTGACGGTGATCTTGACCTTGCCGGGCGACTGAGCGTGCACCGGAGGTTCCGGCACGCCGTTGTCGATGCGGTACTCCGCGTCGTACGGGCTGTGGGTGATGAACAGCCTCGGCTTGTTCGCGGTGCCGTGGCCGGTGAACTTCTTCCAGCCGAGGGCGTCGGTCTCCGACGCGCGGACGGTGAGGCCGTTGTTGGGCTGGCCGTTTGCCCAGCCCTGCACGAGATCGCGGCCGCGCACCCCGAGGTCGATCACCTCGGACGCGGTCGGGCAGCTCGACACCGGCTGCCAGTCGCCGATGAAGCCGTGCGCGAACGACGAGCTCGTCAGCGGTTCGGGATCGAAGGACGGACCGGGGTAGGCCCCGCTGCTGCCCCACGCGCTGCGCACGGCGTGGACGGTGATGGGCCGCGGTTCGCAGGACTCGGACCACCAGTTGGTGAGGTACAGCTGGGCGCCGAACACCTTGTGGTCGCGGATCGAGCCGGCGATGTCGCCGAAGTTCAGGTAACTGGCGTACTTGACGTTGTCGTGCAGACCGACGAGCAGGTCCTGGGCGCCGGACTGCCGGCCGTTGCTGTGCACCACGATGCCGTCGCCGGCCGCGCGCTCCAGGACGCTCGGGTCGACCAGGACCGGGAAGCGGCGGGCGGGATCGCGCAGCCAGGCCTCGTCCGCCTCGACCTTGAGCGTCCCGTCCACAATGGAGTACTTGACGCCGTAGGAGATGGCGGAGTCCTTCGCCGAGTCCGTCATGAATCCGGCGGGGATGGTCGCGCGCTCGATGCCCTTCGCGTCCTTGAGCACGACCTGGTTGTCCACGACCTGCGCGGCCAGCCCCTTGAGGTGCAGGGGGAAGCTCCACGACCTGGCCGAGTCGGGACCGTGCAGGACGACGGTCTCCTTGACGCCGCCGGGCACCGACTCGAGCTTGAGGTCGCTGCCCGGCAACGCGGCCGGGTAGGTGATGGTCGCGCCGTCGACGACTCCGGTGGCTCGGGTGGCGCCCCGCAGGCCGTACCCGAACTCGACGCCGTCGCCGAAGTCCATGCGCACCAGGCGTTGCGCGTCCGACGTGCGCGCGAAGGTGGTGCGCACGCTGTCCGCGCGGTTGCGCCAGCCGTCCGCGCCCGCGTCCTCGATCGCCGGGTCGACGGCCTGCCACTTGCCGTCGGCGGCCCGGTAGTTCAGCGCGTCACGGGAGAACTCGGTCGTGAGCGTGCCGTCGTCGTTGCGGTACGTGCGCTGCTGTCTGCCCCGTTGCTCGGGCAGTTCCTCGCTGGTGTCCCGATTGAACCCGCGCACCTGCGCCGGACCGGTGGACACCTTGGTCTCGTTGCGCGGCACATCAGGGTGTTCCGGAAACTTGATCTCCGGGTACTTCGCCTGCAGCGACTCGGGTTTCGCCTGGTTCACCGGCCCCTCGGCGATCTCGTGCGGCTTGCCCGCCGCGCTGCCGCCGGCCTGCTCGGGCGCGAGCGCGATCGCCTCCAGCAACGCGCGTTGCTCGGCGGTGATCAGCGGGAACAGCTGCGACGCAGCCGGGCCGAACAACGTGATGAGCAACAAGAGCGCCAGTCCGAGCAAGGACAAGCGCCGCACACGACCGCGTTTCTCCGCCACCACGTGAACCATCCCCCAGGCAGGACGAAATATCTGCTCCGCACGAGAGAATGAACCAGAAGAACAATTCGCGCAAGGCTCTGACCAGCTGTTTCATCGCGAAAGCGGCGCGTTGCAGCGATGAAACAGATATGAAGGCGGCACCCCTTAAAATTGGAGCACCCTTGTCGCACGCCCATTTCTCATCAATGCAGAGGAAATACAATGAGGCGAAGAGTGAAGCGGTGGCACGCGCCGCTGCTGGCCGGCCTGATCGCGGCGCCGCTGGCCGTGGTGTCGACCCCGTTGGTGGCCGCCGCCGACACCACCCCGGTGTGCCGCAGCGCGGCGACGGTGTTCACCGTGCGCCAGAACGGCGACCTGGCGATCTTCGGGCACGAGGAGCCGGAGAACGGACAGCGCGTGTGGACCGGGGGCGAGGTCAAGGGCACGCAGTGGACCGGTCGCACCATCGCCGGACCGGACGGCGTGATCTACAACATCCCGCCGGACGGCACGCTGAAGCGGTTGCGCTGGAACGGTTCCGGCTGGGACAACAACGGCCAGCCCGAGGTGATCGGCGTCGACTGGCAGCGCTTCACGACCGACGAGTACCGCAACCGGATCACCGTCGACGAGACCGGCCGGATCTACACGATCGACGACAAGGGCCAGCTGAAGATCTACCTCTGGGACGCGCAGAACAAGAAGTGGGCCAACCCTTCCGGCGACGTCATCGGGGTGGGCTGGAACCGGTACGACTCGATCACCGCCGGCGGCGCCGGTGTGCTCTACGCGCGCAAGCCGACCGGCGAGATGATCCGCTACCGCTTCCACGCGGAGTCGCAGCGCTACGTCCTGCGCGACGTCCAGGTCGGCACCGGCTGGCACAGCTTCAAGCGGATCTTCTCCCCTGGCGGCGACGTGCTCTACGGCGTGCGCCCTGACGGCGTGATGCTCTGGTACCGCTACATCGAGTCGAACAACACGTGGGTCGGCGGTGACACCACGGGTGTGCCGATCGGCAACGATTGGCAGAACGACGACACCAGCGCGATGACCGACGCCTGCAAGCTCACCTCGGTGCCGTCGTTCCCCCAGCGTGTCGGCGTGCCACTCGACGGCCGCGGCGCCGCACACGTGATGATGGGCAAAGACGGTGTGCCGCAGTACTTCTACGTCAACAGTTTCGGACAGACCGTGCACGGCAAGCAGGTCAACCCGAGCGACCCGCGCACCGTCCAGCTGCAGGTCATCGACGGCAACTCGCTGACCAGGACGCCCTCCGCCGTGCTCGGCGCCGGCGACCGGCTGCAGGCGTTCGCCCTCGGCCAGGACGGGGAGACCAGGACGTCCACGCAGAGCGCCGACGGCCTCACCTGGTCCGGGTACAGCTCACTGGGCGGATGGACTCCCGGCCCGGCGACGTTCGTGCGCGACAAGGACAACCTGATCCGCGGGTTCGCGGTGGACGCGGCCGGCAAGCTGTGGACCCGCTCGCAGGCCGCCGTGGACGGGCCGCTGATCCCCTGGACCGAGGTCGGCGGCACCAACCTCACGCCCGACTTCGTGGTGATCCGCTCCGGCGACGGCTTCGAACTCGTCGCCCGCACGACAACCGGTGACGTCACGGCCGTGCGCTACGAACAGTCGGTCTTCGGTGCCTGGCGACCGGTACCGGGTGGCGCGATCACGGGCAAGCCCGCCGCCGTGCTGAACCTGGACGGCAAGCTGGACCTCTACGTCCGCCGCGCGGACGGGCTCGTGCACTGGCAGCGCGAGACGCGCAACGGCTTCACCGGTATCTGGGCGCCCATCTCCGGCCTCACCGCGGTGGGCTCCCCCGCCGCGGCCGTCGCCGGTGGCGTCACCCGGATCTCGGTCCGCAACAGCACGGACAACTACGTGTACACGACCCAGCAGTCGGCCCCCGGCAGCGTCACCCACCAGGAGTGGACGGTCCTCACGGACGCCCGCACCGGCACGAAGGTGCTCGCTGACACGGACACGGCGATGGCCACCACGGCGAACGGCACCGGGGTGCTCATCACCTTCCGCGATCCCAACGAGATCCCGGCGTTCTACGCCACGGCCGGCACGACGCCCAACGCGCGTTCCGCCACGACGGGCGATTCGTTCACCGGTGGCCTCGTGCGGTAGTGACGCTCGGTGGGTGGAGGCTCCTCGGAGTGGAGCCTCCACCGCAGTGCCACCGGGAGCGGGAGGGGGTCGTTCTGCGCGCGGCACCTCCCGGGGTCGCAGCCGTCAGGTGCGCAGCAGGGTCGTCGGCCGCTCCAGCTCCAACTCCTCTTCCGCGGCAGGCAGTTCCTCCGGGAGCCACGACAGCAACGCCAGCCCCGCTTGACGCGGGCCTGATCGGGGCGGGCCCGCCGCGCCTCGCCCCGATCGGCCTCGGATGAGGCGTTACGCGTACGCCTCGAATTCGTAGACGCGGGCGATGTTCGCGCCGGACTGCGCACCCGTGATCACGGTGAGGCGGACGTGCCTCGCGCTGTTGCTGATCGTGTGTTCTGTGGTGCCGCTGGTGTTGCCGCGCACCGTTGCCACCGTGGTCCAGGCGGTGCCGTCGGCCGACACGGCCAGGTCGAAGTCCCTGGTGTTGAACGTCGCGGACTCACCGCCGGCGCCGGCGTGCTTGACGACGAGCTTCTTCAGCGCGTGACCGGATCCGAGGTCGACCTGCAGCGACTTCGTCCCGGCCGTGGAGCACCACTTGTCGGTGGTGCCGCCGGAGACGCTGCCGTTCACGGCTTTCGCGGCACTTTCGTTCGTGTTGCAGGCGGCCGAGCCCGTGGCAGGCTTGTTCAGGGCGAGGTTGTTGCCGGGTGGAGGGCCGTCGGGGCCGGCGACGTTGTTGATCCAGGTGTGCACGCTGCCCTGGAGTTCGGCGTAGTAGAAGCGCGCGGTGCCGCAGACGCCGGGGCCGCCGGACGTGTCGCCGCCGAGCCTCCAGTTGCCGGGTGTGCCCACCAGGAGCGGACCGCCCGAGTCGCCGTAGCAGGCGCTCTTGCCGTCCTTGTTGTCCAGGCAGATCTCCCACTGGCCGGTGCCGCACGCGCTGTCGGGCAGCACGGGCACCTCGACCTGTTTGAGGTTGGTGGGTGCGCCGCCGCAGCCGCCGCTCGGGTTGCACGTCGTGGCGCCCCAGCCGAGCAGTCGCACCGTCGAGCCGGGGGCGACTACCGGAGCGATCGAGATCGGCTGGTGGGTCACGGGTGCGGTCAGTTCGACGAGCGAGGTGTCGGCGTTGCCGTGGTCGACCCAGCGCCTGACCCTGGCCACCGTGCCGCCGGAGTTGCGGTTGTTGCTGCCGATCCGGATCTGCACACCGCTGGGAACCTCGCCCGCCATGCAGTGCTTGGCCGTCAGCACCCAGGTGGGCCGGATCAGGGCGCCGCCGCAGAAGTGGCCGCCGGAGTTGCCCTGCATCGAGGCCATGAAGCTGTAGTTCTCGGTGGCGTCCACACCGCCGATGATGTTCGGGGTCAGCGGATCGGGCTGTTGCTGTGCCGTCGCCGTCGTGACGGCCGATCCCGCCAGGGTCAGGACGGCGGCCGCCGCCAGCAGCCCCTTGACCAGTGCTCGCATGGAAACCTCGCGTTCGATGGGGTCGAAGGAGAATTCCCAGAAGGGTCCACCGGCCGAAATCGCCGGATCTAAGTCCGAAACTTCGGTGCTGCGGATGGGCTAACCACTCGCGCGGCCGGTGAATACGATGCGCCGCCCCGGTTGATGGTCTGGACCTCTCGTCGCGAACCGCCGTAGGGTGGAGCGCACGAGGAGTTCGATGACCGGACCATTTCATCTCGTGTTGCGCACCGCGATCCGCGAGCGCGGGCTGCCGCTCGACCGACTGCGGTCGCGGCTGGCCGAGCGCGGCATCCGGGTCGGGCTGGCCAGTCTCAGCGACTGGCAGCACGGCAGGGCATGGCCGCGACGACCGAACTCGTTGCGTGCCATCGCGGTCCTGGAGGAGATTCTCGGCCTGCCTCGCCACGCCCTGACGGGTCTGCTCACCACTCATCACCTCACGCCGTTCCGGCCGCAGCAGGGCGTGGACGAGTACCACGGCCCGATGGGCGAACTGCTCGACGAGCTCCCCGGCGCGAGGGACTGGAACCTCGAGGTGATCACGTCCGAGCACGCCGTGGACGTGGACGCGCACCGCAGCCCGTCGCGCATCACGGTGCGCAGCCTCGCCCGCGCCCGCCGGGACGACGTCGACCGAGCGGTGGTGCGGTACTTCGGCGCACCGGACTGTGCGATCGATCGCGTCCGCGTCGTGCCGGTGCGCAACTGTGCCGCCGGGCGACTGCTGCGCCACCCGAAAGGACAGGTGCTGGCCGCTGAACTGCTTTTCGGACAACGACTTCAGACCGGCGAGACGTGGGTCTGGGAGTACGAGCTGCACGACACCACCTCCGACTCCCGAACCGACTTCGCGCACGCGTTCCGCCGGCACGAGGGCACCTGCCTGATGGAGGTGCGGTTCCACCCGGACGCGCTGCCTTCCCAGGTGCACCACTACTTCCGCGCCGATCTGTACGTCGATCAGCACCGGCTGGACGAGTTGCGGCTCAACGCCCACCACGCGGTGCACGTGGCGACCAGTGGCATGAACTCCGGTGTCATCGGCATCAGCTGGGAGTGGCCGGACTGATCCGCGCGGGGAAGCTGCATGTGAGCGCTAACACCAGGTAGCTTCAGGACAGCCGCCTCGACAACTCCCTGGCGATATCGTTCGACTATTCGACTACATCCATGCCAGTTCACGGAAGTTAGCGCTAACATCCAGCGTTGAGCCGAGTGACTGGAGCGTCCTCATGTCCTCACCGTTGAGTCGACGAATGCTCTTCCAAGCCGCGGGGGTGGCCGCCGTCGCGACCACGGCACCGTCGCTGATGGCAGGTTCGGCCCAGGCCGCCACCGTGCCCCCTGCCCGTGGCGACGCGGGCGTGTCCGCCTATCCGTTCGACCTGTCGGAGGTCCGGCTGACGCAGGGCCGGTGGCTGGAAAACCAGAACCGGACGTTGTCCTACCTGCGGTTCGTCGATGTCGACCGGCTGCTCTACAACTTCCGCGCCAACCACCGGCTGTCCACCAACGCCGCCGCGGCGCTGGGAGGCTGGGAAGCGCCGAACTTCCCGTTCCGCACGCACAGCCAGGGGCACTTCCTCACCGCGTGGGCGCAGGCGTGGGCGGTCCTGGGCGACACGACGTGCCGGGACAAGGCGAACCACATGGTGGCGGAGCTGGCCAAGTGCCAGGCGAACAACTCGGCGGCCGGGTTCAACACCGGTTACCTGTCGGGCTTCCCGGAGTCGGACTTCGACGCGATGGAGGCGGGTTCGCCCAAGTCCGTGTCGTACTACTCCCTCCACAAGACCCTGGCCGGACTGCTGGACGCATGGCGCTACATCGGCAACACCCAGGCGCGGGACGTGCTGCTGCGCCTCGCCGGGTGGGTGGACTGGCGCACGGCCCGGCTGTCCTACAGCCGGATGCAGAGCGTCCTGGGCACCGAGTTCGGCGGCATGAACGCGGTGCTCGCCGACCTGTACCAGCAGACGGGCGACTCCCGCTGGCTGACGGCGGCGCAGCGGTTCGACCACGCCGCGGTGTTCGACCCGCTGGCGTCCAACCAGGACCGGCTCAACGGCCTGCACGCCAACACCCAGGTGCCGAAGTGGATCGGCGCGGCCCGCGAGTACAAGGCGACCGGGACCACCCGCTACCGCGACATCGCCGCCAACGCCTGGAACATCACGCTCAGCGCGCACACCTACGTCATCGGCGGCAACAGCCAGGCCGAGCACTTCCGCGCGCCCAACGCCGTCGCCGCCTACCTCAACACCGACACGTGCGAGGCGTGCAACACCTACAACATGCTCAAGCTGACCCGTGAGCTGTGGCTGACCGATCCCGGCCGGGTGGCCTACTTCGACTACTACGAGCGCGCCCTGATCAACCACCTGATCGGCCAGCAGAACCCGGCGGACCCGCACGGGAACATCTGCTACTTCACCGGCCTCAACCCCGGCCACCGGCGGGGCAACACCGGCCCCGCGTGGGGCGGCGGCAACTGGAGCACGGACTACGGCACGTTCTGGTGCTGTCAGGGCACCGCCCAGGAGACGAACACCAAGCTCGCCGACTCCATCTACTTCCACAGCGGCACCACTCTGACGGTGAACCTGTACACGCCGTCGGTGCTGACGTGGTCGTCCCGCGGCATCACGGTCACCCAGACCACGACCTACCCGGCGAGCGACACCACGACCCTGACCGTCACCGGCAACGCGGGCGGGTCGTGGACGATGCGGTTCCGCGTCCCGGCCTGGACCACCGGCGCGACCATCGGTGTCAACGGCGTCGCGCAGAACGTGACCGCCACGCCCGGCACCTACGCGTCGCTGACGCGGTCGTGGACGTCCGGCGACGTGGTGACGCTGCGGCTGCCGATGCGCGTGATCGCCCAGCCGGCCAACGACAGCGCCAACGCCGTCGCGCTGACCTACGGCCCGGCCGTGCTGGCGGGCAACTACGGCAACACCAGCCTGTCGGCGTTGCCCTCGCTGGACATCGGCTCCGTCACCCGCACCAGCACGTCGTCGCTGGCGTTCACCGCGACGGCGAACGGCACGCAGGTGTCGCTCGGGCCTTTCCACGACGCGCACGGCTTCAACTACACCGTCTATTGGAGCGCCGGCGGTGGTGGCACGACGAGCTACCGGTTGGTCAACGCCGGCACCGGCATGGTGCTCGGTGTCCAGAACATGTCCACTTCGGACGGTGGGCTCGCCGTGCAGTGGCACGACAGCGGCACCGCCGACCACAACTGGCAGCTGATCACCGACGGATCCGACGTGCGGCTGCGCAACGTCCACAGCGGCAAGGTGCTGGGCGTGGAGAACATGTCCACCACGGACAACGCCCGCGTCCTGCAATGGTCGGACAACGGCACCGCCGACCACAGGTGGACGTTGGTCCCCAACGGCGACGGCACCCACAAGGTCCGCAACGCCAACAGCGGCAAGCTGCTCGGCATCCTCAACGGTTCCACCAGCGCGGGTGCGCAGGTCGTGCAGGACTCCGACAACGGCAGTGCGGACAACCGCTGGCGCCTGGTCGCCAACTGACGACGTGGGTGCGTGCCCCCGGAAGCACCGGGGGCACGCACCACATCGGACGGATCTCCTAACCGAAGTTCACGTCACTGCACCACATGTAGGCCTGGTCCAGATGTGAGGCCTGCCAGATCGTGAACACGATGTGGTGTCCCCGGTAGGCGCCGGAGGTCTGGACGTTGAACGTGATGTCCTTGGCAGGGGCGAACCTGCCGGTCTGCGTGATGAAGTCGAGGTTGCCCCAGCCGAGTCTCTGGGTGGTGGGGTCGTACCCGTTCTTGCTCACGTAGACCCGGAAGTAGTCGGCACCGTGCGTGGCCTGGTCGTACAGGTGCATCGAGAAGGTGCTGCCGACGTTGGTGGTCTTCCACTGGCCGGGCGTGTTCAGGGAGTTGTTGCGGGAGAGGGCGTTGCTGCAGAGCTGTCCGTCCGGGGTGGCCCCCTGGAAGTTTCCGCGAAGCCCGTCCCGCAGCGCGCTCATCCAGTTCCACATGGTGTCGGCGTTGGCCTGGAAGGCCTGCCAGCACATGGGATCCTGCTGCTGCATAGCGGGATTCGTGTGCTGACTGCCCCACGTCTTCCAACACTGGTAGGCGCGGGTCGCGGGGCCGACGATGGTGCCGTGCGCCGAGGCCGGCGGGGCCCAGAGGACCGTGCAGGCCAGCATGCCGACGATCACGGCGAGGACACCTCGACGTCTGGTGACGGAACCGGAGGTAGTGCGCATACGCATGGTTGAGCCTCCATTCTCCGATGATCGAGCAACAGCGATCGATCTGGGAGCGCTCCCAGTTTCAGCCTATCCGTCACCCTCCGAGATCGCAACGGTGCATTGCGTGACAGATGCGGTCACCTGGCCCCGACCGGCCGCGGTCAGGACCTCCACTGCTGGTTGGACTGCCCGGAGCAGGCCCACAGGATCAGCTTGGTGCCGTTGACGGAACCCCGGCCGTTGGCGTCCAGGCAGAGGCCGGACAGCGCGTTGGTGATCGTGCCGCCGGAGTTGACGTTCCACTGCTGGTTCGCACCGCCGTGGCAGTCCCAGATCGCCACCGGGGTGCCGTTGGCCGTCCCCCAGCCGGACGCTTCCAGGCACTTCGAGCCGAAGACCACCAATGCCTTGCCGGAGGTGTACGTCCAGTTCTGATTGGTTCCGCCGTGACAGTCCCACAGTTGGACCTGCGTGCCGTTGGTGGTGGTCGCGCCCGGAACGTCCGTGCACCGGCCTGACGGCACGCCGACGATCCGTCGGCCGGCCGCGGGATCGCCGATGCTGCCGGGCACCGAGCGCAGTGCCGCGTACCAGGCCGTGGCCATCTTGTCGTAGCCGGTGGCGGTCGGGTGGACGCCGTCGATCAGGTCGGCGGTGGTGAGTGCGGCGTGCATGTCGACCAGGTGCACGCGCTTGCCCGCGTTCCGCTTGCCCTGCACCATTCCGGGGATCGTGGCGTTGTACGCGCGGGCCGCGGACTCCTGCCCCGCGTTCGACAGCGGGATGATCGTCGCGACGAACACGTCCGCGTTGGGCACGGTCGCGGTGATGCGGTCGACCAGGGCCGACAGACGTGCGGGCGCGTTGGCCACGTCGAAGTTCTGGAGCACGTCGTTGGTGCCGATGTGCAGCAACACGGTGCGCGGGCTGGTGTTGCCGAGCCAGCTGACGACGTTCGCGTCGATCTGGTCGATGCGCCAGCCGGGGTGGCCTTCGTGGTCGCGATCCCCCAGTGACGCGGGGCCGTTGAACTGCGAGCCGACGAGGTCCACACGGTAGTTCCCGCCCCCGAACCGCTGCCACAACCCGATGCGGTAACCACCCGGCACCTGCGTGCCCTCGGTGATCGAGTCGCCGAGCGGCATCACCCGTGTTCCCCCGTTGGACTCCGCGGCCGCCGGCGCGGCGGGCAGCAGTGCGGCGGTGATCAACGCGGCGGCGCAGGCGATGAGCCGCCGTGACCTGGTCAGCATCGCGTTCTCCTCGTTGAGAGCGGCAACAGACTTGTTAGCGCTCACATTGGAGGCGCGCCAAAGTGAAGTCAACTACGGAAGTCGAATTCGTCGAACTCGACTCACGTGAGTACCACCCAGTACTTCTTCGAGCGTTGTTGAGTCTTGCGGTTCGCGCGAGCACGAAGTTAGCGTTCACATCCTGTCCCGCCACAATCACGGAAGATGGTGAACATGGGCAGTCGAACAACGGCGATCGGCACGGTCCTGGCCCTGCTGGCCGGCGCACTGGTCGCGACCGGTGCACCGGGAGCACAAGCGGCCACTGTGGACACAAGTGCGTGGTACGTCGTGGTGAACCGCAACAGCGGCAAGGCATTGGACGTGTCGGGGGCGAGCACCGCCGACGGCGCCGCCGTCACGCAGTGGGCCCGGCACGACGGGACCAACCAGCAGTTCCAGTTCGTGGACTCCGGCGGTGGCCACTACCGGCTGAAGGCACGGCATTCCGGCAAGGTCCTGGACGTGTCCGGGTGGTCGGCCGCGGACAACGCCGCTGTCAACCAGTGGACCGACCACGGTGGCGTGAACCAGCAGTTCCGGCTGCAGGACTCCCCCGACGGGTACGTGCGGCTGATCAACCGCAACAGCGGGAAGGCCGTCGAGGTGCCGGGTTTCTCGGCCGCCGACGGGACCGGCGTCGTCCAGTACTCGGACCTGGGCGGGGTGAACCAGCAGTGGCAGCTCGTCCGCGTCGGCACCACGGGCTCGCTGCCGTCGAGGTTCCAATGGTCCTCCAGCGGTCCGCTGGCCGGCCCGAAGCCCGACGCCCAGCACCCAGAAGCCTTGGCGGTCAAGGACTTCTCGGTCATCCGGTACAACAACCAATGGCAGGTCTACGCCACCACGGCCGGCCCGTCCGGGTGGGGTCTGGTGCACTACGCGTTCAGCGACTGGTCGCAGGCCGCGTCCGCGCCGCACACCTACCTCGACACTTCCTCCGCGGTCGGGCCGGGCTATCGCGCGGCGCCGCAGGTGTTCTACTTCGCTCCGCAGAACCTGTGGTACCTGGTCTACCAGACCCCCTGGCCCACCTACTCGACCAGCACCAACCCTGCCGACCCGCGGTCGTGGTCGGCGCCACGCACGTTCATGTCCGAGGAGCCGGACATCGTCAAGCAGAACAAGGGTGACGGCACGTGGATCGACTTCTGGGTCATCTGCGACAGCGCCAACTGCCATCTGTTCTTCAGTGACGACAACGGCCACATCTACCGCGCCCAGACGTCGCTGGGCAGCTTCCCCAGCGGCTTCGGCAACACCCAGCTGATCCTGTCCGACACCAAGGAGAACCTGTTCGAGGCGACCAACGTCTACAAGGTGGCCGGCAGCGACCAGTACCTGCTGATCCAGGAGGCGGCCGGCCCCGGCTGGCGGCGCTACTTCCGGTCCTTCACCTCCACCAGCCTCACCGGGCCCTGGACGCCGGCCTCCGGCCTTTACGACGACCCGTTCGCGGGCCGCGCCAACGTCACGTTCCCGGGCGGCGAGTGGTCGCACGACATCAGCCACGGCGAGATGATCCGCGCGAACAACGACCAGACGCTCACCATCAACCCCTGTCGGCTGCAGTTCGTCTACCAGGGCATCGATCCCAACGCGGGTGGCGACTACCTCCGGCTGCCCTACCGGATGGGCCTGCTCACGCAGACCAACTCACCCTGCTGAACCGGGCGCGGGGCGGCTCCCGCCGTCCCGCGCTCATTCGTCCACAATGGAGTCGAGCGCGCTCGCGGCCAGCTCACCGGCCTGGCGCGCCCAGCCCTGACGCAGCGTGCGGAACATCTCCGCGGCCCGCGTGCCCGGCCAGTCCTGCGGCAGCAGCACGGACGGCAGCACCGGGTCGCGGCGGATCACCAGCAACCACTCCGCGCCCAGCAGGACCCGCCGGGACAACTCGTCGAGGTGCTCGAACGCCCTGCTTTCCCAGCGCAGCAGGAAGTCCTCGTATCCCGCGGCGATTCCCGGCAGGTCCCAGGCCTCCGCGGCGATCCGCGCGGGATCGGTCCACGAGGTCGCCTCCGCCCGGAACACCTCGGCGTGCTCGAGCAGATCGAGCTCCGCCAGTGTCGCCGAGACGTCGGCCGCCGACGTCGAGACCCACAGGCCGCTGCGCAACGGCCCGAACCCGAACCAGCCCAGGTGGGTGCGCAGGGCGTGCCGGTCCGCGCGCCTGCTCTCCGGCACCGAGAACGTCAGCAGCGTCCACCGGCCGTCCCAGTTCCGTTCGACGATCTCGCCGTCGAGCTTGCGCTGCCCGTCGCGCAGCACCGCGGTTCCGTGCTCGGTCAGCCCGAGGAAGGCCTGACGGCCCCTGCGGACCGTGCGCAGCAGGCCGCGGCGACCCATCCTGCTCAGCGCCGTCCTGGTCGCGTGCTCACCGATGCCGAGGTTGCCGAGCACGTCGATGACGCCCACCGTCGACACGGCGACACCGCGGTCCAGCACGTGATCGCCCAGCAGGGCGAGGACCGCGGTCTCCGGCCGGACCGCGGTCACGGCCGCGACACCGTCCGGGCGAGGCACCGCTGCCGACATTCGACGCTCCTTCCACCCGGACGGTTCGACGTTAGCCGAGTACCGGACGTTCTTCGTCGAACGCCTCACCATCAACATTCGTCGAAAGTTTGACGGCCGTCACGAATCTGAATATGTTCAGGGCTCGGGGGGATCTGAAATCCCTGACCGGAGGTCGACGATGACCGCACGCAGAACCACTTTCACGACACTCGTCAGCATCCTGATCACCATCGCCGGAGTCGTGCTCGCACCGCACGCGTCCGCCGCGGCACTGGTGGAGGTGACCGGTTTCGGCGACAACCCTGGCCGGATGCGCATGCACGTCTACTTGCCGGACTCCCGCCCGGCCGCTCCCGCGATCGTGGTCGCCATGCACGGCTGCGGCGGCTCGGGCCCTGGCTTCTACGCGGGCAGCGAGTTCGCCTCACTCGCCGACAGGTACGGCTTCGTCGTCATCTACCCGAGCGCGCAACAGGAAGCCGGTTTCGGCAAGTGCTTCGACACCTGGTCCGACGCCGCCAAGCGCCGCGGCGGCGGCAGCGATCCCGTCTCGATCGTCTCGATGGTGACCTACGCGCGGCAGCGGTACGGCGGTGACCCGAACCGCGTGTTCGCCACCGGATCGTCGTCCGGCGGCATGATGACCAACGAGATGCTGGCCCTGTACCCGGACGTCTTCAAGGCGGGCGCGGCGTTCATGGGCGTGCCCTTCAACTGCTTCGCCAACGCCGCAGACTTCCCGCCGGGACGCAGCAAGTGCACCGGCGGCAGCATGAACCGCACCCCGCAGCAGTGGGGCGACGCCGTCCGGCAGGCCTATCCCGGCTACACCGGGCCCCGCCCGCGAATGCAGCTGTGGCACGGCACCGCCGACACCCTCGTGCCGTACTCCTTGCTGCGGGAGGAGATCGAGCAGTGGACCAACGTGTTCGGCCTGAGCCAGACACCGACGTCCACCGACACCCCGCGGCCGGGCTGGAACCGCAGCCGTTACGGCACGCAGGTGGAGGCCTACAGCATCCAGGGCGCCGGGCACAGCCTGCCGTCGGCCGGCATGGCGGCTTCCGCCGTGGAGTTCTTCGGCATCACCGCGCGCCGCGCGGGCTGAGCAGGTTACCTCACCGTTCGTACTGGTAAGGCGTGTGCAAGTACCACCAACTCTTGATCGAACCGCCCTCAACTGCACCCAACATGTTCGTCGTTCGCCGAACGTCTGCGCGAGCGGCCGGGACCGCCACGGCGCTGGATGAGGCTGTTGGTAGTGAGAAAGTGCTTGTTGATGTTGAGTTGGCGGTACTTGCACACGCCACGGGGTAGCGGGGCGGGTGGCAGCGGGCATCTCGCGGCTGGTCCCTGCTGCGCATCGCTCGATCCGCACGCACACCGGGCCGATCCGCAGTCGATCATCAACGAGTTGCGGACAGCACCTCCGAGCAGGCGCTTGGACGTGGGCGGCTTCCTGACGGGCACCCCTCCCGGCTCACACCGGAGGGGATGCCCATCGGGACCGGCACGATGGCGAGCCGCCGTCGAGGACGCGAGGGTGACCTCCACGACGCCACACCGTGTCGGTCCGCGTCCCACTCCCGTCACCGGGCCGGATACCTGGGAGCGTTCCCAGGTGAAGCCGGACTTAACCACGGCGACGGCGACTCGGGAAGAGGTCGTCGAACCCGTGGTCGATATGGGAGCGAACCTCACATTGCACTTCCCGTAACCAAAATGGCACCCACCACCCACTCTTTCTGACCAGCTCGCCGCTGAAATGAGCCTTTTCCGAACACGTCCAGTAGGCGATTTTCTCCACCGGTAGGCCATCTCAGCGAGAGGCTGCGGAACCACGCCCGGATTCATTGTGTGACGGCCACGTAAAAATTACGCCGAATGGCCTCACGCCACATTGATCTTGCGCAGTCAGCACCCCGACGACCTGGCTCTTCTCGACTCAGCGAACATGCCCAGAGCCATTCGGCAGAAGGCGCGGACGACGTTCAGGCGACGACCACCGCCCGATCGTCGGCATTTTCCGACGCATTCGGCGGGCACCCCTGTCGGGATGGTTTCGTGACCGTTACAGTCCCGGACCTGGGAGCGCTCCCAGCCGAATCCGAACCCCCTGTCCTCGGAGGCTCACGTGCAGAGTCGCATGTCGAGAGCTGTGGCAGCCGTCCTCGTCGCGGTGCTCGCGGGACTGACCGGCCCGCTGATGCCGCGGGCGGAGGCGGCGCCCGCGTTCAACTACGCGGAGGCGCTGCAGAAGTCGGTCTGGTTCTACGACGCCCAGCGGTCCGGGAAGCTGCCGGCGGACAACCGCGTGAGCTGGCGGGCGGACTCGGCGCTGCGCGACGGTGCCGACGTCGGGCTCGACCTGTCCGGCGGCTTCTACGACGCCGGCGACCACGTGAAGTTCGGGCTGCCCTTCGCGTTCAGCATGTCGATGCTCGCCTGGGGCGCCGTGGAGAACCGGGGCGCCTACGCGAACTCCGGCCAGCTGCCGCACCTGATGGCGAACCTGCGGTGGGGCACGGACTGGATCATCAGGGCGCACCCGTCCCCGAACGTCGTCTACGGTCAGGTCGGCGCGGGCAACCCGGACCACGCCTGGTGGGGGTCGGCGGAGGTCATGCCGATGGCCCGTCCTTCGTACAAAGTGGACGCTTCCTGTCCAGGGTCCGACCTCGCGGGCGAGTACGCGGCGGCAACGGCGTCGGCCTCGATGGTCTTCAAGGACACCGACCCCGCCTACGCGGCCACCCTGCTCACGCACGCCAAGCAGCTCTACAGCTTCGCGGACACCTACCGCGGCAAGTACAGCTCGTGCATCACCGACGCCGCGAGCTTCTACAACTCGTGGAGCGGCTACCAGGACGAGCTGGTGTGGGGTGCGATCTGGCTGCACCGCGCGACCGGTGACGCGAGCTACCTGACCAAGGCGAAGGCGGAGTACCAGAAGCTCGGCACCGAGCCGCAGAGCACGGAGCGCTCCTACAAGTGGACCATCGCGTGGGACGACAAGTCCTACGGCGCCTACGTCCTGATGGCGAAGCTGACCGGCGAGCAGACCTACGTCACCGATGCCAACCGCTGGCTGGACTTCTGGACCACCGGGTACAACGGCAACCGGATCCGTTACTCCCCCGGCGGCCAGGCGGTGCTCGACAGCTGGGGCTCACTGCGCTACGCCGCCAACACCTCCTTCGCCGCACTGGTGTATTCGGACTGGCTGTCCACACGCGACAGCACCCGCGCCAGGACGTACCACGACTTCGGGGTGCGACAGATCAACTACGCCCTCGGCGACAATCCTCGCAACTCCAGCTACGTGGTCGGGTTCGGCGCCAACCCGCCGCGCAACCCGCACCACCGCACCGCGCACGGGTCGTGGGCCGACACCGTTCAAGAACCCGTCACCAGCCGGCACGTGCTCTACGGTGCGCTGGTCGGCGGCCCCAGCACCAACAACGACGCCTACACCGACAGCCGCGGCGACTACGTGATGAACGAGGTCGCGCTCGACTACAACGCGGGCTTCACCGGTGCTCTCGCCCGGCTGTACGGGGAGTTCGGCGGCACCCCGCTCGCGAGCTTCCCGGTGGCGGAGACGCCGGACGGTCCCGAGCTGACCGTCCAGGCGTCGGTGAACCAGAGTGCCGCCCAGTTCACCGAGATCAAGGCGTTCGTGCTCAACAAGAGCGCCTGGCCGGCGCGCACGTTCAACGGCACGCTGCGCTACTTCTTCACGCTCGACGGCGCCACCACTCCGAGCCAGATCAGCGTTTCCACGAACTACAACCAGTGCGGCACGGCGAGTGCGCCCGCGCAGTACCGCGGCGCGGTGTACTACGTGGAGATCCCGTGTTCCGGCATCGCTCCCGCCGGGCAGTCCGCGTACCGCAAGGAAGTGCAGTTCCGCATCACCAGCACCGGCACGTGGGATCCGGCCAACGACTGGTCCTACGCCGGCCTGGGCAGCGGCAACACGGTCGCCCAGACCGACCGGATCGTGTTGCGCCAGGACGGGAAGACGCTGTGGGGCAAGGAACCCGGAGGGATCGTCGACGACAGCGAGCCACCGACCGTCCCCATCGGACTGACCGCGTCGAACATCGGCAGCACCAGCGTCACCCTGAGCTGGACCGCCTCGACCGACAACACCGGCGTCACCGGGTACGAGGTCCTCAACGGCACCACCGTCGCCGGCTCGTCGGCCACCACCAGCCTGCTGGTGACCGGTCTCGTACCGGACACGCCCTACTCGTTCTCGGTGCGTGCGAAGGACGCGGCCGGCAACGTCTCCGCCGCCGGCACGCCGGTCAGCACGCGCACTCTCCCCGGCGCCAGGAGCACGCTCGCGGTGCAGCACAAGGGCACCGGCGCGGCCGTCTCGAACCAGGTCGGTGCCACGCTGCAGCTGACCAACCGCGGCACCACACCGGTCGGCCTCGCCACCACGACCGCGAGGTACTGGTTCACCGGCGACGCGCCCGCCGCCACCTACCAGGTGTGGTGCGACTGGGCCCAGATCGGGTGCGCGGGCGTCCAGGCAAGAGTGGTCAAGCTCGCCACCGCCCGTCCGGGAGCGGATGCCTACCTCGAGGTGTCCTTCGCCTCCGGCAGCCTCGCGGCGGGCGCGAGCACGGGTGAGATCCAGGTCCGGGTGGCGAAGTCCGACTGGTCCTCCTTCGACCAGGCCGACGACCACAGCTACCGGGTCAGCGCCGCGCTCACCGACTTCGACCGGGTCACCGCCTATTCCGGCGGTGTCCTCACGTGGGGTGCCGAACCCTGACAGACCTCGGCGCGGAACGTTCTGCGAGTCCAGGCGGACCGCGCCGATCCCAACCCCGGCCGATGGCCGGCCACGACCGCGACCCCGGCACAACGCTGTGCCGGGGTCGCGCTCTCACGGCGACACGCGGCAGGGTTCGCCTGCGTTCGACTGACGGCCGCTGACTCCTACGATGAACGACATGACGGAGATTGACCGGCAACGACGGTCCGGCCCGCGGATCGAAGAGGTCGCCCGGCTGGCGGGGGTGTCCAAGTCGACGGTCTCCAGGGTGATCAACGGCGAGCCGTACGTGAGCGCGAGAGCCCGCGACGCCGTGCACGAGGCGATCGCCCGGCTCCGCTACAGCCCGAACCAGGCCGCCCGATCTCTCGCGGGCAGCAAGGCGAACGCCATCGCGCTGATCATCTCCGAAGCGGGCAGCAGGGTCCTCGGTGATCCGTTCTTCGCCGGGATGCTGCGCGGGGTGCACGCCGAACTGGCCGGGCGGCACACCCAGCTGCTGCTCATGCTGAGCCGCCCGGAGGGCCACGACGACCTCGTCGACTACCTGGGCGGCGGCCACGTCGACGGAGCGCTGCTGGTGAGCCTGCACGGTGACGACCCGCTGCCACAACGGCTGCACGAGATCGGCCTGCCGGTCGTCGTCGGCGGCCGCCCGCTCGGCGCGGCCTCGGTCCCGTTCGTGGACTCGGACAACTTCACCGGCGGTCTGGAGGCGGTGCGCCACCTGGTGTCGTTGGGACGCAAGAGGGTCGCGACGGTCGCGGGTCCGCGCGACATGGCAGCGGGGCTGGACCGGCTCAGCGGGTGGCGACGTGGCCTCGGCGAGGCGAAGCTGGCCGCGGACCTGGTGGCGGAAGCCGACTTCACGCCGGAGAGCGGCGCCCGCGCGATGACCGAGCTGCTCGCCCGCGCACCTGATCTCGACGCGGTCTTCGTCGCGGCCGACATCATCGCCCTGGGCGTGCTGCAGGTGCTGCACGCCAGCGGCAGGCGCATTCCGCAGGACGTGGCGGTCGTCGGGTTCGACGACTCCCTGCTGGCCTCGACCGCGACCCCGCCGCTCACCACGGTCCGGCAGGACGTCGAGCAACTGGGTCGCACGATGACCTGGCGCCTGCTGGGCGAACTCGCCGGCGAGGACGGCCTGCCGCCGTCACTGCTGCTGCCGACCTCCCTGGTGCGCCGCGCCAGCGCCTGAGTCGGCACGTCGCCTCCGACCGATGGCGTAACCGGCACGACACACATCCGGGAACGCTCCCAGGTATTCCAACCGTGACTCTCGCGGAAACAACGAGGTCATCAAGTTCGGCGCGCCCGAACCGCCTGGTGCGGCCCGGAGTGTGTCTTGACACACACTCGACACCGGGGCGACACTCCTCGGCATCTGGGAGCGCTCCCAGAACCCGCCCGCCGAGACCAGAGGAGTTCTCCCGTGCGACACCGTTGGGTCAGCGTGCTGATCTGCGCCGCCGTGTCCGCCGCCGCCACCACAGCCTGCGGCTCGGGCGGGGCAAGTCAGTCCGCGGACGGCCAGACCGAGCTGACGATCGCCACGTTCAACGAGTTCGGGTACGAGGATCTGCTCAAGGAGTACGAAGCCGCGCACCCGGACGTCAAGATCACACAACGCAAGACAGGCCAGGGGCAGCCGCACCACCAGAACCTGTTCACCAAGCTCGGCGCCGGGTCCGGTCTCGCGGACGTCGAAGGCGTCGAGGAGGGCTACCTCAGCCAGGTGATGTCGAAGGCCGGACAGTTCAACGATCTCGGGGAGATCGGCCCGAAGATCGAGGACGGGCGCTGGCTGAAGTGGAAGACCGAAGCCATGACCACCAAGGACGGCAAGCTCATCGGCTACGGCACCGACATCGGCCCGCTCGCCATGTGCTACCGCAAGGACCTGTTCGCACAGGCCGGTCTGCCGTCGGACCCGGAGGGCGTCAAGGCGCTGTTCTCCACGTGGGACAGCTACTTCGCCGCGGGTGACCAGTTCGTCGCCAAGGTCCCGGGCGTCGCCTGGTTCGACAGCGCCGCACAGGTGTTCAACGCGATGCACAACCAGCACGAGACCGGCTACTACGACAAGTCCGACAAACTGGTCGTGGACACCAACCCCGACATCAAGTCGGACTGGACCGCGGTGACCGCCGCTGTCGCGAAGGGACAGTCGGCGAGGCTCGCGGCCTTCAGCAACGAGTGGAACACCGGGTTCAAACTCGGCAAGTTCGCCACCAAGACCTGCCCGTCGTGGATGCTCGGCGTGGTCGAGTCCCAGGCGGGTCCGGAGAACAAGGGCAAGTGGGCCGTCACCGACGCGTTCCCCGACGGCGGTGGCAACTGGGGCGGCTCGTACCTGACCGTGCCGAAGCAGAGCAAGAACGCCAAGAAGGCCGCCGAACTCGCCGCCTGGCTGACCGCGCCGGAACAGCAGATCAAGGCGTTCAAGGCCAAGGGCACCTTCCCCAGCCAGGTCAAGGCACTGGACGCGCCCGAACTGCTGGAGCAGACCAACGCCTACTTCGGTGACGTCAAGGCCGGCGCGCTGTTCGCCACCCAGGCCAAGAAGGTCAAGGCCGCGCAGTACAAGGGTCCCGCGGACGGCCAGATCCAGGAGACCGTCTTCAGCCCGGCGCTGCAGTCGGTCGAGCAGGGCAAGAACGCCGAGGAGGCGTGGCGCACCGCGGTAGAGGGCGCACAGAAGGCGGCCAAGTGACCGTCGTTCTCACCAAGGACGGCCGCGGGCGAGCCGAGCAGGCTCCCCCGCAGCCGCCGCGGCGGCACCGGCTGAACCGCTTGGACGCCAAGGTCTCTCCGTACCTGTTCGTCGCGCCGTTCTTCGTGTTGTTCGGCGCGATCGGGCTGTTCCCGTTGCTGTACACGGCCTACGTCTCGCTCTTCGACTGGGAGGTGGGGGCAGACGAACCGGCGTTCATCGGACTGGACAACTACCGGACCCTGGTCGAGGACGGCCAGTTCTGGAACGCGCTGTTCAACACGTTCAGCATCTTCGTGCTCTCCAGCGCCCCGCAGATCGTCATCGCGGTGGCGATCGCGGCGCTGCTCAACGAGAACCTGCGGGCGCGCACCGGCTGGCGGATGGGCGTGCTGCTCCCCTACGTCGCCAGTCTCGTCGCGTTGACGATCATCTTCGGCAACCTGTTCGGGCCGCAGTACGGACTGGTCAACAACGTCCTCTCGGCGGTGGGCATCAGCCCGATCGACTGGCAGGCCGAGACCTTCGGCAGCCACGCCGCCATCGCGTCGATGGTCAACTGGCGGTGGACCGGGTACAACGCGCTGATCGTGCTCGCGGCCATGCAGGCGATCCCCCGCGAGGTGCACGAGGCCGCGCTCGTCGACGGCGCGGGGCCGCTGCGCCGGTTCTTCAGCATCACGTTGCCGATGCTGAAGCCGACGCTGATCTTCGTCGTCGTCACCTCGACGATCGGCGGTCTGCAGATCTTCACCGAGCCGAAGCTGTTCGAACCGTCCGGTGGCAGCGGCGGCGGCACGGAGCACCAGTACCAGACGGTCGTGCTCTACCTCTACCAGTCGGGGTTCCAGCAACTGGACCTCGGCTACGCGTCCGCGATCGCGTGGGTGCTGTTCCTGATCGTGATCGCGGTCGCGGGACTCAACTTCCTCGTCACCAGGAGGGCGGTGCGATGACCGGCCGCAGACCTTCGTTTCTGGTGTACGGGATCCTCGGCGCGTTCGTGCTGGGCTCGGCGTTCCCGTTCTACTGGTCGTACCTGGTCGCCAGCCGCGACAACTCGGTGCTGACCGGTGACTTCACGCTGATCCCCGGCGGGAACTTCTTCTCCAACGCCGCACGGGTGATCGACACCATCCCGTTCTGGAAGGCGCTGGGCAACAGCTTCATCGTGTCCGGCACCGTGACGCTGTCGGTGGTGCTGCTCTCGACGCTGGCCGGGTTCGCGTTCGCCAAACTGCGGTTCCGCGGCCGGGGCGTGCTGTTCCTGTTCGTGGTGGCGACGCTCGCGGTGCCGACGCAGCTCGGGATCATCCCGCTGTACATGGCGATGGCGGAGTTCGGCTGGGCCGGTGAACTGGAAGCGGTGATCGTGCCGAACCTCGTCACCGCGTTCGGCGTGTTCTGGATGCGGCAGTACCTCGTCGACGCCATCCCCGACGAACTCGTCGAGGCGGCGCGGATGGACGGCTGCAGCCTGTGGCGGACGTTCTGGCACGTCGCTTTGCCGGCCGCGCGACCGGCCGCCGCGATGCTGGGCGTGTTCACCTTCATGCAGTCCTGGAACGACTTCCTGTGGCCACTCGTCGTGCTCAACGCCGACAACCCGACGATGCAGGTCGCGCTGGAGAAGCTGCAGAGCGGTTACTACGTCGACTACTCGCTCGTGCTCGCCGGGACGACGCTCGCGACCGTCCCGGTCCTCATCGTGTTCCTCGTGCTCGGGCGGCAGATCGTCGCCGGTGTGATGCAGGGCGCCGTCAAGGGGTGAAAATGGAGAACATTGTTTTCCCGCAGGGTTTTCTGTGGGGTGCCGCGACCGCGGCGTTCCAGGTGGAGGGTGCGACCGACGTGGACGGCCGCACCGACTCCATCTGGGACGTCTTCTGCCGGATGCCCGGCAAGGTCGTCGGCGGCGACTGCGGTGAACCTGCCGCCGACCACTACCGGCGGTTCGAGCAGGACGTGGCGATGATGGCGGACCTGGGCCTCAAGGCCTACCGGTTCTCGATCGCCTGGCCGCGGGTGCGGCCGGACGGCGGCGCCGTCAACCAGGCGGGCCTCGACTTCTACCGGCGGTTGATCGACACGTTGCTGGAGCACGACATCGTGCCGTGGCCGACGCTCTACCACTGGGACCTCCCGCAGAAGCTCGAGGAGAAAGGCGGCTGGGCCTCGCGCGACACCGCGTTCCGGTTCGCCGACTACGCGACGGCCACCGTCGAGGCGCTCGGTGACCGCGTCACCACGTGGACGACGTTGAACGAGCCCTGGTGCTCGGCCTTTCTCGGCTACGCGTCCGGAGTTCACGCGCCGGGCCGCACGGATCCGGGCGACGCCGTCGCCGCGGTGCACCACCTGCTGCTCGGGCACGGGCTCGCGGCCGACACCATCCGCTCGGCCGCACCGGACGCCAAGGTGGGCATCACCCTCAACATGTACCCGATCATCCCGGTCGACCTGGGCGACCCGGCGGACCTCGACGTCGCGCGCCGGCTCGACGGGCTGCAGCAGCGGATCTTCCTCGACCCGTTGCTGCGCGGCGAATACCCCGCGGACGTCCTGGCGGACCTCGAGCCGTTCGGGTTCGGCGAGCGCGTGCTGGACGGCGACCTCGGCGTGATCTCGGCGCCCATGGACATGCTCGGCGTGAACTACTACACCGAGCATTACGTCAGCTCCTCGCCCAACGGCAGCGACGAAGGCCCGTCGCCGTGGGTCGGCGTGCGGCACGCGTCGTTCCCGCGGCGCGACGCCCCGCGGACCGACATGGACTGGGAGGTCAGGCCGGACGGGCTCACCGCCGTGTTGCTGCGGCTGCACCACGACTACCCGCGGCTCCCGTTGTACATCACCGAGAACGGCGCCGCGTTCCGCGACGACTTCTCCGGCAACGGTGCGATCGACGACGTCGACCGCACCGGTTACATCGCCTCACACCTGCGCGCCGCACACGCGGCGATCAGCGCCGGGGTCGATCTCCGCGGTTACTTCTGCTGGTCGCTGCTGGACAACTTCGAGTGGGCAGAGGGGTACGCGAAGCGGTTCGGCATCGTGCACGTCGACTACGCCACTCAGATCCGCACGCCGAAGATGAGTGCGAGGTGGTTCGCCCGAGTGGCACGCGACAACGCGTTGGTCGCTGTCTCGTGACGGAAGGCAGGAGTCGGCGCCCCGGCCCGCGCATCGAGGAGGTCGCGCGCATGGCCGGGGTGTCGAAGTCGACGGTCTCCCGGGTGATCAACGGCGAGAAGTACGTGAGCGAACGGTCCCGTCAAGCGGTGCACCGGGCGATCACGCTGCTCGGGTACAGCCCGAACCACGCCGCGCGGACGCTGGCGGGCAGCAGGGCCGACGCGATCGCGCTCGTGATCTCCGAGCAGGGCAGCCGCGTCCTCGCCGACCCGTTCTTCGCCGGCGTCCTGCGCGGCGTCCACGCCGAACTGGCCGGGCGGCACGTCCAGCTCCTGCTGATGATGAACCAACCGGCCGACGGTGAGGACCAGGTCGCCTACCTCACCGGCGGCCACGTCGACGGCGCGCTCGTGGTGAGCCTGCACGGCGAGGACCCGTTGCCGAGGAAGTTGTACGAGGCGGGGCTGCCCATCGTGGTGGGCGGTCGTCCGCTCGCGGGCGGCTCCGTCCCGTTCGTCGACTCGGACAACTTCACCGGCGCGCTGGAGGCGGTGCGCCATCTCGTCTCACTCGACCGCAGCAGGATCGCCACGATCGCCGGCCCGCGCGACATGGCCGTCGGCATGGACCGGCTGAGCGGGTGGCGGTGCGGGCTCGCGGAACGCGGCATGGGCGTGGAGCTGGTGGTGCACAGCGACTTCACGCCCGAGAGCGGCGCGCTCGCGATGGAGGAGCTGCTGCGCAGGGCGCCCGGCCTCGACGCGGTGTTCGTGGCGGCGGACATCATGGCGCTGGGCGCCATGCGGGTGCTCCAGGCACGCGGCTACCGGATCCCCGCCGACGTGGCGGTGGTCGGCTTCGACGACTCCGTGCTGGCGTCGACGGCGGTGCCGTCGCTCACCACCGTGCGCCAGGACGTGGAACAGTTCGGCCGCACCCTGACCTGGCGCCTGCTCGCCGACCTGGCCGGCGACGAGAACCTGCCGATGTCCATTCTGCTGCCCACCTCGCTGGTGCACCGGTCCAGCGCCTGATCCTGCTTTCTCCCCAAAAGAGATCGAATGCGTCCACGATCGAATCGACGCCGACGCATTCGACTCGAAAGTAGTTGTTCCCTGGCATGAACCACGGCCAGGACCAGGCCGTACTACGAAACGGAGACAGAAACGGGGGTTTCGGATGCACGCTGGCAGATTTCTCGACAATTCACCGGACGACGCTTCGGCTCTGCCGGAAACAGCGGTTCTCCGGGTGCTGTGGATGACGGCGCAGGGCATGGTGTGGCCGTGGCTGCTGCAAAGCCTGTGCCGGCGCGACGCGATCGAGCGCGCGATGGAGACACAGCTGATCTCACCACCGGTGGGCGACCACCTCGGCTTTCACATCACGGACGCGGGCAGGCAGCGGATCGTGGACTGGTACCGGGAGAACCGCCCGGGCACCGGCGCGCACGACGACGCCGAGGAATGGCGCGCCGTCACTAGACGCTGACCCCCGGCGGGGTCGCGAACACGCGCACGTCGCGCTCTGCCAGCACGACGGACCCGCCCGCCGCGACACCGCCACCGGCCAGCAGGTCGGTGAGCTCGACCGGAGCCGTGACCTCGGCGCGGTCGCCGCTCCAGTTGTGCACCACGTGCACGCGCCGCCCGTCCGGCGAGGTACCCGTCGTCACGGTGACCGAGGCGGGGAGGTCGATCCAGCCCGACCGGGGCGCCGGCGCCAGCCACGTGGCGAGCGCGGCCGCGAGGTCACGGCCGGGAACGGTGCCGACACAGGTGACGCGGCCGTCCCCGTGGCGCCGGGTGGTGACCGCGGCCCAGCGGCCGAAGTGGTGGTGGTCGTACTCGACGAGCACGTCCGCGTCCACGACCGTGTACCCCTCCACCCACCGGGTGGCGACGGCGTCCGCGGGCAGGTCGAGCGGCGACTCCGCCGCGGCGCGCACCCGCAGGTCGTGGGAGAGGTTGCTGAACTCGTCGTAGTAGACGCCCGCCGCCTCGACGAGCCGTCCGGGAGCAGGCTCGTGGCGGGCCCTGCCCTCCTCGTCGGCGTACGCGGTCCGGGGCCCGATGACCAGGTGACCGCCCGCGTGGGCATAGGCGGCGAGCCAGTCGACCGTGTCGTGGTCGGCGAGGTAGAGCGCGGGCACGACCAGCACGGGGTGCCGTCGCGCGGTCTCGTCCGGCGGCGTCGCCGTCAGCTGACGGGCGTGGATCAGGCGCACCTGACGCCCCGCCTCGAAAGCACCGCGGTAGAAGGCGTCGGAGATCCGCTGGTACGCGGCACCGTCCGGGCCACCGTCCGGAGTGGACAGTGGCGGGTACTTCTGCATGAACCACTTGCTGGGCGTCGAGTAGACGATCGCGATGTCGGAGTCCGGTTCGACGCCCGCGACCGTCGCGCCGGCGGTGGCGAACTCCGCGCCCAGCCGTGCCAGTTCGGCGTACACCCGGCCGGGCCGCAGGCTGTGCGGCAGCACCCCGCCCCAGTAGGTCTCCGCACCGAAGTGCAGCGTGTGCCAGTGCCAGTACTCGATCATCCGGGCACCTCGCGCGACGAACGCCCACGCCGCCTGCCGCCACTGACCGTCGTAGGCGGGACGGTTGTCCCACGGCGCACCGATGTTGCCGGCGTTGGTCTCGGTGACCAGGAACGGTTCCTGACGGGAGGAGAAGATCCAGTCCGCGCCGCGGTAGAACGCCCACACCCCGCGGGTCTTCCACCCCTGCTCGTGGTCGTCGGGCGTGGGGTCCGGCAGCGTGAGCGCGTCCTGCATGTCGTAGTACGGGTTGCCCGCGGTGACGTCCACGTGGTCGGTCAGCTCGTCGTCGTCGAGCGCGACGTGCGGGTAGTGCAGGCAGGTGGTGACGAACTGGTCCGGCCGCGCGTACTCGCGGACGACGTCCACCTGCCAGGCGACGAACTCGGTGGTCTGCCGTGCCTGGAACGCCCGCCAGGCGATGTCGTACTGCGGCTGGGCGTTCCCCTCCGGCGTCCACAGGTCGGCCCACGTCGACAGCCGGTGGGACCAGTACACCAGTCCCCACGCGCGGTTGAGGTTCTCGACGTCGCCGTACGTCGTGCGCAGGTGGTCGACGAAGCGCTGGAAGACGCCGTGGTTGTGCAGCAGGTGCACACCCGGTTCGTTGTCCACCTGGAAACCGATGACCGACGGGTGGTCCGCGTACCGGCCGGCGATCCTGCGCGTGATCCGTTCGGCGTGGAAGCGGAAGGCGGGGTGGGTGAAGTCGACCTCCTGCCTGGCACCCCAGCCGACGCGCCTGCCGTCGGCCCGCTCGCCCGCGATCTCCGGGTACTGCCGGGCCAGCCACGGCGGCACCGCGTACGTCGGCGTGCCGACGACGACCGAGATACCGCGTTCGTGCGCGCCGTCGAGCACCGGCTGGAGCCAGTCCAGGTCGAACCGCCCGTTCTCCGGCTCCCACGTCGACCACACCGACTCGCCCACCCGGATGACGGTGAAACCGGCCTCCGCCATCAGGTCCAGGTCGGTCTCGAGCCGGTCGTACGGCTGGTACTCGTGGTAGTAGGCAGCGCCGAACAACACCCGCGCGGGCAGGACCGCCATCAGGAGACCTCCGTGGGAGCGAAGTCGACCTTCGCATGCTAACCGCGGTCGTTGAAGTTTCCCCTTTGCCCGCAGGGCGTTCGACTCGATTGGACAGTCGAATGTGGACCGTCGCCGAAGACTCCGAACGCCGTCTTGACCCCCGACGACCGGGACAGCAGTCTGGGAGCGCTCCCAGACTCGTCGACGAGGACGTGATGCGCATGGCAAGGCGCCGGCTTCTCCTGGTGGCCGCGCTCGTCGCGGCCGGACTACCCGCCGTGGCGACCACCGCGGCCGGTGCGCCCGACGCCACCGTCGTGGTCAACGCGAGGGCGGGGCTCGCGACCGTGCCGGACACCGCGCTCGGCGTGAACCACGCGATCTGGGACAGCCAGCTCGGCACGAACGCGGTGGCCGACCTGCTCGGTGACGCGGGTGTGCGGATGATGCGCTACCCCGGCGGTTCGTACGGCGACATCTACCACTGGAAGGACCACACGGCTCCCGGCGGTTACGTGGCGCCGAACACGGACTTCGACACGTTCATGGCCGGTGTGCGCAGGGCGCAGGCGCAGCCGATCATCATCGCGAACTACGGCACCGGCACGCCGCAGGAGGCTGCCGACTGGGTGCGCTACGCCAACATCACCAAGGGGTACGGCGCGAAGTACTGGGAGATCGGCAACGAGCTCTACGGCAACGGCCACTACGGCTCCGCGTGGGAGGCGGACGACCACCCCGACAAGAGTCCCGCCGGCTATGCCAGGGAGACCGTGGCCTACGCCCAGGCGATGAAGGCGGTCGACCCCACCATCAAGATCGGCGCCGTGCTCACCACGCCGGCGAACTGGCCGGACGCGATCGTCGCCGCCGGTGACGCCGCGAGCTGGAACCAGACGGTGCTCTCGATCGCGGGCCCGCACGTGGACTTCGTCGTCGTGCACTGGTATCCCAGCGGGTCGACGGCGGCGGAGACGATGGCGAGCGCGGACCAGGTCACCGACATGACGTACCTGCTGCGTCAGCAGATCACCCGGTACGCCGGGCCGGACGCGGACCGCATCGGGATCGCGATGACCGAGCTGAACACCACGTACGGCCGCAACACCCAGCCGGGCGCGTTGTTCGCGGCCGAGGCGTACACGTCGTTGCTGGAGAACGGCGTGTTCACCGTCGACTGGTGGAACACCCACAACGGCCCCGGCAAGGCGTCCACTGTGGCCGGTCAGCCCGACTACGACGACTTCGGCCTGCTCTCCAGCGGAACCTGCCTGGAGGACGGCGCGTGCGAGCCGCCGTTGAACATGCCGTTCGCGCCGTACCACGCGCTGAAGATGCTCAGTCTCTTCGCCCGTCCCGGTGATCAGCTCGTCCGCGCGGGTTCCGGCGACCCGTCGGTCCGGGCGCACGCGGCACGCCGGCTGAACGGTGACCTCGCGGTGTTGTTGCTCAACTCCGATCCGGACAACGCACGCACGGTCGCCATCGACTACGCCGGTTACACGCCTTCCGCTGCGGCGCCGACAGTCCACACGTTCACCAACGGTGCGACCGGCGTCTCGACCTCGACCGGCGGCGACGCGCTCAGCCGGACGCTGCCGCCGTTCTCGCTCACGACGCTCGTCCTGCACCCGTCCGCCCCGGCCCAGCTTCCCGCCGCGCCAGGACAACCGGCCTCGGCCCAGGTCACCGACCGGACCGCGACGATCACCTGGCCGCCCGTTCCCGGCGTCGTGAAGTACGAGGTCCACCGTCAGCTCGGCACGACCGGTGAGCAGTGGGGCGAGACGTCCGGAACCTCGTTCACCGTCGGCAACCTCAACCCCGGCACCAGGTACGCGGTCAACGTGCTGGCGCGGACCGCCGCAGGTGCCGTGTCCTGGGCCTCTCCCCCGCTCACCATCACCACCGGCGGTCCCGCGCAGAGCACCTGCACGGTGCGACTGTCCACAGTGACCGACTGGAGCAGCGGGTACGTCGGCGGTGTCGACATCACCAACACCGGCACCCACCCGATCTCCGACTGGACGCTGACGTTCGACTGGCCCACCGGACGCCAGCAGGTGGGGTCGGGCTGGAACGCGACCTGGAGCCAGACCGGGAGCGCGGTCACCGTCACCGGCTCCACCCGCATCGAACCGGACGCGACCGTCGGCGTCGGATACGTCGGCAACTACACCGGCCCGAACATCCCGCCGACGGCATTCAGGCTGAACGGAACGCTCTGCCGCACGGCGGCATGAACCTCTTGCTCAAAGGAGAGCGGATGAAGCGGCGGAACAAGGTTCTCGGCGCGCTGCTCACGGCTGTGGTGGCCGCGAGCGGAATGGTCGCCATCGGCACGACCGGCCAGGTCGCGGCAGTGGCGGCGGCGGGCGGCACGGGCACCGGGTACCTGCACACCAGCGGGAACAAGATCCTGGACAGCACCGGTGCGACGGTCCGCCTGACCGGCATCAACTGGTTCGGGATGGAGACCGACAACAAGACCTTCCACGGCCTGTGGGCCAGTGTCACGTGGCGCCAGCAGCTCGACCACATGGCGCGGCTGGGCTACAACACCCTGCGCGTCCCGTTCTCCAACGACGCGCTGAAACCCGACGCCAGGGCCACCGGCATCAACGACTACACCAATCCCGACCTGGTGGGACTGTCGCCGTTGCAGATCCTCGACAAGGTGATCGACCACGTGGGCCAGAAGGGGATGCGCGTCATCCTCGACCGGCACCGGCCGACCAGCGCGGGCCAGAGCGCCCTCTGGTACACGGCGGGCGTCCCGGAGACCACCTGGATCAACGACTGGAAGATGCTCGCCCAGCGCTACGCGGGCAACACCACGGTCATCGGCGCCGACCTGCACAACGAGCCGCACGCCGAGGGCACCAACCCGGCCGCGACCGGTTCGTGCTGGGGCTGCGGCGACACCGCCCGCGACTGGCGGTTGGCCGCCGAACGCGCGGGCAACGCGATCCTGGGTGTGCAGCCGAACTGGCTGATCTTCGTCGAGGGCGTGAGCTGCCCGAGCGGCGGGCTGTCGAACGTGTGGGACGGCGACCCGTCCAACGACGAGGACTGCGGCTGGTGGGGCGGGAACCTGTCGAAAGCCGGTCAGTTCCCGGTGCGCCTGTCCGTGCCCGGCCGGCTGGTGTACTCCCCGCACGAGTACGCGACGTCGGTCTACAACCAGCCGTGGTTCAGCGCTCCCGACTATCCGGCGAACATGCCCGCGATCTGGGACAAGTACTGGGGTTACCTGTACAAGCAGAACATCGCGCCGCTGATGATGGGCGAGTTCGGCACCACGCTGGCCAACCCGGTCGACAAGGTGTGGCTGGAGAACCTGATGGCCTACACCGGGACCGGCGTCAACGGCATCTCGTTCACCTACTGGTCGTGGAACCCCAACTCCGGTGACACCGGCGGCATCGTCAGCGACGACTGGGCCACGGTCAACCAGGCGAAGCAGAACATCCTCCAGCCCTACCTCATCCCGCCCGCCGGCGGAGGCCCCGGCCCGACGACGACCACGACCACCCCCGGCGGCGGTACGGGCGGATGCAAGTCGGCCTGGAAGCTGGACAACTCGTGGCAGGGCGGTTTCCAGGGCGCGCTGACCGTCACCAACACGGGGACGAGCGCCGCCAATCCGTGGTCCGTCGTCTTCACGTTGCCCAGCGGGGTCACCATCTCCAACGGCTGGAACGGCACGTTCAGCCAGACCGGTGCCACGGTCACCGTGACCGCGCCGTCGCACAGCACGTCTCTGGGTGCGGGAGTGGCGGTGTCGCTCGGTTTCACCGCCAACGGCACGGCAAGCGCTCCCTCGGCCGTCACGCTCAACCAGGCGGCCTGCACCACCTGACAGACCGCACGCGGGGCGCTTTCGTACCCCCATGCGATACGAAAGCGCCCCGCGTGCGGTCGGCAGCGGTCAGACGGTGGCGGTGGTGCGGGCGGCCAGGCCTTCGATGACCACGGTCAGCTTCTCGGTGACCTCGGGGTCGTCGGCCGGGTGGAGGTCGGCGAAGCGGACCACCGAGGCGGGGATCGACAGCGTCAGGTCCTCGGCGACCGCGGCGCCGGCGATGGTGGCGGCCTTGCGGGCCTCGTCCTGGGCCCACACGCCGCCGTACTGACCGAACGCGGTGCCGACGACGGCGACCGGCTTGCCGACCAGTGCGCCCGCGCCGTAGGGACGCGACAGCCAGTCGATGGCGTTCTTCAGCACCGCGGGAATGGTGCCGTTGTACTCGGGCGAGACCAGCAGCAGGGCGTCGGCCTCGACAGCGGCCTCGCGCAGCCTGGCCGCGGCGGCGGGCACGCTGCCCTCGGCGTCGATGTCCTCGTTGTAGAACGGCACGGTGTCGAGTCCGTCGAACACGCCGACCTCGACGTGGTCCGGCGCGATCTGGACCGCGGCTTCGGCGAGCCTGCGGTTGTGCGATCCGGCGCGGAGGCTGCCGACGAGGGTGAGGATGCGGACGGCCATGGCGTACTCCCGGTGAAGGCTGCGGTGAAACGGTCCTCCAGGTAAACGGGACGCGGCCCGTTTACCTTCCGGCTAGGCTGAGAAGGTGATCGACGGCACACGCCTGCCCCTCGCCGGCACGGAAACACACCTGCGTGCGGACGCGGTGCGCAATCGGGCCCGGCTGCTGGAGGCCGCGGCCCGGCTGGCGGCCGAACACGGCGCGGCGGCCATCACGATGGAGACCGTGGCCGCCGCGGCCGGGGTCGGCAAAGGCACGGTGTCCCGCCGCTTCGGCGACCGCAACGGACTGCTCCAGGCCCTGCTGGACCACGCCGAGCAGCGGTTCCAGGAGGCGTTCCTCAGCGGCCCGCCGCCGCTGGGTCCCGGAGCCGGCGCGGTGACGCGACTGAGGGAGTTCGGACCGGCTCTGCTGCGCCACGAACACGCCGGCCTCGACCTCTACCTGGCCGCGGAGCCCGGCCCCGACCGGCGGTTCGAGGTTCCGCCCAAGCGGCTGCGCCACACCCACGTCGCGGCGCTGGTGCGCGCGGCCCTCCCGGACGCCGACGCGGACCTGCTGGCCCACACCCTGCTGTCGTCAGTGGACGTCGTGCTCGTGGACCACCTCGTGCGCGTCCACGGCATGTCGCTGGAACGGATCGAAACAGGCTGGTACGACCTGGTCGACCGGCTCCTGCGCTGACCACCACCAGCGCGTCCTCAAGGGCGTTCACCCGCTTCCAACCGGTAGACGCGGGCGGCCGTGCCACCGAAGACCTGGTCGCGCTCGGTGGCGGAGAGGCCCTCGCACAGCTGCGATGCGGCGTCGAAGACCTCGTCGTAGGAGGCCGCGAGCAGGCAGACGGGCCAGTCGGAACCGGCCATCAGCCGGCGCGGGCCGAACACCTCCAGCGCGATGCCGACGTACGACCGCAGCCGCTCGACCGTCCACCGCGGACCGACCTCGGTCACCAGGCCCGACACCTTGGCGACCACGTTCGGTTCCGCGGCCAGCGCGGCCAGATGGGTCGCCCACGGCTCCAGCCGCCCGCTCGCGATGTCCGGTTTGGACAGATGGTCCAGCACGAACACCATGTCCGGCACCGCCCGCACCGCCAGCACCGCCGCCGGCAGCTGGTGCGGGCGGGTCAGCACGTCGTAGGCGAGTCCGGCGTCCCGCACCGCGCGCAGCCCTGCCACCACGTCCGGGCGCATCAACCAGTCCGGATCCGGCTCGGACTGCACCAGGTGCCGGACGGCCACCAGCCGGTCGCCGCCAGGCCCCGTGCGCAACCGGTCCAGCTGCTCGGCGACGTCGGGCGCGGTGAGGTCGACCCAGCCGACGACGCCCGCGATCAGGTCGGACTCCCCGCCAGCGCGAGGAAGTCCGCCGTCTCGTCGATGTCGTTGAGCACCTGGACCAGCACTGTGGCGTCGACCCCGGCCGGCCCGGTCACCGCGCGCAGGTCAGCGGGTCCGAAGTCGCGCCGGATCGGCTGCACGTCCGGCCCGTCCAGCCACCCCTGCGGCCGGGCGGAGAGGTCCCACAGGTGGTGGTGCGCGTCGATCCGGCGCGTCGTGGTCATGCCTGCCCGACCCGCTGCCGCTGGACGCCCAGCCGGTCGATCGCGAGCTCCACGGTGTCGCCCTCGCGCAGGTAACCGAAGTCGTTGACGCCGAGTGCCACACCCGCCGGCGTACCCGTGTTCACCACGTCACCGGGTTCGAGGACCATGAACTGGCTGAGGTACCAGATGATGTGGTGCACACCGAAGAGCATGTTCTTGGTGTTGCCGTCCTGCCGGACCTCACCGTTGACGCTCAGCTTCAGGCCGAGTGCCTGCGGGTCGCCCACCTCGTCGGCGGTGACCAGCCACGGCCCCAACGGGTTGAACGTCTCGCACGACTTGCCCTTGGTCCACTGGCCGCCGCGCTCGATCTGGAACTCGCGCTCGCTGACGTCGTTGGAGATCGCGTAGCCGGCGATCACCGCCGCCGCGTCGTCCGGGCTCTCCAGGTAACGCGCGGTGGCACCCAGCACGACGGCCAGCTCCACCTCGTAGTCGGTCTTCACGCTCTTCCTGGGCACCAGCACGGTGTCGTTCGGGCCGACCACCGTGTTGGTGTTCTTCATGAACACCACGGGTTCGCTGGGCGGTTGCACAGCGGTCTCGGCCGCGTGGTCGGAGTAGTTGAGCCCGATGCACACCAGGGCACCGGGACGGGCGACCGGCGCACCGATCCGCAGCCCGGTGACGTCCAGCTCCGGCAGACTCGCCAGTGCGTCGCGCACCCGCGCCACACCGCCGTCGGCCAGGAAGTCGCCGCCGATCTGACTCGTCAACGGACGCAGGTCCCGCGCATGACCGGCCTCGTCCAGCACCACGGGAACCTCGGTGCCGGGATCGCCCACTCGCAGCAGTCGCATTGCCGTTCCTCACTCCGTTCTGACCGAAACCGTTCTGAGCCGAAAGCCGTGCTGGGGTCAAGGGGTCGGGACGCGGGCGTCGAGCAGTCCCTCGTCCCGCAGCTCCGCCCACAGCTCCGGCGGAAGGGGTGCCGAGAGCGCCTCGACGTTCGCGCGGACCTCGGCCTCGGCGCGGGCACCGATGATCACACCGGTCACCGCCGGATGCCCGAAAGCGAACCACAGCGCGGCGGCCAGCAGCGTCGTGCCGTGCCGTGCGCACACCGCGGCGATCCGCCGGGCGCGGCCGACCACGTCCGCTGGCGCGGCGCGGTAGTCGTAAGTGACGTCGTCCGGCACGTCCTGCCTGGCCAGCAGACCCGAGTTGAAGACCCCGGCGGCGAGCACGTCCACCCCGCGCTCGGCGCACAACGGCAGGAACTCCGCCAGCGCGGGCTGCTCCAGCAGGGTGTAGCGACCCGCGATCAGCACACTGTCCACATCGGACTCACGTACGAACCTGGCGAGCATCTGCCACTGGTTCATCCCGGCGCCGATCGCACCGATCACGCCCTGCTCGCGCAGCTCCGCCAGCGCGGGCATCGCCTCACCCACGGCCTGGTCCCAGTGGTCGTCCGGATCGTGCAGGTAGACCACGTCGACCCGATCGAGCCCGAGACGGTCGAGCGAGGACTCCAGGCTGCGCCGAACCCCGTCCGCGCTGAAGTCCCACACCCGGCGCAGCGTTGCCGGCACCGCGAAGCCGTCGTCGTCGAGCCGCCCCGCGCCGTCCGGATCGGGCACCAGCAGCCGCCCCACCTTGGTGGACAACACGAACTCGTCGCGCGGACGGTCCTTCAACGCGGCACCGAGGCGGCGTTCCGCCAGTCCCAGCCCGTAGTGCGGGGCGGTGTCGAAGATCCGGACACCGGCCTCCCACGCCGCGTCGACCACAGCGCGCGCCTCGTCGTCGGTCACCTCGGTGAACAGGTTGCCCAGCGGGGAGGTGCCGAGCCCCAGCCGGCTCACGGGGTCAGCCACGGGGACGCAACCGCAGCGCGTCCATGCCGCCGTCGACGGCGAGCACGGTCCCGGCGGTCGAACCCGACAGCGGACCGGCGAGGTACGCGATCGCTCCGGCGACCTCGTCGGCGGTCACCAATCGGCCGTGCGGTTGCCTCGCCTCCAGTGCGGCGCGCTCGGCCTCCGGGTCCGGCGCGGAGTCGAGAAGCCTGCGCACCCACGGGGTGTCGGCGGTGCCGGGCGCGACCGCGTTGACCCGGATGCCCTCACGGATGTGGTCGGCGGCGAGCGCGCGCGTCAACGCGTGCACAGCGCCCTTGCTCGCCGAGTAGACCGCCCGCTGCGGCAGACCCGCGGTGCCCGCGATCGAGCCGGTGTTCACGATGGCGGCCGCACCGGACTTCCGCAGGTGCGGCAGGCAGGCGCGGGTCACCCTGGCCATCCCGACCACGTTGACGTCGTACACCTTGAGCCACTCGTCGTCGGTCGAGGCTGCCACGTCACCCTGTGCGCCGATCCCCGCGTTGTTCACCACGACGTCGAGGCCACCGAAGTGCTCGACCACCGCCTCCACGGCGTGGCGGACGCTCTGGTCGTCCGTGACGTCCGCGCGCACGAACAACATGTCCTCCGGCAGGCCGTTGGCCACCAGGTCGAGCACGGCGACCCGCGCGCCGAGGCGGGACAACAGCTCGGCCGTGCTCCGGCCGATGCCGGAGCCACCACCGGTGACGAGAGCCACCAGCCCGTCGAAGTCACCCATGACCGACCGCTCCGTTCGTTGGTTGCCGTGCAGAGATCGACTGCTCGCCGCACTACCGTTCCAGGCGGTCCGGATCTCCCGCGTCGCTGCGACGCACGAGCCACGCCTCGGTGATGTGGGCGAACATCGCCTCGGCGGCACCGTCCGGGTCCTGCGCCGCGATCCGCTCGCAGATGCGGCGGTGTCCCCGGTTCGAGGCCACGCACAGCTCGCGATCCGTTCTGCCCATGTAACTGGCGGTGTTGACGACCTGGCTCTCCAGCGCGCGCACGACACCCCTGGCGATCCGGTTGCCGGACGTCCGCATGATCGTGTCGTGGAAGACCCGGTCCTGCTCGCGATAGGCATGGGGGTCGTCCACCAGCTCGTCCATCAGGTCCACGACAGCGCGCAGCTCGTCGACGGTGGCCTGGTCCGCGATCCGAGCGGCCACCAGGGCCATGTCCGACTCGAGCAGCCGGCGGGTGACCACCAGGTCGTCGAGGACACCCAGCGTCTCGTCCTCGGCGACGACCGCCCCGAGGACGAGCTCGTCGAGCACGTTCCACGTCGACTGCGGGGTCACCAGCGTGCCCGCACCCTGGCGCACCTGAACCAACCCCTTCTCCTGCAACACCTTCATCGCTTCGCGGATGACGGTCCTGCTCACCGAGAAGGTCTCGCACAGCACCGGCTCCGGCGGCAGCGACGTGCCGGAGGGGTGATCGCCGCGCACGATCCGCTCCACGAGCTCGGTGGTGATCGCCCTGGCCAGGTTCGCCGGCCGGCGCGCCCAGTTCAGGGCGGGGAGCGCGCTCGGTCGCTGGCCTGATGCCGTCATCGTTCCTCCGGTCGCACTCCTCGCCGGCGCGGCGGAGCGTGCCGGCCGAGTGTACTGACAAACGGCCGTTGACGTAATACGTCATACGAATTACGTTCAGCAGACTTCGTCGGGCCGCTCGCCGCCCGGCCACCGTCTCGAGAAGTGAGCAGCGATGAAGCAGCGCACACTCTGGTCTGCCCTGGTGGTAGGACTGACGCTGACAGCGGGTTGCGGGAGCGCGGCCGGGCCGGGCACCTCGTCCGGCGGGTCCACGGACAAGCTCGTGGTCTGGGACTGGAAGTCCGGCGACCCGAAAGCCGCCGCCTACGTGGAGAAGGCCAGGGCCGACTTCGCCAGGAAGCACCCCGGCGTGAAGGTCGAGTTCGTGGCCCAGCCGTTCGACCAGTACTACACGCTGCTGGGCGCGGCCATCCAGTCCGGCAAGGGCCCCGACGTCATCCTCTTCAACGGTGGCGGGCAGATCCGCGACCGGGCCGACGCGCTCGCCCCGCTGGACGACTACGTGGCGGACGACCGGAAGCGGCTGGCAGGCTGGGACGCGTTCACCAAGGCGGGCAAGGTTTACGCGGAGCCGGTGACCCTGCAGGGGCACCCGATCTACTACAACAGGGATCTCTACCAGAAGGCCGGCCTCAACCCCGACGCTCCTGCCAGGACCTGGGACGGCTTCGTCAGGGACTGCGGCGTCATCTCCCAGAAGACCGGCGCGAAGTGCTTCTCGCTGGGCAACAAGGAGGGCATCGGCATCCAGTTCTGGTTGTCCTCACTGGGATCGGCGGTGCTGACCCCGCAGGAGTACGACGACTGGATCGCCGGCCAGCGGAACTGGTCCTCCCCCGGTGTCAAGAAGATCTTCGAGCTGTGGAAGCAGGCCGGTGACAACGGGCTGAACACCGACGGCGCCAACTCCACCGCGATGTTCAACGACGCGTTCGCGGCCTTCAACTCCGGCAAGGCGGCCAACGTCATCGGCCTGATGTCCGATGTGGGGCACTGGAAGGACTTCGCCGAGTTCCTCACCCCGGAGAAGGTCGGCGTCATGGTGGCGCCGGCGGTGAACTCCGCGGCGAAGCCGAGCCTGCCCTTCGACGGCGGCATCGGGTACGCGGTCGCGAAGTGGACCAAGGACCCGAAGGTGGCGTCGGACCTGGTGCGGTCACTGACCTCGACCGACGCGCTCAAGGCGTTCTACGAGAACGGTGGCGCGATCGCGTCCGACACCACGATCGACACCGCGGCGGGCGGGCCGGCCGTCAAGACGATCGTCTCCGAGGTCAAGAACGGCAAGCCCGCCCTGCACGTCGCGCTGTCGTCCAAGACGATCGACCTCATGGGACGCCTGTCCCAGCAGTTGCTCAGCGGCTCGATCACGGTGGACGAGGTGTTGCAGCAGCTGGCCGCCTCCGACAAGACGGGCTGACCGGCGTGGCCGCACACTCTGTGTCCTCAGTGGACTCGGCCGCCGCCGGGTCCACTGAGGGGTCTGCCAGCAGGGCGCGGGCTTCCCGGCCCGTCACCGCACCGGCGCGGCGCAACCGCAGGGGCTCACGGGCGGAACGCCTGGCACCACTGGTCTTCCTGGCACCGGCCGTCCTGATCATCGCCGGCCTGCGGCTGTGGCCGCTGGTGCTCGGGATCAACTTCTCCTTCACCGGTGACGGTGCCCTCAACGGGCTGGTGGTCGGCTTCGCCAACTACCTGACGTTGTTCGGCGATCCGCTGTTCCTCTCGGCGTTGCGCAACGTCGGCCTGCTCGTGCTGCTGCTCCCGGTGGCGGTGGCCATCCCCGGCCTGCTCGCGACCTTCATCTTCCTGAAGGTGCCGGGGCACCGCCTCTACCGCGGCGTGTACTTCTTCCCGGCCGTGCTGTCACCGGTCATCGTCGGCGCGATCTTCAACCTGCTGCTGGCCTTCGACGGTCCGCTCAACGCACTGCTCGGCGGTCTGGGCCTCGGGCCGGTCGACTGGCTCGGCGATCCGGACGTGGCGATCTTCGCGGTCGTCGGGGTGCACGTCTGGGCGACGTTCGGCATGGCGCTGGTCGTCTTCCTGGCCGGGTTCGCCACCCTCGACTCCTCGCTGCTCGATGCGGCCAGAACGGACGGCGCGTCGTTGCCGCAGACCATCTGGCACGTCGTCGTTCCGAGCCTGTCGCGGACCATCCAGTTCGTCTTCGTGACCACGATGATCGGCATGCTGACGTCGATGTTCGGCCTGGTGTACGTGATGACCAGCGGTGGCCCGGAAGGGTCGACGTACCTGCCCGAGTACTACGTCTGGATCCAGCAGGGACAGATGAACCAACCGGCGCTCGCCTCCGCGGCGTCCACGATGCTGTTCCTGATCATGCTCGTGGTGGGACTGGCCCAGATCGGCGTCCTGCGGCGGGCGGGCAAGGAGGACTGATGTCCGGCACCCGGCTGACCAGGTGGGTCGTCGCGATCCCGATGGCCGCACTCGCGCTGGCCACGATCTACCCGCTGGTGTTCACGACCAACGTCGCCATGAAGACCCGCCGCGAGTACGTGCTGGACCGGTTCTCCCTGGTGGACTCCTTCAGTCTGGACAACGTCGTCAAGGCGTGGACGAGCGTCGGGATGTCCCGGTACTTCCTGAACTCGGTGATCGTCGTGGCCTGCTCGGTCGCGCTGCTGTTGCTGTTCGGGTCGATGGCCGGCTTCGCGCTCGCCCGGCTGCGCTTCCGCGGCTCCTCCGCGCTCTTCCTGGGCATTCTCGCCGCGTTGTTCATCCCGTTCCAGGTGATCATGGTTCCGCTGGCGCGGATCATGGCGGACAGCGGCCTGGTCGACACCTATCCCGGGCTGGTCCTCGCGTACGTCGCGCAGTTCCTGCCGTTCACGATCTTCCTGCTGACCAGCTACTACTCAACAGTGCCAACGGACATCATCGAAGCCGCACGCATCGACGGGAACTCGGTGTACGGGGTCTACTGGCGGATCATGCTGCCGATCGGCGCGCCCGCGCTGCTGTCGGTCGGCGTGCTCAACGCCCTGTTCTGCTGGAACGACGTGCTCATCTCCCTGTTGATGATGCCGTCGGCCGAGCACCGCACGCTCATGGTCGGCGTCACGTCGTTGCGCGGGCAGTACTCCGACGACATCCCCACGTTCGCCTCCGGCGTGCTGATCGCCGCGATCCCCGTCCTCGTCGTCTACCTGTTCCTGCAACGACAGATCGCCGACGGGGTCACCGCCGGGTCCACGAAGGGCTGACATGCGCATCACTGGTCTGCGGACCCTCACCACGGTCCAGGACTGGGGCCGTCCGGTCGGCGACGCCAACGGCGTCCACCCCGACGGGCTGGTCCGGGTCCCGATAGTCCTCGTCGAGACCGACGCCGGCCTCACCGGCGTCGGCCTCGGACCGCACGTGGAGATCGAGAGCGTCTTCGCCGCCATCGAGGGCGAGGACCCGAGGTGCGTCACCGCCCTCTACGACCGGATGCTGCGCCGGATGTTCAAGGCGGGTCACGCCGGCGCGGTGTTCGGCACCATCGGCGCCCTCGACGCCGCGTTGTGGGACATCAAGGCACAGGCGGCGGGAGAACCGCTGTGGCGGATGCTCGGCGGCCGCGACCGCAGGGTGCCCGCCTACGCCTCGGGCCTGGACATCGCGCTGGACGACGACGAGTTCGTCGCGGTCTACCAGAACTACGCCGATCACGGGTTGCGTGCGGCGAAGATCAAGGGAGGTCTCGACGTCGAACGGGACCGGCACCGTCTCTGCCTGGTCCGCGACGTGCTCACCGAGGCGGGCCACGGGGCGCGGCCGAGCCTCATGCTCGACGTCAACGAGACCTGGACGCGCAAGCAGGCGGTCCGCCACGTCGGCGAGCTGGAGCGCACCCTCGACCTGACGTGGATCGAGGAACCCGTCCGGCGCTGGGACGTGGAAGGTCACGCGACGGTGGGCCGCGGCATCCGCGCCTCGGTCGCCACCGGGGAGAACCTCACCGGGCTCGAACAGCACCGCCCGCTCATCGCCGCCGGGGCGGTCGACGTCGTCCAGACCGCCGCGGTCTGGGGCATCACCCACTTCCTGCGGGTAGCGGTCCTCGCCCACGCCCACGACCTCCCCGTCAGCCCCATCGGCACCACGCCGGTCGGTCTGCTGCACGCCGCCACGTCGGTGCCCAACCACCTGGTCAGCGAACTGCAGGACCTCCGGCCACCCGTGGGCCTCTCCCTCGACCTGCACGTGGAGGACGGGGCCTACGTGCTCGGCGACGGCCCCGGCCTGGGCGTGCGCGTCGACGAGGAGGCGATCGCCGCGTCGGCCCACCTCCTCCCCCACCCGACGTCCGGCGGTTCGCACATCCGGCCGGAACGGGCCGGGCACCGCCTGCACGCGGTCGAGGTGGACGCCGAAAGCACCGCTGTCACCGCCTGACCCCTGATGGCGTCTGCAAGTACCACCAACTCAACATCAACAAGCACTTTTCCACTACCAACAGCTCTCGACGTGTAGTTGAGGGCGATTCGATCAAGGGGTGGTGGTACTTGCAGACGCCCTGCCGGCACTTCACAGGAGACCACAATGGACAGTCCACAGCGCTACGGCATGGTGGTCCGGCTGCGCCCGGAGCGACGCGAGGAGTACCTGCGGCTGCACGCCGCGGTCTGGCCCGCCGTCGAACGGACGATGCTCGACGCCAACATGCGCAACTTCACCATCTTCCTGCACGGCGACCTGCTCTTCGGCTACTACGAGTACGTCGGTGACGACCACGACGCCGACCAGGTCCGCATCGCCGCCGACCCCGAGACGCAACGCTGGTGGACCCTCACCGACCCGTGCCAGGAGTCTCTGTCCGAGCGCGGCTCCGGCAGCTGGTGGTCGCCGATGCGGGAGGTCTGGCACCTGGAGGACCCCGGCTCGTCCGGTGGAGCCTGACCCCGTGACGTCGGCTCAGCGCGGCTCGTGACCCACGTGCTCGCGCAGCCAGCGCTCGGTCGTGTTGACGTGCACGAGCGCGGCGGCCTGCGCGAGCGCGGCGTCCCGGTCGGCCAGCGCCCGGAAGATCGCCTCGTGCTCGGCGAGGGTGCGGCTGGCGGCGTTGTCGTCGACCAGTCCGCGCCAGACCCTGGCCCGGACCGTGCGACTGGAGATGCCCTCCAGCAACGTCGTCAGCGTGGCGTTGCCGGTGGCGGCGACGACCGCGCGGTGGAACGCGGCGTCGTGGGAGTTGAGCAGCTCGACGTCGTCCCGCGCCGCGCGCATCGCGTTGAGGTGCTGTTCGACCTCGAAGAGCTCGCGGTCGGAGATGCGGGTCGCGGCTAGCCCCGTCGCGACCGGTTCGAACAGCCTGCGCACCTCGGTGAGCTCCAGCTGGGTGTCGCCGCGCAGCAGTTCCACCGCCGAGGAGATGCCGCTGAGCAACACCTCCGGTGCCAGGCTCGTCACGTAGGTGCCGTCACCGCGCCGGATCTCCAGCACCCGCGCGACCACGAGCGCCTTGACCGCCTCCCGCATCAGGTTGCGGGACAGGCCCAGCTCGGCCGCCAGCTGCTGCTCGGGCGGGAGCTTGGAGCCCGGCGGCAGCTCACCAGACCCGATCAGGTCCCTGATGCGCTCGATGGCCTTGTCGGTCAGTGACATCCGCGCAGACTAGCAACACATCCCATCTCTGCCGGAGAGATGGGATGTCATCTCCAGGGCAACAACGACTGCAGAATCGTCCTCCAGCAGGATATATCGTCGATTTCGCGTCGAACAGGCCGTCGACCGTAGACAGCAGGCGCTGCCTCACCCTATAAATCCATCCCATGTCCGAGCTGATTACCGAGGTCGAGGCAGTCGACGTGCGGTTCCCCACCTCGCGCGAGCTCGACGGTTCCGACGCGATGAACCCCGAGCCCGACTACTCGGCCGCCTACGTGGTCATCCGCACGAGCGAGGGTGCGGAGGGCCACGGGCTCGCGTTCACGGTGGGGCGCGGCAACGAGGTCGAGGTCGCCGCGGTGCGCGCGCTCGCTCCGCTGGTGACCGGGCTGTCCGTGGACGACGTCCTCGGCGATCTCGGCGCCTTCTCCCGGCGGCTGACCGGCGACAGCCAGCTGCGCTGGCTCGGCCCGGAGAAGGGCGTCATCCACATGGCCGCCGCCGCGATCGTCAACGCGGTCTGGGACCTCTACGGGCGCCGGGAGCGGAAACCCGTGTGGCAGCTGCTCTCCGAGATGACGCCAGAGCAGCTGGTCGACCTCGTGGACTTCCGCTACATCGAGGACGCGCTCACCCGCGACGAGGCCCTCGACATCCTCCGGCGCGCCGAACCCGGTCGCGCCGCACGCGCCGCTCACCTGTTGCGCCAAGGATATCCCGCTTACACGACCACGCCCGGCTGGCTCGGCTACGACGACGAGAAACTCGTGCGGCTGTCGCGGCAGGCCGTCGCCGACGGGTTCACCCTGATCAAGCTGAAGGTCGGCGCCGACGCCGTCGACGACATGCGCCGCCTGCGACTGGCGCGCGAGGCGGTCGGCCCCGGCATCAGGATCGCCGTCGACGCCAACCAGGCGTGGAGTGTGCGGCAGGCGATCGAGCGGACGGCCGCGCTCGCGCCGTACGACCCGTACTGGATCGAGGAGCCGACCTCACCGGACGACCTCCTCGGCCACGCCGCCATCCGGCGGGCGGTCGCGCCGGTGAAGGTCGCCACCGGCGAGCACGTGCACAACCAGGTGATGTTCAAGCAGCTGCTCCAGCTGGACGCGATCGACGTCCTGCAGCTCGACGCCAGCCGTACCGCCGGCGTGACCGAGAACGTCGCGATCCTGTTGCTGGCGGCGAAGTTCGGTGTGCCGGTCTGCCCGCACGCCGGTGGTGTCGGGCTGTGCGAGATGGTCCAGCACCTGGCGATGTTCGACTTCGTGGCCGTCAGCGGTACCACCGAGGACCGCGTCATCGAGTACGTCGACCACCTGCACGAGCACTTCACCGACCCGGTGCACGTCCACGACGGCCACTACCTCGCGCCGACGGCCCCCGGCATCAGCGCCGAGCTGCACCCCGCGTCGGTCACCGCCCACCGCTTCCCGGACGGGCCCGTCTGGAGCACGCAGGTCACCGCACCCGATCCCCGCCACCCGTAAGGAGATCCGCCGTGAACACCAGATCTCGCACCTGTCTCGGTCTCGTCGCGCTCCTCACCGCCGCCCTCTGCGCGTGCGGTTCCCCGGACTCCGGCGCGGGCGGCGGTGCGACGGTGGTCGGCGTCGACTACCCGCGGTCCGACACCGACTTCTGGAACTCGTACATCAAGTACACCCCCGAGTCCGCGAAGGAACTGGGGCTGGAGCTCAAGACCACGAACTCGCAGAACGACGTCGCCAAGCTCACCGCCAACGTCCAGACGTTCATCAGCCAGGGCGTCAAGGGTGTCGCGATGGCCCCGCAGGACACCGCGGCCATCGCACCCACCCTGGAACAGCTGGCGGCGAAGAAGATCCCGGTCGTCACGGTCGACACCCGGCCGGACAGCGGTGACGTGTTCATGGTCGTCCGGGCCGACAACCGGGCCTACGGCGAGAAGGCGTGCCGTTTCCTCGGCGCCAAGCTCGGCGGCAAGGGCAAGGTCGTGATGCTGCAAGGGGATCTGGCGTCGATCAACGGGCGCGACCGCACCGAGGCGTTCAACGACTGCATGAAGAGCAACTACCCCGGCATCACCGTGCTCGGTGAGGCCACGAACTGGGACGGCGCGGTCGCGGCGCAGAAGCTGCAGACCGACCTCACCGCCAACCCGGACGTCAAGGGCGTCTACATGCAGTCCAGCTTCGCGCTGTCCGGGACGTTGCAGGTGCTCAAGCAGAAGGACCTGCTGGTCCCGCCGACCGATCCCAAGCACGTGTTCATCGTCTCCAACGACGGGATCCCCGAGGAGCTCAAGAACATCGCCGAGGGCCACATCGACGCCACCGTCTCGCAGCCGGCCGACCTCTACGCCAAGTACGCCCTGCAGTACCTGAAGGCCGCGATCGACGGCAAGACGTTCAGCCCCGGCAAGACCGACCACGACAGCACGATCGTCCAGGTGCGCGACGGTCTGCTGGAAGACCAGCTCTCCGCTCCCCTGGTGACCGCGGACGGCGGCACCTTCGACGGCGTGCCCAGCCTGAAGCACGACGACAAGTCCCTGTGGGGCAACAAACTCAGCTGAGCAGGGGACGACAATGGTCGCAACTCCGCCCGTCGTCGAGGCGACGGGAGTGACAAAGCGGTACGGGTCCACCGTGGCCCTGCACGAGGCCGCGATCAGCATCGACCAGGGACAGACCCACGCGCTGGTGGGGCGCAACGGGGCGGGCAAGTCGACCCTGGTGAACGTCCTCACCGGACTGCAGGCACCGGACGAGGGCACCGTCACGTTCGCCGGCGAGCCCGCTCCCCGGCTGACCGACCGCGACGCGTGGCGGCAGCGGGTGGCGTGCGTCTACCAGAAGTCCACGATCATCCCCGAGCTGACGGTCGCCGAGAACCTGTTCCTCAACCGGCACGACCACGGCCGCAGCGGGTTGATCAGCTGGAAGACCGTGCGCCGCAAGGCACGCGAGCTGCTGGACACCTGGTCGGTCGACGTGGACGTGCGGTTGCCGGCCGGTGATCTGGACGTCGAGCAGCGGCAGTTCGTGGAGATCGCCAGGGCGCTCTCGTTCGGGGCGCGCTTCATCGTCCTGGACGAGCCGACCGCCCTGCTCGACGCCGCCGCCATCACGCGGCTGTTCGGCCGGATCCGCGATCTCCAGCAGCAAGGCGTGACGTTCCTGTTCATCAGCCACCACCTGGAGGAGATCTACGAGATCTGCGACGTGGTCACCGTGTTCCGCGACGCCAGGCACGTCCTGACCACCGCGGTCGGCGCGCTGCCGCGGGCGGAGCTGGTGGCGGCCATGACCGGCGAGGCTGCGGCCGAAACCGCTGGTGCACGGCGTGTTCCGGACGTCGCCGCCGCTCCCGTGCTGGAGATGACGGGCGTGTCACTGGCCGGCGCCTACGAGGACGTGTCGTTGCGGGTGCGCGCGGGCGAGATCGTCGGTCTCGCCGGCGCGGCGAGCAGCGGCCGCATCGCGATCGCGGAGACGGTCGCGGGACTGCGGGCGGCCACCGGTGGCGTGGTCGAGATCGCGGGCTCCCTGTCACAACCCGGCAGCGTGCCGGCCGCGTTGCGGGCGGGCGTCGGGTTCGTCCCGCAGGACCGGCACCACCAGGGTTACGTGGCGCAGATGTCCGTCGCGGACAACGGGACCCTGACCATCCCCGACCGGCTGGGCCGTGCCGGTTTCATCGACGGCCGCCGCCGCGACGGCCTGGCCCGCGCCATGATCGGCAAGCTCGCGATCAAGACCCCGGGGCCGGAGCTGCCGGTCTCCGGGCTCTCCGGTGGCAACCAGCAGAAGGTCGTGATGGCCCGTGCCCTGGCGAACGACCCGAAGCTGCTGGTGCTGATCAACCCGACCGCCGGGGTCGACGTGCGCTCCAAGGAGTTCCTGCTCGGCAAGGTCGGGGAGATCGCCGAGTCCGGCGCCGGTGTGCTCGTGGCGTCCGACGAGCTCGACGACCTGCGCCGGTGCGACCGGGTCCTGGTGGTGTTCCAGGGCCGAGTGGTCGCCGAGATGCCCCGCGGCTGGCACGACCACCAGCTCGTGGCCGCGATGGAAGGAGTCGACCTCGATGGCTGAGACGACGGCCGCGACCGGCAGGCGGATCGCCTTCGCCCGGCTGCGCGACCTCGCGCTGATCCCCGCGATCATCGCGATCGCGATCGTCGGCCAGCTGGTCAGCCCGGTGTTCCTGCGCGGAGACAACCTGATCAACGTGCTGCAGACCATGTCGGAGATCGCGATCCTGGTCCTGGCGCAGGCGCTCGTGCTGATCGTCAAGAAGATGGACCTCTCGCTGGAGTCCACGGTCGGGCTGGCGCCGGGCGTCGCCGCCTGGCTCACCGTGCCGGTCGGCGCGGGCCACGGGCTCGGGCTGCTGCCGGGCGGCTGGTCGGTGCCGGTGACGCTGGCGGTCGGCGTGCTCGTCGGCGTGATCAACGCGTTGTTCATCATCCGGTTCGGGCTCAACGGTTTCATCGTGACGCTCGGCATGCTGATCGTGCTGCGCGGCATCCTGACCGGCATCTCGGGCGGCCAGACGTTCTTCCGGCTGCCCGCGTCCATGCTCTACCTGGGCACCGAGCAGTGGCTGGGCATGCCCGTGTCGGTGTGGCTGTGCCTGATCCTGTTCGCGGCGGGCATCGTGGTGCTCGGCTTCACCAGCTTCGGCCGGTCCCTCTACGCGATCGGCGGCAACGTCGACGCGGCGCGGGCGGCGGGCATCCGCACCGGCAGGGTGCTGTGGATCGTGATCGTCACGGCGAGCCTGCTCGCGGCGCTCAGCGGCCTGCTGCTGTCCGGGCGCCTCGCCTCGGTCGCCTCCGCGCAGGGCAACGGGTACATCTTCACCGTGTTCGCCGCCGCCGTGATCGGCGGGATCAGCCTCAACGGCGGCAAGGGCACGATGTTCGGCGCCTTCACCGGCATCCTGCTGCTGTTCATGATCCAGAACGTGCTCACGCTCGCCGGCGTTCCCGCCCAGTGGATCGGCGCGCTCAACGGCACGATCATCCTCATCGCGCTGGCTCTGTCGCGCGTCACCGGCGGCAAGGCCCAGGACTAGGAGTCTGTGTGTCGGACAACCCCCTCAACCGCAGGCGCTTCCTCACCGTCACCGCGCTGACGGCGGTGCCCGGCGGCGCCCTCGGCAGCACGGCGACGGCCGCGGTGCCGCCGCAGATCACGTTGCCCGACCGCGGCATCTACGACACCAGCCCGGCAACGTCCTGGACGGACGGTTTCCTCACCGGCAACGGCGAGTACGGCACCGTGCTGCACGGCGATCCGGCCCAGGAGAAGGTGATCTTCAACTACCACCGGCTGGTGCTGCCCAACGGCACCCGTTCGGTCACCCCTCCGGTGCTCGCCGGACGCCTCGAAGCCGTGCGGGACAAGGCACTCGCCGGTGACTACGCCGGTGCGAACAAGGACTTCGCGGCCGGCTGGTCGTTGCGCTGGACGCAGACCTACCACCCGGCGTACGAGCTGCGGATCGCCACGCCCGGCACGACGGCCGGCAACTACGGCAGGGTCACCGACTTCCGCACCGGTGAGGTCATCTCCAGCTGGACCGACGGCGCCGGGGTGTGGACGCGCAGGGCGTTCGTCTCCCGTGCCGACAAGGTGATCGTCCACGAGCTCGTGCCCGCGGCCGGCCGGACGATCGACACCACGCTCAGCGTCAGCACGGCACTGGACGGAGCACCGTCGAGCGTCGGTTACGCGACCCTGGCCACCATCTCGAACGGCAACGGTTACCTGAACCTGCGCGGCACCTACCCGTCGGGACAGGGCGCGTTCGGCTACGAGGGCGTCACCAGGATCGTGGCCACCGGCGGCACCGTCACGGCGAACGGCGCCACCATCGTCGTGGCCGGAGCGAGCAGGGTGCTGCTGCTGACCAAGCTCGACCGTTACGAGTCGCCGTCCGCGTGGAACGCCAAACCCCTCCACGCGGCCCTGGCCGCGATCGGCATGGACTACGCCGCACTGCGCGCCCGGCACACCACGATCCACACCGAGATGTACGACCGCTCGCGGCTCGACCTCACCGTGTCCGACGCCGACCGGAAGCTGTCCACCAGCGAGCTGATCACCCGGCAGAACAACAACAAGAACGTCATCGACCTCGCGTTGCTCGAACGGCTCTACGACAACGGCCGGTACCTCTTCATCAGCTCCAGCGGCGTCCTGCCGCCGCGCCTGACGGGTATCTGGACGGGCACCTGGTCGGGCGCCTGGGCCGACGACTTCACCACCGACGCCAACGTCAACCTCCAGGTCGCGGGCGGCAACATCCTCGACACCACCGAAGCCATGCAGGGCTACTTCAACCTGGTCCTCGGCCAGCTCGCGCACTGGCGCACCAACGCGCGAAACCTTTACGGCGCACGAGGTTTCCTCGCCCCGTCCCGCACCGACGGCGAGTACGGCCACATGCTGCACTTCGACAGCGGCTGGCCGGGCCAGACCTGGACCGGCGGCGCCGACTGGCTGTTCTACCCGCTGCTCGAGTACTACGAGATCACCGGCGACCAGGCGTTCCTGCGCGACCAGCTCGGCCCCGCGCTGATGGAGCTCGCGCTGTTCTACGAGGACTTCCTGACCCGCACGGACAGCGGCGGCAAGGTGATCTTCGTGCCGGCGTTCTCGATGGAGAACGCCCCGAGCAACACCAACGTCGCGCTGTCCATCAACGCCACCGGTGAGATCATGGCGGGCAAGCACGCCCTGCAGGCCGCCGTCTTCGCCGCCAACGCGCTCGGCGCCGAACAGGGCGCCGGCCGGGGTGTCCAGCGCTGGACGGCGTTGCTGGCCAAGATGCCCGCCTACCGGACCAACAGCGACAACGCGCTCGCCGAGTGGTCGTGGCCCGGCCTGAACGACCAGTACGACCACCGGCACGTGCAACAGCTGTACGGCGCCTGGCCGTTGCACGAGATCAATCCGGAGGAGACCCCCGACCTCGTCCGCGCCGGGCTGCGGGCGCTGGAGGTCCGCGGCGACCAGAACATCTCCGCCCACGGCAGCCTGCACCGCGCGCTGGCGGGCGCCCGGCTCAAGGACGGCGGCAAGGTCTACGACAACCTGCGCAAGATCATCGGCAACAACATGGTCTTCAGGTCGCTGATGACGTCCCACAACCCGAACCTGGACATCTACAACGCCGACGCGGCCAACGCCATCCCCGGCGTGCTGGCGGAGGCGTTGCTCTACTCCCGGCCCGGCGTGCTGGAACTCCTCCCCGCCCTGCCCGGACAGCTCGCCAGGGGCACGATCACCGGCATGCGGGCCCGCGGCCGGATCCGCGTGCACAGCCTGAGCTGGGACCTGTCCGCCCGCACCACCACCGTGTCCGTCACCTCGGCCGTCGACCAGACCGTCACGCTCATCAGCCGCCGCGGGATGGCGTCGGTGACCACCACGGCACCCGTCGCCCCGTCGTCGCTCGGCCCGCACGCCCGGCAGGTCACCCTGGTCGCCGGACAGCGCACGGACATCACCGTGTCCCTGCAGGGCGGCTGGTGCCGGCTCGTCAACCGCAACAGCGGCAAGGCGCTCGACGTCAGTGGCGCCGGGGCGGGCGACGGCGCCAAGGTCATCCAGTGGACCTCGACCGGGAGCGCCAACCAGCAGTGGCAGCTCCTGGTTGGCGTGGACGGCTCGTTCCGCGTCATCGCGCGGCACAGCGGACGTCTTCTGCGCAGCCCCGGTCCTGGCCAGGGCGAGCAGCTCGACCAGGCTTCGGACGGCGGCGGCGACAACCAGTGGTGGAAGGTCGTCGACGCGGGTGGCGGGTACGTCAACCTCGTGAACGTGCGCACCGGCCTGTACGTGGACGTGGACGGGAGTTCGCAGGCCGATGGCGCCAAGGTGATCCAGTGGCCCGCCAACGGCAAGGCGAACCAGCAGTGGCAGATCGTCTGGGTATGAGGCTCAGCGGCGTTCGGCGTCCTCGGCGAGCAGGAGGTAGGCACCGGCCGTCCACGTGTATGCGCGGTCGCGCAACCCTTCCCCGGTGAGGGCGTCGAAGTTCTCAGCGAACCCGGACTTCTCGCACGTCGCCCGGAACCGGGCGCTCACCTGGTCGGCCAGCTCGACCGCGCCACCGCGGCGCAGGCCGTCCTCGATCAGCACCGTGGCGGGGGCCCACACCGGCCCCCGCCAGTAGCCGTCCGGCTCGTACCACCGGGAGGCCGGCAGTTCGGTGGCCAGTCCGACGGAGGTGAGGTGTGTCGCGACCCCCACGCAGAGATCGTCGAAGATCTCCCGCGGCAGGTGCTCCCCCAGCACGACGGGCATCAGGTCGAGCAGGCTCGCGCTGCGCCGTTTCGTGCCGGTGGTCACGCCCTGGCTGACGAAGCAGTTGCCCTGCCACAGTTCTTCGAGCAACGCGGCGAGCATCTCGTCCGCCTGGTCGCCCCACCGCGCCGCCGTGTCCCCTGTTTCCGCCGCGAGCACGGCGAGTTCTTTCAGTTGCAGCACCAGGAAGGCGGCGAGGTCGGGCGAGCGGACGAGGCGTTCCTCCCGGAACACCGTGGCGTTGTCCCAGCCGCTGTCGTTGCCGTGCTCGTAGTGCGCGAGCCGGCTGCCCGGCGCGCGGCGGTGGTCGAGCCAGAACGACGTCCAGGCCGAGAGTTGCCGGTACGCCAGTGGAACGTCGGGCAGCCCGCCGGGGAGGCGTTGGCGCAGCAGGGAAAGCGCCCAGCCGTGCACGGGTGGTTTGACGAAGTTGCGCAGCACCTCGGAGTGGGTGACCGAGTCCGGCAACGCCCCATCGGTGTCCTGGTGGTCGAACACCACCTGGAACTGCTGCCAGGCCAGCTCGGGTGCGCCGGAGGCCAGGGCCAGCGCGGTGAAGCAGTGGTCCCAGCTCCACACCTTGTCCATCCAGTGCTTCGACATCAGCACCGCGGGGCGGCCGACGAACCCGGCCGGGTGCACGGTGGCCGACCACAGCACGTAGCAGGCGAGCTCGGCGGCCGGGGTGCGGTCGCCGCGCCACGGTGCCACGGCGTCGGTGAACCGGGCGAACTCCTCGCGCACGGCCGCCACGTCGTCGTCGAAGCCGGTGGCGGGCCGTGCGAACGGGCCTGTCGTGCCGAGCTCCTCCACCAGCAGCTCCCACGGCTCGTCCTCGCTGAGGAACACCCCGCGCTCCGCCGCGTCCAGTGCCTGGTCACCAGCCTGGCGCCACTGTCCGGAAAGGACGGTGAGCCGGAGGCGGTGACCGGTCTCGTAGGAGGTGAAGACGAGACGACCGGCCGGGTCGGCGAAGAAGTACGTGCCGGTGAACGGGGTCAGCGTCCGTTCGGCGGCAGCGATCACCACGCCCAGGCCGGTACCGGAGATCCGCAGCGTGGACGGCGACGAGAACACCGCGGTGACGCGCCGGTCGCCGGTGTGCCAGGTGAGCATCGCCGGATCGGCGGTGACCTCGACCGGCATCCGCTCGCCGCCGAGCAGCGGGACGAAGGAGAGCACCGGGTGCATGCCGTTGCGGTGCGACACGAGATGCACGTGCTCGGCGTACTCGGCGAGTCCGACCACCGGGGAGAGGGCGAACCAGGCGCCGAACCGGCTGAAGGGGATCTCGCGCACGGAGAACTCGGTTGCCAAGGGCCCGTCCTCTCAGTCCTTCACCGCACCGGAGGTGAGACCGGCGGCGACGAACCGCTGGGCCACCACGAGGAGCACGGACGCCGGCACCGACGCGACCACGGCGGTGGCCATGATCGAGTTCCACTCCTGGTTGTTGTTGCCGATGTAGCGGTAGATGCCGAGCGTCAGCGGCTGCAGCGGGCCACCGGAGTCGAGCGTCGCGGCGAAGACGAAGTCCGACCACGCCCACAGGAACGAGAACAGCGCCGCGGTGATCACACCGTTGCGGCTCGCCGGCAGCACGATCGAGACGAACGTCCGCCACGGCCCCGCGCCGTCGATCCGGGCGGCTTGCAGCAGCTCGTCCGGCACCGACGCCATGAACGAGGTGAGGACCAGCACCGCGAAGGGCACGGCGACCGTGGAGTCGGCCAGGATCAGGCCCTGCACCGTGTTCGTGATGCCGAGCCGGACGTAGATGCCGTAGAACCCGAGCGCCATGATGATGCCGGGGATCATCTGCGCGACCAGCAGCACGAACCCGAGCACACGCCGTCCCGTGGGCCACAGCTTCGCCAGTGCGTACGCGGCGGGTGCGGCCAGGGCGAGGGTGAGCACGACGGTGCCCAGCGCGACCAGCAGGCTCGTGCCGAAGTACGGCAGTTGCTCGCGCAGCACCCGGTCGTAGCCCTCCAGCGTGGGCGAGGCGGGAAACAGGCTCGGCGGCGACTTCCGCATGTCGCGTGCCGGGGTGAGCGACACGACGACCATCCAGTAGACCGGGAACAACATCACCGCGGTCAGCAGCACGCCGACGCCCGTGCGCCAGTAACGGGTCCTCATGTGCGCTCCTGCGCGCGGATGTAGACGAGGCCGGCCGCCAGCGCCATCAGGATCAGCACGTTGCCCACCGCGGCACTGGGCCCGAACCTCGGCAGCGGGCTGCCGAACCCGAGCTCGTAGGACCAGGTGGCGAGTGTGGACGACGATCCGCTCGGCCCGCCCCTCGTCATGATCCAGATGATGTCGAACACCTTGAGCGTGTAGACGAGACCGAGCAGCAGGGTGATCGCCGAGACCGGGCGCAGCAGGGGGAACGTGACGTATCTGAAGGTCTGCCAGCCGCTCGCACCATCCAAGGAGGACGCTTCGGTGACCTCGGCCGGAAGGGTGCGCAGTCCGCTGTGCAGCAGGACGAGGTTGAACGGGACGCCGATCCAGATGTTGGCGATGGTGACCGAAACCAGAGACCACGACGGCGAAGTCAGCCAGTTGACCGGGCTGACGCCCACGATCCCCAGTGCCGCGTTCACCAGACCGGACTCGCTGTTGAGCAGCCATGCCCAGGTGGACGCGGACACGATGAGCGGCAACAACCAGGGCACCAGGAACAACGCGCGCAGCGTCGCGGACAGCGGGAACGCCCGAGTGAAGAACACGGCCAGCGCCAGGCCGATGGTGTACTGGAACACCAGCGACACGGCGATGAACACCACCGTGTGCAGCAGCGCGGTCCGGAAGGCCGGGTCGGCGAACACGGTGGCGTAGTTGACGAATCCGGCCAACGGCGCACCGCCGTGGACGAACGTCCGCACGGTGTGCTCGCGCAGGCTCAGGTCAACGTTGGTGTACAAGGGATACGCGTAACACACCAGCAGGTACGCCACGAGCGGTGCCACGAACGCCCAGGCGGCGAGCCGCGCACGCACCGGCGGCTACTTCGCGGACGCCGCGGCGGCCTGGGCGTCCTTCAGCGCTGCCTCCGGTGTCTTCGCACCGGTGAGCGCGGCCTGCACGGCACCCCACAGCGGCTGCGAGATCCGCGGGTAGCGGGTGCCGAGGTTGTCGCCGGTGCGCCCCTTGGCGTTCTGCACCGCGTCGACCCAGACCTTCAGCTCCGGCAGCGCGGTCACCTGTTGCTGCTGCACCGAATGCACCGCCGAGACGTAGGTCAGCGCGGTGTCGGTGGCGAGCACGCGGTCGGGACTGGTGAGACAGGTGACGATCTGCCCGGCCTTGGTCTCCGCGCCCTTGTCGTCCTGCACGGGAACGGTGACGAACTCGCCTCCCGTCGGCGCGGGCGCGGTGCCGCCGGTGCGGCCGGGGATCGCGATCACGCCGTACTCGAAACCGGCCTTCTTCGCGTTCTGCAGCTGCCAGGTGCCGTTCTCCGCGAAGGCGTACTCGCCGGTGGCGAACTCCTGCCAGCTGGTGGTCTGGGTGTTGCCGATGACGGAGTTCGGCGCGAAACCCTGGTCCAGCCAGGACTTCCACAGCGTCAGCGCGCTGACCGCCGGCGCGGACCCGAGGTCGGTGAGCGCCGCCCCCGCACCCCAGAACCACGGCAGGAACTGGAAGGTGCCCTCCTCGGTGCCGATCGCGGAGAACGTGATGCCCTTCTTGCCCGCGGCCTTCACCTTGGCCAGCGCCGCGTCCAGCGACGCCCAGTCCCGGACGGACGCGGGGTCGACGCCGGCGGCGGTCAGCACGGCCTTGTTGTAGTAGAGGGCAAGGGTGTTCGCGCCGATCGGCGTGCCGTAGGTCTGCCCGTTGAGCGTCCCGGCGGCCACCAGGTTCGGCGACGCCGCCGAGGCGTCGAGACCGACCTCGGAGTTCGGCCTGAGCACTCCGGCCTCGGCGAGCGTGGAGACCACGGGGTTGTCGACGACCAGCACCTGCGGAGCGGTGCCCTGCTGCGCCGCGAGCAGCACCTTGTTGGTGAGATCGGTGGTGTCGTAGGCCTGGCGCTGGATCTTCACCCCGGCCTGCGTCCCGCACGCCTCGATCGTGCGCACCCACTCGGAGCCGGCGGCGAACTGCGGGTACGGATCCCAGACGGAGAACGTGTCCGGCGCCGAACCGGAGGGCGACGAGCAGGCGGCCGCGGACACGGCCAGTCCGGCCGTGATCAGCATCCGGAAAACAGCCGCGCGTCGCATCATGGTCCTCCTGCCGACCTCGTTGACGACGTTCATCGAACCGGTTCGACTTTCGAGCAGCCGCGCCAAGGTAGCCGTCTCAACCGAAGCCTCGCAAGAGGCGGTGGCTTACGATGTCGAAGGTCGAACCGGTTCGTTCGACAGGCCGGAGACGGGAAACGCGCATGAACATCGGAGAGATCGCCAAGCGGGCCGGGGTGTCCCGCAGCACCGTGTCGTACGCCCTGAGCGGGAAACGGCCGGTGTCCGCGGCGACCGTGCGGCGGATCAACGACGTCATCGCCGAGCTCGGCTACCGGCCGAACGCCAGCGCCCGCGCGCTCGCCGAGGGGCGCACCAGGACGCTCGGCCTGGTGATCCCGCCCGCGAGCACCCGGCTGACGGACGTCCAGCTGAGCTTCGTGGCCAGCGTCGTCGAGGCCGCCGCCGCACACGACCACGACGTGCTGCTCTCGCCCAGCGGCGGCGATCACGACCGCTCGTTCGACCGCGTCGTGACCGGCCGCCGGGTGGACGGGGTGATCCTCATGGAGATCCTCCTGCACGACCCGAGGGTCGAACGGCTCACCAGCAGCGGGCTGCCGTTCGTGACGATCGGCCACGTCGTCGACTCCGCGGCGTCGTGGTGGGTCGACGTCGACTACGCGGGCCTGATCAGCCGCTGCGTGCGGCACCTCGCCGACCTGGGGCACGAGCACATCGTGTTGATCAACCGGTCGGACGAGCTGGTCGCGTCGGGCTACGGCCCCGCGATGCGCGCGACGGCGGGGTTCCTGGAGACCGCGGAGGGGTTCGGCATGACGGCGCACGACGTGTGCTGCGCCGACGACCCCGCCGCCGGCCTCGCCTGCTTCGAGGACATCCGCGCCCGCTGGCCAGAGGTGACGGCGGCCGTGACGATCAACGAAGCCGCGCTGCCGGGCGTGCAGCGCGCGTTGCACCGCGCCGGACTCGCCGTGCCCGGCGGCTTCTCGCTCACCGGCGTGATCGCGGACCGGCTGGCCGAGGACTTCCACCCGCCGCTGACCGCAGCGGACGTGCCCGCGGGACAGATGGCGCAACTGGCCGTCGACCTGCTGCTGGAGCAGATCACCAACCCCGAGGCGACCCCGCGGCACGCGTTGCTGGCACCGCCCATCACGCTGCGCTCCAGCACCGGCTCCCGCCGCCGGGCCTGACCCTCTGCCCCGTTGGCGCCACCGCGTCTGCAAGTACCACCAACCCTTGATCGAATCGCCCTCAACCGCACCCAACCTGTTCGCGGCCTGCCGAACCGGTAGCCGCTCCGCAGGCTCCGAGAGCTGTTGGCAGTAGAAAAGTGCCTCTTGAGGTCGAGTTGGTGGTACTTGCAGACGCCATCGGGGCCAGGCGACGGGTGAGGGCGAACCGGTTCGACCCTCCAGACCCTTGCTGAGGGCGGTTTGTCGCGCGTACTTTCACTCTTCGATCGAACCGGTTCGAGTCTCCGTCACCCCTGACCTGATACGGAGCCCACATGGTTCAGCGACGAACCAGCACCATCCTCCTGGCGGTCGCGGCGTCCGCGCTCGCCTTCACCGCGCCGGCCCAGGCCGCGAACGAGTCCATCGGCGTCGACTTCTCCGCCGCGTTCGGCACACCCGCCTACCGCGCCTCCGGCTGGATCTACGGCATGACGGAGAACGGCACGGGTCCCGCCGACCACTTCTTCCGCGACGTCAAGTTCCGGTACATGCGTGCCGGCGGCGCCCAGCTCGACAGCCCTGGCGGCTGGGTGTCGGGCAAGTACGACCGCCGGTGGAACTCCACCAGAGCCCAGTTGCTGCGGACCCGTTCGCTGGGCGGCGAGTTCGTCCTGCTGCCCCACGACCTGTGGGGCGCCGACGGGTATCCGATCTCCCGCTTCCCCGGCGACAACGGCAACTGGACCGACTACGACAACTTCCTCACCCGCCTGATCGACGACGTGCGGGCGACGGGACTCCCCGTGCAGTGGGACCTCTGGAACGAACCCAACATCACGTTGTTCTGGAACCGTCCGCAGTCCCAGTACTTCGAGCTGTGGCGCCGCAGCTACCAACGCGTCCGCGCGGCGTTCCCCTCGCACCTGATCGTCGGGCCGAGCTTCGCGGGTGTGCCGTCGAACGGCGGGTGGTGGACCCAGTACCTGGACTTCGTGCGCGCCGGCAACGTCGTGCCCGACATCTTCAGCTGGCACTCCCTGCCGGGCGATCCGGTGGCCAACGTCGCGGTGGCGAACTCGACGCTCGGCGCACGCGGCATCCCGCACCCGCGGCCGTACCAGATCAACGAGTACGGAGCGGGCAACGAGCAGAACCCCGGCGACGGTTCGTGGTACATCGCGCGACTCGAACGGGCTAGCGCCGACGGGCTGCGCGCCAACTGGGCGAGCAGCGGGAACCTGCACAACGATCTCGGCAACCTGCTCGTCCGCAACTCGGCCGGGCAGCACCAGCCGAAGGGCGAGTGGTGGGTCTACCGCTTCTACGGCTCGCAATCGGGGCAGATAGTCGGCACGACACCGAGCCAGTCGTACGACTCGTTCGCGACCAAGGCGAACGGGGTGGCGAAGATCCTTGTCGGAGGCGGCAGCACGACCGGCAACGTCGCGGTCGGCCTGCAGCGGCTCGACACCACGACCGGCATCGTGCAGAACAACCAGGTGCGCGTGCTCGTCCAGCGCATCCCGCACAACAACGGCGGCGCCGTACAAGGGCCGATCACCGTGCAGAACACCGTAGTTTCCTTGTCCGGCAACGCAACGACGGTCAACGTGCCGCACAACAACATCGACGAGACGTTCACCGTCACGCTCCTGCCGCCATCCGCCAGCGGCTTCCAGACCGTCGCCGCCGCTCAGCATTCCCAGCAGTGCCTGGACAACACGAACCTGAGCACGGCCGACGGCAACCAGCAGCAGCAGTTCCACTGCGAGGGCGGCGACCAGCAGCTGTGGAACTTCACCCCGGTGCAGGGCGTCGCCAACACCTACACCGTCGTGAACCAGCAGTCGGGCAAGTGCCTCGACGTCAGCGGTTCCTCGACCGCGGACGGCGCGACCGTCACGCAGCAGACCTGCTCCCCCGGTTCGGCGAGCCAGCAGTACACGCCGCGGAAGGTCACCTACAGCGGCAATGATCCGCACGACTACCAGCTCGTGGCACGGCACAGCGGCAAGTGCGTCGACGTCACCGGGGTCTCGACGACAGCAGGCGCCCAGATCATCCAGTGGACCTGCAAGGCCGCGAACCAGAACAGTCAGCTCAACCAGACCTGGCGACTGTGGGGGTCGAGCGCATCATGAAGGCGAAACTCCAAGGCATAGCACTGGCCATGCTGTTGGCGACCACGACGGCAACCGCGGTGACCGCGGCGACCACGCCGGCGGCCGCGGCCGGCACCGGGCCCTGTGACATCTACGCTTCCGGTGGCACGCCCTGCATCGCCGCACACAGCACGGTGCGGGCGCTCTACGGCACGTACAGCGGAAACCTCTACCAGGTGAGGCGTTCGTCGGACAACAGCACCAGGAACGTCCCCGTGCTGGCGGCGGGCGGCACGGCCGACGCCGCCAAGCAGGACGAGTTCTGCGCCGGGACGTCCTGCGTGATCACGGTGGTCTACGACCAGTCCGGTCGCGGGAACGACCTGTGGTACCAGGGATCCGCCCAGGTTCCAGGGTCGCCGCAGAGCCGGCCCGCGACCGCCACCTCCGAGTCGCTCACGATCGGCGACAGCAAGGCCTACTCGCTCTACATCAACCCCGGCAACAGCTACTGGCGTGACGGGCACCTGACGGGCGTTCCCACCGGGAGCGCGCCGGAAGGCATGTACATGGTGACCAGCGGTACGCACGTCAACGGCGGTTGCTGCTTCGACTACGGCAACAGCGAGACGACCCGCAAGGCCGATGCGGCCGGAGCGATGGACGCGATCAACTTCAGCACGCAGTGCTGGTTCGGCGGCTGTGCCGGCACCGGACCGTGGGTCCAGGCGGATCTCGAGTGGGGCCTGTTCCCCGGCGGGAGCCAGCAGTGGAACCCGAACCAGCGGGCCTTCACGAACAAGTTCGTCACGGCGATCCTCAAGAACAACGGGACCACGCGGTTCGCGCTCAAGGGCGGCAACGCCCAGGCGGGCAACCTGACCACGTTGTACGACGGCTCGCTGCCCAACGGGTACAGCCCGATGAAGAAGCAGGGTGCGATCATCCTGGGCAGCGGTGGCGACTGCTGCAAGCCCGACGGTGGCGCCAACCTCAGCGCGGGCACCTTCTACGAGGGCGCCATGGTGTCGGGCTACCCGTCGGACGCGACCGAGAACGCCGTGCAGGCCAACATCATCGCGGCCGGCTACGGCACGGGCGGCAGCGGCTCGACCGGAGCGGTGCGCGGGCTGGGTGCGGGCAGGTGCCTGGACGTCAACGCGGGCAGCACCGCGGCGGGCACCCCGTTGCAGATCTGGGACTGTCACAGCGGGACGAACCAGACGTGGACGCGCACCGCGTCCGGGCAGCTGACTGTCTACAGTGGAGACAGCACCAGATGTGCGGCGGCGCAGAACAACCAGACAGCGCCCGGCACCGCGGTGGTGATCCAACCCTGCGACGGCGGAGCCGGGCAGAGGTGGCAGTTCAACGCCAACGGCACGATCACGGGCGCTCAGTCCGGGATCTGCCTCGACGTCAACGGCGGCGCCACCGCCAACGGCGCCAAGGTCATCCTGTGGACGTGCCACGGCTGGAACAACCAGCAGTGGACGTTCGGATGAGGTGGTGACTACCGCACACGGACCAGTGACGTCAGGTCCGAGCGGTGCCGTCAGGTAGCGGCTGAACGGCGCTTGTCCGCGTCGTTCAGCGCACCCTACGGTCATCTGGGAGCGCTCCCAGAATTCCCGTCGACGAGGACGGAGTACCTCACCACATGAGAACTCGACCACCACGCCTGCTCGCCGCCGCACTGCTGGCGGCACTCACCGCGGCCACGTTTCCAGCGGCGAGCACAGCCGAGGCGGCGGAGTACGAGCGCGTGCTCAACGGAACGTTCGCCAGCGGTTCCGCCGATCCCTGGTGGAGCAGCGCGGGCGTGACGAACAGGGTGACCGGCGGCGAACTGTGCGCGGCGGTCACCGGAGGAACGACCAACCCCTGGGACGCGCTGGTCGGCCAGAACGGTGTCCCGTTCGAGAGCGACCAGTCCTACACCCTGTCGTTCGACGCCCACGCGACCACGGCGCAGACCGTCGCCGCCGCGGCGGGTGAGAGCGTGAGCCCGTACCGCGGGATCGCGCGGCAGGAGTTCGCGCTCACCACCGCCAAGCAGCACTACACCTTCACCTTCACGTCCACTTTGGACTTCCCGGACGCCGGCAACGGCCAGGTCGCCTTCCAGCTGGGCGGCCAGGCGTCCGACAACACGATCTGCGTCGACAACGTCTCGCTGATCGGCGGGGTGAAGCCGCCCGGCGGCGTCCCTCCCACGCCGACGAAGAAGATCAACGTCGACCAGGTCGGCTACGTGCCGGGCCTGCCCAAGCACGCCACCGTCGTCTCCACCGCGACCACGCCTCAACCGTGGACGCTCAAGAACTCCGCGGGCACCACGGTGGCCACCGGCCAGACGACGCCCAAGGGTGCGGACGCGACGTCCGGCGACTCGGTGCACCTGATCGACTTCTCGTCGTTCGACACGGCGGGTACCGGCTACACGCTGGTCGTCGGCGCGGACAGCAGCTTCCCGTTCGACATCTCCGCCGACGGCATCAAGCGGCTGCGCTACGACTCGCTCGCGTTCTTCTACCACCAGCGCAGCGGCACCCCGATCGACGCGCAGTACGTCGGCGACCAGTACGCCCGCCCGGCGGGTCACGTCAACGTCGCGCCCAACCAGGGCGACAACAACGTGCCGTGCCGTGCGGACCTCGCCTGCGGCTACACGCTCGACGTGCGCGGTGGCTGGTACGACGCGGGTGATCACGGCAAGTACGTGGTCAACGGCGGCATCGCGGCCTGGCAGCTGCTCAACTCCTACGAGCGGGCGAGCAGGATCGGTGACGCCTCGGTGTTCCGCGACGGCACGCTGGCCATCCCGGAGAAGACCAACGGCGTGCCGGACCTCCTCGACGAGGCGCGCTGGGAGGTCGACTTCCTGCTGAAGATGCAGGCACCGGACGGCATGGCGCACCACAAGATCCACGACGCGGCCTGGACGGCGCTGCCCACCCGTCCGGAACTGGACGACCAGGCGCGCCGGCTGTCCGCGACCAGCACCGCGGCGACGCTGAACCTGGCCGCGGTGGCCGCACAGGCCTCCCGTCTCTGGCGCGGCATCGACGCGGCGTACTCCGCGAAGCTGCTCGCGGCGGCACGCAAGGCGTACACCGCGGCCAAGGCCAACCCTGCCAAGCTCGCCGACCCGAACGACAACGTCGGCGGCGGCGCGTACGACGACAAGACCGTGAGCGACGAGTTCTACTGGGCCGCCGCGGAGCTGTACGCGACCACCGGCGACAACGCCTACCGGACCGACGTCACCGCCTCACCCCACTACAAGGCGGCCAGCCTGACCAGGGCCGGCTTCTACTGGGGCGGCACGGCGCCGATGGGTGACATCACGCTCGCCCTCGCGCCCAACGGTCTGCCCGCGGCGGACGTCACGGCGATCAAGTCGGCGTTCGCGACGGTGGCGGACCAGCACCTGTCGGCCATGGCGGGGATGGGCTACGCGACGCCGTACGACAACAGCGTCGACGGCTACGTGTGGGGATCGAACTCCGGTGTGCTGAACAACGCCCAGGTGCTGGCACTGGCACACGACTTCACCGGTGCCGCCAAGTACCGCGACGGTGTGTTCGAGGCGCTGCACTACCTCCTCGGCCGCAACCCGCTGAGCACCTCGTACGTGGCGGGCTACGGCGACCAGGCCGTGCAGAACGTGCACCACCGGTTCTGGGCGCGGCAGAACGACCCGACGCTGCCGATCGCACCGCCCGGCTCGTTGTCCGGTGGCCCGAACAGCGGACTGCAGGACCCGGTGGTCCAGCGGTTGCTCCCCGGCTGCCCGCAGCAGAAGTGCTGGGTGGACGACATCGGCGCCTACTCGGTGAACGAGGTGGCGGTCAACTGGAACTCCGCGCTCGCCTGGGTGACCGGCTGGGCGGCGGAGAAGTCGGGGAAGCCGCCCGTCCCGGTGTCGGACTGCGAGGTCGTCTACAGCGCCGGCAAGTGGTACGACGGCCTGTCGGCGCAGGTGAAGCTGACGAACACCGGCACGACGCCGTGGACCGCGTGGAAGCTCGCGTTCGCGCTCCCCGGCACCCAGCGGGTCACCTCCGGGTGGTCGGCGACCTGGAGCCAGACCGGCCGTGACGTGACCGCGACCAACATGTCCTGGAACGGCCAGGTGGAGCCGGGCAAGTCCGTCCACATCGGATTCAACGGCTCCGGCACCGGAGCCGACCCGACCGCCTTCACCGTCAACGGCAAGTCCTGCAAGATCGGCTGACCGAGCACCGCACAGCGCGCCCGCCGCCATGGCACTGGCGGCGGGCGTTCCTCTTGGGCCCGCACCGAGGCGACCGTCGCGAGTGGACTGTGAGGTCCACTCGCGGCGGCCATTTGCACGAACCCATAGCAGACTTGCTGCGGCACAACAACTTGGCCATTCGACAGCTCATTCGACACCACGTGAACTTCCCGGCGGGCTGTCTCGTTTCAACGTCGACCGAGCATCGCTCACGAAAGGGCACCTGCCGTGTTCCAGGAAGCCGCCCTGCGCGATCTGCCCCCTGCCGACCGCGACCTGTTCGAGGCGTTCGGCGCCGGGCCGATCCGGACTCCCCCGTTCCACCACATCCACCACGCCTTCGAGACACAGGCGGCACGGCGCCCGCACGTGACGGCCGTCGAACACCTCGGCGAGTCGCTGACCTACGCGGAGCTCGACGCGAAGGCCGAACTGATGGCCGAACTGCTCACCCGCGCCGGTGTGCGCCCCGGTGACCGGGTAGGACTGTTCCTCACGCGGTCGATCTCGATGGTCGTCGGCATCCTCGCGGTGCTCAAGGCAGGAGCGGCCTACGTGCCGCAGGACGTGCGCATCACCCCGGAAGCACACCTGCGGCACATCGTCCGCACCGCGCGCATCAACGTGGTGCTCACGACGACGACGGACGCGGCGGCGTTGCCCGGCCACCTGGCGACGATCATCACAATCGACACCCTGCCCGACGTCAGCACGTTCTGCCGCAGCATCACCACGGACTCGGACATCGCCGCCGTCATCTTCACCTCCGGCACGACCGGACGCCCCAACGGTGTGCGCGTCTCGCACGCCAACCTGTGCAACGTCCTGCTCACCGAACCCGGATCCCTCGGCATCTCCACGGGAACCAGGGTGTCGCAGCTGCTCAACATCGCATTCGACATGGCCGTGTGGGAGATTCTCGGCACGCTCGCGCACGGCGGCACGCTGGTGATCCGCGGCGACGACATCGAACAGGCGGCGAGCACGGTGGACGTCGTGATCGCCACTCCCAGTGTGCTGGCGTCGCTGAATCCCCAGGTGTGCCACCGGGTGCGCACGGTCGCGGTCGCCGGTGAGCGTTGCCCGCAGGTGCTGGCCGACCTGTGGTCACGCCACGCCGTCTTCCACAACGCGTGCGGTCCCACCGAGGTCACCATCGTCAACACCATCCAGCGCTACGAACCGGACACGCGGCAGCTCACGATCGGATCACCCGTGCCGAACACGACCGTCTACGTGCTCGACGACGACCTGCGACCGTGCCGCATCGGCGACGTGGGTGAGATGTGGGCGGGCGGTGCGTGCGTCACGGAGGGCTACCTGGGCGACGACGCGTTGACAGAGCAACGATATCTCCCTGATCCGTTCCTCGGCGGCGACCACCTGATGTTCCGCACCCGCGACCTCGGCAGCTGGACGGCCGACGGCCAGCTGCGCCACCACGGCCGCACCGACGACCAGGTCAAGGTGCGCGGGTTCCGGGTGGAGCTGGACTCCGTGACCTCGGCACTCGAACAGGCGCCGGACTGCCGCCGCGCCACGACCGTGGTGCACAACGGAAAGCTCGTCGGCTTCATCAGCCCGGCCACCGCAGCACCGGAACAGGCCAGGCACGCGGTGGCGCAGCGGCTGCCGTACTACTGCGTGCCCGCGCTGATCGTTCCCGTCGACACGCTGCCGACCACCGACCGCGGCAAGGTCGACCGCCGTGCGCTCCTGTCGCGTTTGGACCGGCTCCAGCCGGAACCGGCGCAGAAGGAAACCGTCGCATGACGGGCACCCCGGTCCACGTTCGCCCGCTACCACCCGCTGACCGTTCGTTGCGAACGATCCTGCGCCGCCGTCCGTTCACCCACCACAACCGGCTCGCCGCGATCGTCGTGCTCGCGAACCTCGGCTTCGCGGTGTCCGGCGGCTGGTGGGGTGAGGAGAACGTGGTGACCGCGCTGGTGGTCGCCAACGTCACCCTGGCCGTGCTCGTCCGCCAGCAGCTCGTGATCAACCTGCTGTTCCGGCTGGCCACCAGCGTGCCGGTGCACTGGCCGTTGCGGGTCCGCTGGACGTTGGGCAAGGTCTACCACTTCGGCGGGCTGCACGTCGGTGCAGCGAGTTGCGCCACCGTGTGGTTCCTGGTGCTCGCAGTCATCACGACCGTGCACGGCGCACCCGTGTTCCTGTTGGCCCTGACGTGGTTGATCTTCGCCGTGCTCGCCGCGATCATCGTGCTGGCACTGCCGCGCCTGCGCGCCCGTCACCACGACCTGTTCGAGCGGTCGCACCGGTTCGGCGGCTGGACGGTGCTGGTGCTGTTCGGTGTGCAGTCGGCGGTCTCGAACCCGGTGTTCCTCTGGCCGCTCGCCCTCGTGGTGGCCAGCGTGGCGCTGCCGTGGCTGCGGCTGCGGCGGGTTCCGGTGCACATCGTCAGCCCGTCACCGCACGTCGCACTGGTGTCGTTCGACCACGGCGTCACGCCGTTCGCCGGCTCCTCGACCGCGGTGAGCCGCAACCCGTTGCTGGAGTGGCATTCCTTCGCCAACGTGCCCGCACCGGGTCGCAGCGGCTTCCGGCTGACCATCTCCCGCGCGGGCGACTGGACGGCGAGGTTCATTGCCGACCAGCCGAGTCACGTGTGGGTCAAGGGAATCCCGACCGCGGGCGTCGGCAACATCGACCAGCTCTTCACCAGGGTGGTGTGGGTCGCCACCGGCAGCGGGATCGGGCCGTGCCTGCCGCATCTGCTCGCGGGCACCGCCCCCGCCCGGCTGGTGTGGTCGACCCGCGACCCGCGCCGCACCTACGGGGACGAGCTGGTCGACGAGATCCTGCGCGTGCAACCGGACGCGGTCGTCTGGGACACCGCCACCGCGGGCAAGCCGGACCTGGTCGCGCTCGCGCACGACGCCTGCCTGCGCTTCGACGCGGAAGCCGTCATCTGCATCTCCAACAAGCCGACCACGTGGCACGTCGTCGAAGAGATGGAAGCCAGGGGAATTCCCGCCTACGGCGCGATCTGGGACTCGTGAGGAGACCACTGTGGACTATCAGAACCTCTTGCTCGACGAGCAGGGCGGCGTGCTGACGGTGACCGTCAACCGGCCGCAGGCCCGCAACGCACTGTCCCACGCGACACTCACCGAACTGCGCCATCTCCTCTCGAACCTCGATGGTCCCCGCGCGGTCCTGCTCACCGGATCAGAAGGGCCCGCGTTCATCGCCGGGGCCGACATCCGGGAGATGGCGGCCATGACGCCGCAGGAGGGTGAGGCGTTCGGCGCGCTGGGCCAGCAGGTCACCCGGCTGCTCGAGGAACTCCCCGTCCCCGTCGTGGCCTGTGTCGACGGGTACGCCCTCGGCGGCGGCTGCGAGATGGCGCTGGCGTGCGACTTCGTCTACGCCACCGGCAAAGCCGTCTTCGGTCAGCCCGAGGTTTTGCTGGGGCTCATCCCCGGCTTCGGCGGGTGCGTCCGGCTGTACCGGCGCGTCGGCGTGGCGCGAGCCCGCGAGATGATCTACTCGGGTCGCCGGGCCGACGCGGCGGAGGCACATCGCATCGGTCTGGTGAACCAGGTGTTCGACACGCGCGAGGAGATGTTCGCCGCCGCACGGCTCGTGCTCGCCGACATCGCCGCCAACTCGCCCACCGCGGTCGCGACGTGCAAGGCGACGATCAACGCCGTCGACGGGCTGGCCGTCGGCGCGGGGCTGCGCGTCGAGCTCGACGCGTTCCGGCACACCTTCACCACCGACGACATGCGCGAGGGCACCTCGGCGTTCCTGGCCAAGCGCACGCCGGTGTTCCACCCGTGAAACGAGGTGCGCCATCAACGACCACCACATCAGCCTGCTACGCGCTCTGCACGACGGTCACGCCGCCGCGCTCTGGCGCTACGCCCTGCGCCTCACCGGCGACGAACAGCTCGCCGAAGACGTTGTCCAGGAAGCACTTCTGCGCGCCTGGAGGCATCCGGACATCCTGGAACAGGGATTCTCGGCGTCGAAGTCCTGGCTCTACGCCGTGGCACGCAACTTCGCCATCGACGAACGCCGCAGCGCCCGCGCCAGGTGGGAGGTCGAGTCCGCCCGCGTCCCCGATCGCGCGCGATCCGACCACACCGACAGAACCCTCGACGCCTGGCTCATCGCCGACGCGCTGTCGCAGCTCAAACCCGAACACCGCGCGGTGATCACGCGGGCCTACTACCGCGGCGAGACCATCGCCGAACTCGCCGACGCGCTCGACGTGCCGCAGGGCACCGTGAAGTCGCGGCTGCACTACGGCCTGCGCGCGCTGAGACTCGCGCTGCACGAGAACGGGGTCACGGGGCGGTGACTCCACCGACGGATCCGTTCCGGGAATGGGACGTCGCCTACGTGCTGGGCTCGCTGTCGCCGAGTGATCGGCAGGCCTACGAACACCACCTCACGGTCTGCCCGTCGTGCGAACACGAGGTCTGCCAGCTCGCCGGGATGGCCGGCCTGCTGTCGCGCGTGCCGGAGGCATGGGCGGTGGAGTCGCTGGCCGCCGTCCCCGACGTGCCCGCCACGGTCCTGCCCCGGCTCGCACGGGCGGCACGACTGGCCCGCCGGCGCGCCCTGGTGGTGGCGGTCCTCGTGGCGGGCGCGATCGGCGCCCTGCTCAGCTCGGCGGCCTGCTGGTGGCCGTGAACGCCCCTTACGCACCTGGGCGGGCTGTTGGTAGTAGGAAAGTGCCTGTTGATGTTGAGTTGGTGGTACTTGCAGACGCCATCAGAGCGAGGCGGCGAGCTCAGCTAGGGCGTCGACAGCTCGAAGCGCTGCACCGTGACCGAGCCGCCGAGGGCCTGTGTGGCGTGGTTGAAGATGCCGAAGCGGTAGCCCATGAAGAACTGCCATTCGTTCTTCAGCGTGAAGCCGGTGCCGAGTGAGGTGAACGTGACGCCGTCGGTGCTGTAGGAGAAACGGGCCTGTCTGCCGCTGCCCGGCCGGATGTCGGCGTTGGCGCGCAACCAGATCCGGTTGCCGGTCAGGTTCGCGCTCGCGATCTCGGTGCCGGTGCCGGTGGTGTTCCAGTTGCTGTCCATGGTCAGGCCGTTGACCATCACGACGCGGTTGCGTCCGTTGTCGCGTTTGATCCCGATCCAGGCCGAGGAGTCGCGCAGCATCGCGAGGCCGCTGCGGTCGCCGTCGCGCATCGAGGTCAGGTCGAGTGCGACGGTGGCGGTGGAGCTCGGGCCCTGGATGCGGTGGGTGAGGGTGTTGCGGGCGTTGTACAGGTCGTTGGTGACGGTCGCGGTCGAGAGGCGCAAACCGTTGTTGACGCTGTACTTCGTGGTGTCGGGGTTGTGGTTCCACTCCCACTGCGGGCCGAGTGCCGTGCCGTCGAAGGTGTCCACGCCGGTCATGGGTTTGACCTGGCGTGGTGGGGCGGGCAGGTTCGGCATCGGGTAGTTCACGCCCCAGCCGCCGTTGACGGTGGTGACGCGCGGCCAGCCGTCGGAGGTCCAGGTGATCGGTGCGAGCACCGGCACGCGGCCGCCGGGATAGGCGTCGACGAACGCCATGTAGTACCAGTCGCCGTTCTGCGTCTGCACCATCCCGCCCTGGTGCGGCACTCCCCCGCCCTGGATCGGGCCGCGCATGTCCAGCAGCACCTGCTGGACGGTGTAGGGCCCGAACGGGCTGGACGCCTTGAGCACGTACTGACCGTTCGCCGGACGGGTCAGCCAGATGTAGTAGCTGCCGTTGCGCTTGTAGAACCGGGCGCCCTCAAGGGTTCCGATGTTCGACGGCGTCTGGAACACCTGCTGGGAACGCACCTCGGACCTGCCGTCCGCCGACAGCTGCGCGACGCTGATGGTGGTGTTGCCGTATGCGACGTACATCGTGTCGTTGTCGTCGACCAGCATTCCGGCGTCGTAGTAGCACTTGTTGATGGTGGACAGCTTGGACCACTGCCCGTCCACCGCCGCGGCGGTGTAGATGTGGGTCTGGGCGAAGTCGACGCATCCGCCCCAGTAGAACGTCTTGTTGTTCTTGCGGTAGTTCAGGAACGACGCCCAGATTCCCCGGACGTAGCCCCGGCCGCCGCTGAGGTCGTACTTGGCGCCGAAGTCCAGCCGTGGCACGGAATGTCCGGCGTACTCCCAGCTCACCAGGTCGTAGGAGCGCAGGACCGGCGCGCCCGGCGAGTAGTGCATGGTCGACGCCGAGTAGTAGTAGGCATCGCCCACGCGGATGATGTCGCCGTCGGCGAAGTCCTGCCACACCACCGGGTTGGTGAACGACGCGGGCTGAGGCGTGGTGGTGGTCGTCGTGGTGGTTGTGGTCGTGGTGGGATCGTTGCCGCCGTTGCAGGCGGTGCCGTTGAGGCGGAACGACGCCGGATCGGGGTTGGCCGAGGTGAACGTGCCGTTGAACCCGAACTCGACCTTGCCGCCGGTCGGCACGGAACCGTTGTAGGAGACGTTGCGCGCGCTGACCTGACCGCCGGCCTGGGTGATCTCGGCGTTCCAGTGCTGCCCGACCTGCTGACCGGTGGCGTACGTCCACTCGAGCGTCCAGCCGTTGATCGCGTCACCGGTGTTCGTGATGGCCACGGACGCGCCGAACCCACCCGCCCACTCCGAGGTCTTGGTGTAGGCGACCGAACAGCCCGGCGCCGCCTGCGCCGCCGTGCTCGCGGCGAGACCCGCGGTCACGAGGGTGAGGGCGGCGACGACCGCCCCAGCGGGAGTCCATCTCATGATCGCGACCACCTCTGGTTGGTCTGGCCGTTGCAGGTCCACAGCACCAGCCGCGCGCCGTTGGCCGTCGACGCTCCTTCGACGTCCAGGCACAGACCGGCGTTGGCGTTGCGGACCGATCCGTCGGACTCCACCGTCCAGCGCTGGTTCGCCTGGCCGTTGCACTGCCAGATGATGACCCGCGTGCCGTTGGCGGTGCCCTGGTTGTAGGCGTCGAGGCACTTGTCGCCGAACACGCGGATCTCTCCGTTCGGCCACGCGGTCCACTGCTGGCTCGCCGCGGTGTGGCAGTCCCGGATCGCGGTGTTGGCGCCGGCGGCGGTGCTCTGGTTCTCGATGTCGAGGCAACGGCTGGACCCCGCACCGCGCAACCGGGAGGTGGTGCTCGCCAGCGGACCGCCGCCGGTCACCCGGAATGCGGCCACGCCGTGCGCGGGAACGGAGGCTGAGATCGCGCCGGAAGTGGCGGACGTGCCGCCGGTCCACAGGTCCGTCAGCGTGAAGTTGCTGCCGGACAAGCCGATCTGGGCCGCGGTCGTGGAGACGGTCGCGGTGCCGCTCCCCCGGTTGAACAGCCCGACGGCGACCGAGCCGTCCGAGAGCGGTTTGGCGAACACCTCGGTGGCACCGTCATCCCGCACGCGGCGGCCGCCGGCGCCGAGGCTGTCCTGGTTCACGGCGATCAGCCGCGAGTTGCGCAGGATCGCGCTCACGTCGCCGGACATCGTCCGGATGTCGTTGCCCGCCATCAGCGGTGCGGCCATCAGCGCCCACAGCGCGAAGTGCGCGCGGGACTCGGTGATGGAGAGCCCCGGGCGGCCGACGACCAGCATGTCCGGGTCGTTCCAGTGGCCCGGACCGTTCTGGACGGCGAGCGGCGCGGTGACGTCGACGACGTTGCCCACGCCCATCGGGTAGCTGTTGACGTTGCCGTTCTGCCAGATGTCCAGCAGGTCCTCGGTGGTGCGCCACAGGTCGGCGACCTCGCCCCAGTTGTACTTGTCGCCGGTGATCGGGTGGAAGCTGTTGGGGTTGATGCTGTAGACGATCGGGCGGCCGGTGGCGCGCAGGGCGTCGCGCATGATCGTGAACCGGGCGACCTGCTCGTCCCTCGAACCGGCGCCGGAGCACCAGTCGTACTTGAGGTAGTCCACGCCCCACGACGCGAACGTCCTGGCGTCCTGGACCTCGTGTCCCTTGCTGCCGGTCGAACCGGGGTGGGCACCGGTGCCCTGCGCGCACGTCTTCTCGTTGGGCACCTGGTAGATGCCGAACTTCAGGCCACGCGCGTGGATGTAGTCGCCCAGCGCCTTCATCCCGCCCGGGAACTTCGACGGGTGCGCGCGCAGGTTGCCGGCCGAGTCGCGCTGCGGGTCGAACCAGCAGTCGTCGACGACCACGTACTGGTATCCGGCGTCGCGCATGCCGGAGGACACCATCGCGTCGGCGGCCTGGCGGACCTGGCCCTCGGTGATGCCGCAACCGAAGCTGTTCCAGCTGTTCCAGCCCAGCGGCGGGGTCAGGGCAGGACTACCCGGAGCGGTGTGGGCGACGGGGTGGACGGCGATGGTCGCGATCGCCGCCAGCACGGCGGCGGCGAGGCGCGGCAGTCTTCTGGACCGGGTGGGCATGTCGCCTCTTTCTGGCAAGGGGGACGCCGCCGGTGCGGGCTTTCCGGCGGCGTCGGTCCTGGGGTGTCAGCAGGTCGAGTTGGTCTGGGTCAGCAGGCCGAGCTTCCAGGGCAGCCGGTTGTAGTCACCGCCGGCGTTCGGATCCATGCCCTGGTAGAGGAAGCGGAGCTGACAGGGACTGATCTCCATCGCCTGGTCCACGCCGGAACGGATCATCTCGCCGTGGCTGATGTCGCGGGTCCACTGTCCACTTGGGAACGTGGTGTTGTTGTGCCTGGCGAACGGGTTCGACTCCTCGGCGGCCAGCGGGGTCCACGGTCCGGTGATCGAGGGAGCGGTCCAGGTGCGGAACCAGCGCCTGCCGTCCGACCCGATGGCCTCGTGCACCAGCAGCCACTGGTTCTTCCCCGCGACCTTGTAGACGTTGGAGGCCTCGAACAACCGGTTCTGGTTCGAGTCCTGCATCGCGATCACGGTGTTGGTGAACCCGTTGGGGAACTGCGCCACGGTGGTCTCGGACCGGTAGAGATGGCCGTTGTCGTCGGACGAGAACAGGTAGCACTTGGCGGTGTCGCACACGACCCAGAAGTCGACCCAGTAGCCGTCGCCGATGTTGTCGCGGATGATCTGCGGCATGCCGTTGGCGTAGTGGTTCTTCGGCGCCGACCACGACGCCGGGTTGGAGATGTCCGTGGTCGTGGAGTACGACGCGTTCGAACCCGTTTGGTACACCAGGTACCACAGGCGTTGCGGCGCGAAGTAGAACACGTGCGGCGCGGCCTTGTACCCACCACCGACGGGTGTGCGGTCGAGGTAGTAGTGAGGCGCTGAGGAAGCCTGCGACCAGTCGGTGAAGCTCGTGTACATCAGGTTGTAGCCGTTGGTGTACACCGACGCGAACACGTGGTACTTGCCGTTGTGGTAAACAACGCTCGGGTCCTTGACCGAGTAGACGGTCGGGTGCGCGGAGTCCGGTTTCGGACCGATCAGCGCGCCGCTGGAGGACCACCGGAAGCTCGACGGCAGGTTGCCGACCGGCGGATTGCCTGTCGTGGTGGTGGTCGTGGTCGTCGTCGTGGTGGGGCCGACGTCGCCGGTGCACAGGGTGCCGTTGAGCGTGAACGCCGTGGGGTTCGGGTTGTTCGTGCCGGTGGCGGAACCGTTGAACCCGAACTCGACCTTGCCGCCGGTGGGGATGGACGCGTTGTAGGAGACGTTGCGCGCGGTCACCTGGGCCCCGGACTGGGTCGCCTGGGCGTTCCACGCCTCCTTGATCTGCTGACCGGCGCCGAAGCTCCAGGTGAGCGTCCAGCCGTTGATCGCGTCACCGAGGTTCGTGACGGACACGGCCGCGGTGAACCCACCGTCCCACTGGGACGGTGCGGAGTACGTCACCGAACAGCCCGGCGCGGCCGTGGCGGGAGGCACCGCCACCGCGGCGAGCGCGGACACCGCGATGAGCGGGACCGCCGCGACGGCCATGAGCTGGACTCGGCGGGACGGGCGGAATCGTGCGAAGAACATTGATGACCCTTCGTCGTCGGAGGGATCGGGCAGCAGGTGTGCGGGGATCACGGGCTGGAGCAGGTGGCGGTGCCGACCGCCGGCGCGCCGGGACCGGAGGCGAGGAAGCCGAACGTGGCGGAGGCGTTGGGGCCGATCGTGCCGTTGTAGGAGGCGTTGGTGACCGTGACCGAACCGCTGGCGGTGCCGCCCCAGATCTGGGTGACGGTGTGCCCGCCCGGCAGGGTGAACCGGACCGTCCAGCCGGCGATGGCCGACGCGGTGGGGTTGGCGACGGTGACCTCGGCCTGGAAACCACCGTTCCAGTCGCTGACGACCTGTGGTGTCGCGGTGCACGTGCCGCCGGGCTGGGGCGGGTCGCCGATGCTGCCGGGCACCGACGACAGGGCGTTGAACCAGACCGCGGCCATCTTGCTGTAGCCGGCGGCGTTGGGGTGGATGCCGTCGGGCAGGTCGGAGATCGGCACCGCCGGGTACATGTCGACCACGTGCACCCGTTTGCCCGCGGCGGCTTTCGCACGCAGGAGCGGGACGATGGCGGAGTTGTAGCCGCGCACAGTCGCGTCGGCGAACCGGATCGGGATGATCGTCGAGACGAACACCTCGGCGGCCGGCGCCTGCGCGGTGATCTTGTCCACCAACGCGGAGAGTCGTCGTGGCGCGCCGGCCGGGTCGCTGCCGTACATGTCGTTCGTGCCGATGTGCAGCAGGATCGTGCGCGGGGTATAGGTGCGCAACCAGTTCACGACGTTCGCGTCGACCTGCGCGATGGTCCAGCCGGGATGGCCCTCGTGGTCGCGGTCAGGCATGGAGCCGGGGCCGTCCGACAGCGAGCCCACGAAGTCGACGGTGCGCCCGGCGGTCCGGAGCCTGGTGCCGAGATCAAGGCGGTAACCGCCGATCGAGCCGCCCTGGGTGATCGAGTCGCCCAGCGGCATCACCCGCACCGGGTCAGCGAGGACGGCCGGTTCGTCCACAGTGGAGGCTTCGGCGGTCGCGGGTGACGCCGCCAGCAGGGCGACGGCGAGCAACACACCGCACAACGCCTTGAGCGGGCTCGGCATGGTGAGCCTTCCCGGAAGACCGTGACACCCTGAGCGACCGGGCGCGGTCTCCCTGCGTCGTCGTTGACGAGCGGCCGGCGGCAGGGGCCGACTTCCAGCAATGTAACCAGGGCGTCACACTCGGTCAAAGCTAAAGTTGTGAGCGTTAACTTTTAGCGTTGCGCGTTCGACGGTGTCGAAATTTTATTCGACAGAGCGGAGACGGCTTCTCCCAACACAGGGACCCTGCCTGTTTTGAGCCTCATGGTTGTTAGCGTGAACACCGCTGCTCACCGACGAGGCCGCGCCACCGAACCGCCCTCGCGCACCGGCATCGGCACCCGGTAGGTCATCGGCGGCCGGACGTCACGCCCGCGCCGTTCGAGCATGTCCACGAGGACCGCCACCGCCCGTGCGCCGAGTTCGTGGTGCGGCAGGGCGATCGTGGTCAGCCGCGGGCGCATCCACGACGCGACGGGATGGTCGTCGAAGCCGACCACCGACACGTCGCCGGGCACCGCGAGCCCGGCCTCGCCGAGTGCCTGGTACGCCCCGAACGCCAGGCGGTCGTTGAAGCACACCAGCGCCTTGGGCCGCTGGGTCCGCAACAGTTGCGCGGTGGCCTCGTACCCGTGCTCCGGAGTCCACTTCGGACACCGATGCGCGCTGACCACCTCGATCCCGGCCGCGCCGAACACCTCGCGCAGACCGAGGAGGCGTTGCGCGGCCGCGATGCTGTTCGGCGGGACGTCGTGCACCCCCGGCCCCGCGCCGATCAGGTGGATGCCGCGGTCGTGCCCGGCCTCGACCAGGACGCCCGCGGCCGAACGGCCGGCCTCCACCTCGTCGGGCACCACCGACGGAATCGTCGTGCGGGTCGCGGACGTGGCGTTGAGCAGCACGGCGGGCCCGTCGTACAGGCCCTCCGGCAGGGCGACCACCCTCGTGTACATGGCGGCGAACACCACGCCGTCCGCGTGCCGGTCGTGCATCGCGTCGATCAGGGCCCGCTCGACCAGGGGATCCCCGCCGGACTCCCCGACGAACAACATGTACCCGCGCCGGTAGGCGGCCTCCACCGCTCCCTTGACCATGTCGCCCGCCAGCCCGGACGACGCGATGGTGTCCGACACCAGCCCGATCGTCTGCGCGCGGGCGGGACGCGGGCCGGTCGCCAGGGTGTTGCGCCGGTAGCCGAGCTCCTGCGCCGTCGAGCGCACCCGCCGCTCGGCCGCCTCGGAGATGCGCAGCTCCCGCGCGCGTCCGGTCAGGACGAGCGACGCCGTCGTGATCGACACCCCGCTCGCCGCCGCGACGTCGGCCAGTGTCACGCGTGTTCGTCCCACCGCAGATCCGCCTCCCGCCGCCGTACGGGCCCGGCCGCGTCTCCGGCCGGAGATTCCACGAACTCCTTGTGATCACTCGTTCTCACGCCGGGCGTTCGCCGGACGGTCCTGGCGGAAGGACGCGCGGGCGGACGGATGCCCTACCGCTTCAGACGACCTGGATCGCCGGCCGCGCCACGGCGCACGAGCCACGCGTCGGTGATGTGGGCGAACATGGCCTCCGCCGCGCCGTCCGCGTCCTGGGCGGCGATGCGCTCGTAGATGCGGCGGTGGCCGCGGTTGGACGCCTTGCACATGTCCCGCCCGCTCCTGCCCCGGTAGCCGGCCGCCGTGATGGCCTGCCTCTCCAGCGACCGCACCACACCGCGGGCGATGCGGTTGCCCGACGCCTGCATGATCGCGTCGTGGAAGAGGCGGTCGTGCTCCTCGTAGGCGGGGATGTCGCCGACGAGCTCGTCCATCCGGTCCACCAAGGCCCGCAAGCGGTCCAGCGCGTCCTGGTCGGCGGTGCGCGCGGCGACGTGCGCCATGTCCGACTCCAGCAGACGCCGGGTCACCACCAGGTCGTCGAGAACGGCGAGGGTCTCGTCCTCGGCGATCGAGGCGCCCAGCACCAGTTCGTCGAGCATGTTCCACAGCGCCGGCGGGTTGACCGTGGTGCCCGCGCCCTGGCGCACCAGGACCAAACCCTTCTCCTGCAGGACCTTCACCGATTCGCGGATCACCGTCCTGCTCACCGCGAAGGTCTCGCAGAGCACCGGTTCCGGAGGCAACGCGACGCCAGGCGGGTAGACGCCGCGGACGACTCGCTGCACGAGCTCCGCCGTGACCGCCGCGGACAGGCTGGCCGGCCGCCGCGTCCAGCCAGGACTCGCGAACGTGCCCGGCTCCGCCTGCGGACCTGTCGCCTTCATCGTGCCCTCCGTTGCGCCACACCACCCGGACGAGGTGGGTCCGACAGTATACGTAACACCATTGACGTCACACGTCATACGAGTTACGTTCGCGATGCTTTGCACCGGCCGATCTCCGGTGCCCGCCACCTTGGTGACCGAACCGCGGCGACCTCGAACAGCGTGAGCCCCTCCGCCGCGTTCGAACCTCGACCGCCACATCAGGTCCACAGAGTCCACAAAGGACACGAATCTGTCCCGTCCGCCGCCGCGGGAGGCCGATCCAGCACCGTCCGCACCTCAGGAGGGTCACTTGTCCACGTCCTCTCTTCCCGCTCCGCACCGGCGAATCGCACTCGCCGCCGCGGTGGTGGTGACCGCCGCGCTCGCCATCACTCCCCCGGCCTCCGCGGCGACCACCACCCTCTACGCCTCCCCGGCGGGCACCGGCACCACCTGCTCGGCCGCTGAACCGTGCGGGCTGACCGCGGCACAGGCCGCGGTGCGGTCCCGCACCGGCTCGATGTCCGGTGACATCGTCGTGGAGCTCGCCGGCGGGGTGTACCGGCTCGCCCAGCCGCTGCGGTTCACCGCGGCGGACTCCGGCACCAACGGCTACCGCGTGCTGTGGCAGGCCGCGCCGTCCGCACGTCCCGTCGTCAGCGGCGCCAGGGCCGTCACCGGGTGGTCGGTCGCCGACGCCGGGAAGAACATCTGGCGGGCGAACGTCGGCACCGGCCTCGACAGCCGCCAGCTCTACGTCGACGGCGCGATCGCGACCCGCGCGCGCACCCAGGTCAACCGGTCCGACTTCACCTTCACCGAGTCGGGCATGCGCTTCTCGAACGGGGCGCTGAACTACCTGAACAACCTGGGGAACCAGAACCGGGTCGAGGTGGAGAGCGTCAACTCGTTCACCGACCGGTACTCGCCGGTGCAGAGCATCAGCGGGAACTTCCTGACGATGCAGCAGCCCGCGTGGAACAACAACACCTTCGGCTACGACACGCTCAACAACCCGTTCCGCGCGGGGCCGCTCTACCTGGCGAACGCCTACGAGTTCCTCGACGCGCCAGGCGAGTGGTACCTCAACCCAGGAGCGGGAGCGCTCTACTACATCCCGCGTGCCGGGCAGAACATGAGCAACGTCAGCGTCGAGCTGCCCACGGTGCAGTCGCTGGTCAACGTCGGCGGCACCTACGACGCGCCCGCGCGTGACATGTCGTTCAGCGGCATCACCTTCACCGGCACGTCGTGGCTCGGCCCCAGCAGCAACCAGGGTTTCGCCGACCAGCAGACCGGCGCCTACATCTCCGGCAACTGGAACTGGCCCGCCGACCGGCTGAACTCGTGCAAGAGCGGCTGCCCGGCGTTCGAGGCGGTCCGCCCGCACTGGTCCCAGATGCCCGCCGCCGTCCAGATCTCGGCGGCCAGCGGCATCACCTTCACCGACTCCCGCTTCGTCAACCTCGGTCAGACCGCGGTCGGAATCGGCAACGACGCCAACGCACACGCCAGCGGCGTCGGCCTGGGAGCCTCCAACATCACGATCACCCGCTCTGAGATCGCCCACAACTCCGCGGGCGGCGTCGTGGTCGGCGGCGTGCGTGCCGACGCGCATCACCCGAGCGACCAGCGGATGGTCAACAGGGACATCACGGTCAGCTACAGCCGCATCCACGACCTCGGCCTCGAGTACCGGGGCATCGTGTCGGTGCTGAACACCTACGTCACCACGTCGACCGTGTCCCACAACGAGATCTACAACCTGCCGTACTCCGGCATCAACGTCGGTTACGGCTGGGGCTCCAACGACGCGGGCGGCAGCAACCACTACGCCGGCCGCGGTCTCTACAACTACCAGCCTCGCTACTCGACGCCGACGACCGCGTCCGGGAACCGGCTCATCAACAACTACGTGCACGACGTCATGCAACAGATGACCGACGGCGGCTGCATCTACACGCTCGGCTGGAACCCGAACGCGGAGATCAGCGGCAACTACTGCCTGCGCACCAACGGCTTCTTCGGCCTCTACTTCGACGAGGGCTCCAAGTACTACCGCGCCACCGGCAACGTCTTCTCCGCCACCGGCACCTGGGCCACCGCCAACTACGGCGGCGGCGAGAACATGGGCAACTGGACCCTCACCGGCAACTGGTCGACCAACGGCAGCAGCAACGTGACCAACGGCGACCGCGGCAACGTCGTCAACAGCAACACCACGGTCACCAACGGCAACTGGCCGTCCGGAGCCCAGGCGGTGATGGCCAACGCCGGCCCGGGCGGCACCGGCGGAGGCGGCCGGGAGAACGTCACGGTCGTCGACGCCCAGTCGAGCCGTTGCGTCGACGTAGCCACCACGACCAACAACACCCAGGCGAGGCTCTGGGACTGCACCGGCAGCACGAACCAGCGCTGGAACCACACGTCCAGCAGGCAGCTCACCGTGCAGGGCAAGTGCCTGGACGCCTCCGGGCAGGGCACCGCCAACGGCACCGCGGCGATCCTCTGGGACTGCCACGGCGGCCTGAACCAGCAGTGGAACGTCAACGCCGACGGCAGCATCACCGGCGCGCAGTCCGGGCTGTGCCTCGACGCCGCCGGCAACGGCACCGCGAACGGCACGCTGCTGCAACTCTGGACGTGCCACGGCGGGACGAACCAGCAGTGGAGCCTGCGCAACTGACGCCCACGACGGTGCGGGGCCGGCACCAGCCGACCCGCACGTCTCGTTAGCGCGTGCAAGTACTACCAACTCATGATCGAACCGCCGCTATCTACACCCAACTCGGCGGTCAGGAGCAAACGGTGCCGTTCAACGCCGGCGACGCGAACGGCGGTGTGGACCCGTTGTAGTTCGCGTTGTAGCCGATGGTCGTCTGGCCGCCGGACGGCAGCGAGCCGTTCCAGGACGCGTTGGCCACCCGGACCACGTCACCGGTGTCGGTCCAGGTGCCGCTCCAGCCCTGCGTGACCGTGGCGCCGGGGGCCGAGAAGGTGAAGGTCCAGCCGTTGATCGCCGGGCCGCGGTTCTCGATCACGATCTCGGCGCTGTAGCCGCCCTGCCACTGGCTGAGCAGGCGATGGCTCGCCCGGCAGCCGCCGCCGGGGTTGCCGCCGGTGGTCGTGGTCGTCGTCGTGGTGGTGGTCGGGCCTGCCGCCATCGCGAGTTCGTAGGCGCGTTGCGGCACGAACTGGCCGGCCGGTGCGATGCAGCCGTCCGCCTCGCCGGGCAGTTTGACCCACAGGAAGGCGTCGATCCTCGAGTCGCCCGTGTTCGCCGTGCTCGGGGTGCCGATGGCGCGACCGGGAGGGTCGCACCACTCGGTGCCCTGCGGGCCGTTGCCGTTGCGGCTGGTGTCCACCACTGCCTTGAGGCGGCCGTCGCCCACGGCGTTGAGCACGTTCTTGGCGTAGTTCACCTCGTCGGAGGTGGAGCGGTAGTTCGACACGTTCGTCGAGATGCCGTCGGCGCTGCTGGAGATGTCCGCGGCACGTAAGCGGTTCGCGGCCTCGGACGGGCTCAGCCAAGCGGAGTTCCCGATGTCGAAGTACACCTTGGCCTGGGAGGAACCGGACTTGAGCTTCTTGCCCGCGTACGCCATCGACGCCTTGGTCTGGTTCTGCTGGTCGGTGTTCTGGCAGTTGCTCATGATCGGCAGCACGTCCGGTTCGAGCACGATCGTCGCGGGACGCCCCGCCAGTCCGGCCGCCACCTCGTCCACCCACGCCCGGTACGCCTGGTGCGACGGCGCTCCGCCGCCGCTGGCGCCGCCGCAGTCGCGGTTGGGGATGTTGTAGACCACGAGGATCGGGATCTTGCCCGCCGACGCGGCCGCGCCGACGAACGAGCTGATCTCGCCGCGGATCGACGAGGTGTTGGTGGTCGTGTACCAGCGCGCCTGCGGCACGGAGGCGATGCGGTCGCGGATGACCGGTGTCCGCGAGTCGCCGGGGTTGGCGGCCACCCATCTCGCGCTGGAGCTCGCCGGGTCGACGTAGAACGCCGACTCCGCGGCCTGGACGGTCGTGCCGCCGCTCACCGCCAGGACGACGGATCCGGCGACGAGGACGCCCGCGGCCGCGCACGCGCCCGCCGCCTGCTTCCACCGTGTCGTCGTGTCGCGTCCCGGAGGACCGGGCGAGCGTTCTGGCTGAGACGAGGGACCACGCACCGGCGTACTGGCGCGGGCAGGATCGGTTGCGCTCATTCAAGTCCTCGCAGCGTCGTTGCTTGCGGTACCGGGCCGGAACGGAATGTGAGAGCGCTCTCATGTGCGGTACCAGGTGATTCACGGCACGGGAGAGCGGGTTCCGGCTCGGGCCAAGGTAGCCACGGCACCACCGCGCGTCAACGCTAAACTTGTTAGCGCTAACTTTAGCAAACTGCATTCGATACACGATCACGAGAAGGTATTCCGTGGTTTCGAGGTGCGGATTGGGAGCGCTCCCTTCTTTTTGTAGCCCGTTCAGCTCAATCTAGTTGCGAAACATTCGGCGCCTTCTTGTGAGCGCGAACACAAAGCTGGCACACTCCTGTCCGGCATGCCCCCTCACCACGCTCATCGCCACGTGAGCGAAGGAGATGAGGCCGGAACAACACCCTCGCGATCAGACGTGCGCCGAGCAGAACCGGTACCGCCGCATCGGTTCCCACTCCGCGCGCGCCGATCGTCCCAACCGTCACGCCCGGAATTTCAGGGCGATTTTCGAAAGTGTGGAAGATGAAACTGACATCGAGGTCAGTGTCACTTGTCCCGATCGTTTCGACAGTCGCGGCGGCGGCGCTCGGCGCGACGTTGATCCTGGTCGCCAACAACACCCCCGCGAACGCGGCGACCACTCTCGGTGCCGCGGCCGCGCAGTCCGGCCGTTACTTCGGCACCGCCGTCGCGGCGGGCCGGATGAACGACTCGACCTACATCGGCATCCTGAACCGCGAGTTCGACATGGTCACGGCCGAGAACGAGATGAAGATGGACGCGACCGAGCCGAACCAGGGTCAGTTCAGCTACGGCAACGCCGACCGGATCGTGAACCACGCGCGCAACCAGGGCAAGCGGGTGCGCGGGCACGCGCTGGCGTGGCACTCGCAGCAGCCCGGCTGGATGCAGAACATGTCCGGCACCGCGCTGCGCAACGCGATGCTCAACCACGTCACGCAGGTCGCGAGCTACTACCGCGGCAAGATCTACGCCTGGGACGTGGTCAACGAGGCCTACGCCGACGGCAGCAGCGGCGGGCGTCGTGACTCCAACCTCCAGCGCACGGGCAACGACTGGATCGAGGCCGCGTTCCGCGCGGCCCGTGCGGCGGACCCCGGCGCGAAGCTCTGCTACAACGACTACAACACCGACGACTGGTCCCACGCCAAGACCCAGGGCGTCTACCGGATGGTGCAGGACTTCAAGTCCCGCGGTGTCCCCATCGACTGCGTCGGCTTCCAGTCGCACTTCAACTCGCAGAGCCCGGTTCCCTCCAACTACCAGACCACCCTGCAGAACTTCGCCAACCTCGGCGTCGACGTGCAGATCACGGAACTGGACATCGAGGGCTCCGGCAGTTCCCAGGCGTCCAACTACGACCGCGTGACGCGGGCGTGTCTCGCCGTGACCCGCTGCACCGGCATCACCGTGTGGGGCATCCGCGACACGGACTCCTGGCGCGCCAGCGGAACCCCGTTGCTGTTCGACGGCGGCGGCAACAAGAAGGCCGCGTACACCTCGGTGCTGAACGCGCTGAACGCGGGCGGCCCTGGTACGACAACGACCACCACGACGACCACGACCACGTCCAACGACCCGGTTCCCGGTGGCTGCACCGCGTCGGTGTCGCTGAACCAGTGGGCAGAGGGATTCGTCGCCACGGTCAAGGTCACGGCCGGCTCCTCCGCACTGCGCGGCTGGCGGGTCACGACGACCCTGTCGAACGGCACCGTCACCAACTCGTGGAGCGCCAACCGCAGCGGTAACAGCGGAACCGTGAACTGGACCAATGTGGACTACAACGCCGCGGTACCCGCCGGCCAGTCCACCGAGTTCGGCTTCCAGGGCACCGGAAGCGGAGCGGGACTCAACCCGTCCTGCACCGCGAGCTGACGTCCCGAACCACTCAACCGGCGGGGACGGCCCCGCGGACCGGACGAGAAAGGCCGGCCGCGGGGCCTCCCCTGCCCTCGGGGAGACGATGATGGCGACGACGACACGAAGGTTCTGGACGCACTTCGCCGTGGTGGTGGGCCTGATCCTCACGGTGACCATCCCGGCGCGGGCGGACAACCCGATCGTGCAACACATCTACACCGCCGACCCGGCCCCGTTGGTCCACAACGGACGGGTCTACCTCTACACCGGGCACGACGAGGACGGCTCCACCTGGTTCACCATGAAGGAGTGGCGGGTCTGGTCCTCCGCCGACATGGTGAACTGGACCGACCACGGCTCACCCCTGAGCCTCGCCACGTTCAGCTGGGCGAAACAGGACGCGTGGGCAGGCCAGGCCGTGGAACGCAACGGCAAGTTCTACTGGTACGTCCCCGTCGTCACCAAGGCCAGCGGACGCCCGGCCATCGGTGTCGCCGTCGCCGACAGCCCCACCGGCCCGTTCCGCGACGCCATCGGCCGTCCCCTGGTGGAGAACGGCGAGATCGACCCGACGGTCATGATCAACGACGACGGCCAGGCGTACCTGTACTGGGGCAACCCCAACCTCTCCTACGTGCGCCTCAACACCGACATGATCTCCTACTCGGGCGGCATCAACAGGATCCCGCTCACCACGGCCGGGTTCGGCACCCGCACCGGCGACCCGAACCGGCCCACCCTCTACGAGGAAGGCCCCTGGGTCTACAAGCGGAACGGCCTGTACTACAACGTCTTCGCCGCCAAGTGCTGCTCGGAGTTCATCGCCTACTCCACGTCCCCCGGTCCCACCGGGCCGTGGACCTACCGCGGCACCGTGATGGCCACCCAGGGCAGCAGCTTCACCAACCACCCCGGCATCATCGACTTCAAGGGCAGCTCGTACTTCTTCTACCACAACGGCGCTCTGCCAGGCGGTGGCGGCTTCACCCGCTCCGTCGCCGTGGAGAAGTTCAGCTACAACGCCGACGGCACCATCCCGTCCCTCACCATGACGACGGCGGGGCCGCCGGCCGCGGACACCCTCAACCCCTTCGCCCGCCAGGAAGCCGAGACCATCGCGTGGGGCAGCGGCATCGAGACCGAGGTCGCCTCCGAAGGCGGCATGAACGTCGGTTTCATCAACAACGGTGACTACATCAAGGTGAAGAACGTCGCCTTCGGTTCCGGCGCGACGCTCTTCGCCGCCCGCGTCGCGTCCACCACAGCCGGCAGTTCCATCGAGGTCCGCTCGGGCAGCCCGACCGGTCCTCTGGCAGGCAGCTGCACGGTGCCCAACACCGGCGGCTGGCAGACGTGGACCACCGTCTCGTGCCCGGTGAGCGGGCTGACCGGCACCCGTGACCTCTACCTGAGGTTCAGCGGTGGCAACAACTACCTGCTCAACATGAACTGGTGGCAGTTCGGCTCGGGCGGCATGAACCCTCAGCCCGACCCGGAACCAGAGCCCGGCGACCCTTCGTGCACCGCGAGCTACACCGTCACCAACACGTGGTCGAGCGGTTTCCAGGCCGAGCTCACCGTGACGAACAAGCGGGCCACCGCGACGGACTCCTGGCAGGCCACGTTCACCCTGCCTGAGGGACAGGCCGTTACCCAGGGGTGGAACGGCGTCTTCACCCAGCAGGGCAACCATGTCACCGTGACCAACGCAGGCTTCAACGGCCAGCTCCCGCCAGGGGCGTCGGTCAAACCCGGCTTCACGGGTTCCGCCACCGGCGATCCGGCCACCACGCCGGCCGACCTCACGTGTGCCGCGTCATGAGCGCCCGGACGCACGCGGACAGGTTCGGCATCGCCGCACTTCTCGCGGCTCTGCTGCTGCTGATCGCCGCCGTCGCGCTTTCGCTGGTGCCGCAACCGGCGCTGGCCGCGTCGCTGACACGGGTCACGGACTTCGGCACCAACCCGACCGGCCTGAACATGTACGTCTACGCGCCCGACCGGATCGCGGCGCGCCCGGCGATGCTGGTGATGGTGCACTACTGCGGCGGTTCCGCGAGCGCCGTGCACAACGGCAACGGACGGGACTACGTCACCGCGGCGGACCGCTACGGGTACGTGATCGTCTACCCGGAAGCCACCAGGGACGGTCGCTGCTTCGACGTGTCCACCGCCAACGCGTTGCGCCGCAACGGAGGCAGCGACTCCACCGGGATCATGTCTATGGTGTCGCACGCACGCCAGCGCTACGACGTGGACCCGGCGCGCATCGTCGTCTCGGGCTTCTCGTCCGGCGCGATGATGACCAACGTGCTGGCCGCCCAGTACCCGGACGTGTTCAGCGCGGGTGCGGCGTTCTCCGGCGTCCCGGCGGGCTGTTTCGCGACGACGAACGGATCCCTGTGGAACAGCCAGTGTTCGGGCGGGACACTGCTGAAGACCCCGCAGCAGTGGGGAGATCAGGCCAGGGCGATGCATCCGGGCTACACCGGCCGCTACCCGCGGATGCAGCTGTGGCACGGCACGACCGACACCACGCTGGCGTACCCGAACTTCGGTGAGGCGCTCGACCAGTGGACCAACCTCCACGCGGTGAGCAGGACGCCGTCGTCGACCGACCAGCCGCAGCCGAGCTGGACCCGCACCCGCTACGGCGCCACCGGCACCGCGGCGACCATCGAGGGCATCAGCGTCCAGGGCACCGGGCACAGCCTGCCGATGGCGGGAATGCTCGCGTACTCGATCGCCTTCCTGGGCCTGGACACCACTCCCCCCACCACAACGACCACCACCACGACCACCACCACGACCACGCCGGTACCCGCCGACGGATGCGCGGTCACGGCGAAGGTCAGCGGCTGGAACACCGGCCTCACCGAGACCATCACCATCACCAACACGTCCACCACCGCGGTGAACGGCTGGCAGCTGCGGTTCACGCTGCCCGGCGGACAGACCATCACGGGTGGCTGGAGCGCCACCTACTCCCCCGCCACCGGCCAGGTCACCGCGCGCAACGCCGACTACAACGCGCAGATCCCGCCGAACGGTTCGGTGTCGATCGGCTTCCAGGCCACGCACACCGGTGACAGCTCGCCCGCCGGCGGATTCACGCTCAACGACGTGCGGTGCGCCGTGGCCTGACCGTCCACAACGGATCCCTGCTCCTGGTGGTCACCACCAGGGGGTTCTTCGACGACCGCGAAAGACCATTGGAGGACCGGCATGTCCGACCTGAACCGGCGGCAGCTCCTGAAGCTCGGCGCGGGTGCCGTGCTGACGCAGGCAGGGTGGACAGCGACGGCCGATGCCGCCTCCTCGGCACCCGCGGACGTGCGCGCGGCCGACGACCTCGCGCTGTGGTACGACCGCCCGGCCGGATCCGACTGGTTGCGCGCGCTGCCGGTGGGCAACGGCCGCCTCGGCGCGATGGTGTTCGGCAACACCGACACCGAACGCCTCCAGCTCAACGAGGACACGGTCTGGGCGGGCGGTCCCCACGACTACAGCAACCCGCGCGGCGCGGGCTCGCTGGCCCAGATCAGGCAGCTGGTGTTCAGCAACCAGTGGACGCAGGCGCAGTCGCTGATCGACCAGACGATGCTGGGCAGCCCCGCCGGGCAGCTCGCCTACCAGCCGGTGGGCGACCTCCGGCTGGTGCTGCCCTCCGCGAGCGCGTCGAACTACCGGCGGTTGCTCGATCTCACGACCGCGACGACCGTTGTGACCTACACGGCGAACAACGTGCGATATCGGCGCGAGGTGTTCGCGAGTGCGCCGGACCAGGTGATCGCCGTACGACTGACCGCGGAGACACCGGGCTCGATCTCGTTCACGGCGTCGTTCAGCTCGCCCCAGCGCACGACGACGTCCAGCCCGGACGCCACGACGATCGCACTGGACGGCATCTCAGGTGCCCAGCGCGGCATCGCGGGCACGGTCCGGTTCCTCGCACTGGCCAGGGCCGTGGCGGAGGGCGGCACCACCACCAGCTCCGGTGGCACGCTGCGGGTGAGCAACGCCAACGCGGTGACCGTGCTGATCTCCATCGGTACCAGCTACGTCGACTTCCGCACGATCAACGGCGACTACCAGGGAATCGCCCGCAGCCGTCTCAACGCCGCGCAGGGCATCGCGTACGACACCCTGCGGGCCCGCCACGTCGCCGACTACCAGGCGCTGTTCGGGCGGGTCAGCCTCGATCTCGGACGCACGGCGGCGGCAGACCAGCCGACCGACGTCCGCATCACCCGGCACGCGAGCACCCCCGACCCGCAGTTCTCCGTGCTGCTGTTCCAGTACGGCAGGTACCTGCTGATCTCGTCGTCGCGCCCCGGCACGCAACCGGCGAACCTGCAGGGCATCTGGAACGACCAGATGGCGCCGTCGTGGGACTCGAAGTACACGATCAACGCCAACCTGCCGATGAACTACTGGCACGCGGACACCACGAACCTCGCCGAGTGCCACCAGCCGGTGTTCCGGATGATCAACGACCTCACCGTCACCGGTGCCCGCACGGCCCAGGTGCAGTACAACGCCCGCGGCTGGGTCACCCACCACAACACCGACGCCTGGCGCGGTTCGTCGGTCGTCGACTTCGCCGCGGCGGGCATGTGGCAGACGGGCGGGGCGTGGCTCTCGACGCTGATCTGGGACCACTACCGCTTCACCGGCGACGTGGCCTTCCTGCGCACGTACTACCCGGCGCTCAAGGGATGCGCGCAGTTCTTCCTCGACACGCTCGTCACCGAGCCGAGCCTCGGCTACCTCGTCACCAACCCGTCGAACTCGCCGGAGCTCAACCACCACGCGAACGCCAGCGTGTGCGCCGGGCCGACGATGGACACGCAGATCCTGCGCGACCTCTTCGACGGCTGCGCCGGCGCTGCCGAGGTGCTGGGGGTCGACGCCGACTTCCGCACGCAGGTACGGGCGGCCCGGCAGCGGCTCGCGCCGATGAAGGTCGGCTCACGCGGCAACGTCGTGGAGTGGCTGCACGACTGGGTGGAGACCGAGCCGAACCACCGGCACGTCTCGCACCTCTACGGCCTGCACCCGAGCAACCAGATCACCAAACGCGGCACTCCCCAGCTGCACACCGCGGCCCGCAGGACGCTGGAGCTGCGCGGCGACGACGGCACCGGGTGGTCGCTCGCCTGGAAGATCAACTTCTGGGCGCGGCTGGAGGAGGGCGGCAGGGCCTACGACCTCATCCGCTCCCTCGTGCGGACGGACCGCCTGGCGCCCAACATGTTCGACCTGCATCCGCCGTTCCAGATCGACGGCAACTTCGGCGCGACCTCCGGCATCACCGAAATGCTGCTGCACAGCCACAACGGCGAGCTGCACGTGCTGCCCGCGCTGCCACCGGCGTGGCCCGCGGGCAGCGTCACGGGTCTGCGCGGGCGCGGCGGGTACACCGTCGGCGCGACCTGGGCCGCCGACGGCGCCATCAGTCTGTCTGTCACACCGGACCGCGACGGCACCGTCCGGATCCGGAACAGGATCTTCACCGGCACCTGCGAACTGCGTGACACGACGACCGGCACGGTGATCCAACCGGCGCAGCCCGAGTCCGGCGTCGCCGAGTTCTTCGTCGTCACCGGGCACACCTACCGCGCCACGGGCCAGGGAACGGGATCGGAGCCAGTGGTCCGGCCGGGCGTGTACTACCGCCTCGTCGCACGGCACAGCGGGAAGTACGCCGACATCAGCGGTGTGTCCACCTCCGCGGGCGCGTTGTTGCAGCAGTGGTCGCAGACCAGCGGGCTCAACCAGCAGTTCGACTTCCTCGACGCGGGTGGCGGCTACCACCGGATCCGGGCCAGGCACAGCGGTCTCGTGTTGCAGGTCGCGAGCTCGAGCAACGGCGCCGACATCACCCAGCAGCCCGACACCGGCGCGAGCAACCAGCAGTGGCGCGTGACCGACCACGGCGGCGGGGTGATCAGCCTCGTCAACCGGCAGAGCGGCCTCGCCGTGGACGTCTGGGAGGCATCGGCCGCCGACGGCGCCCGCGTCTCCCAGTGGACCCCGAACGGGGCCGAGAACCAGCGATTCCAAGTCCAACCAGTGTGACAACCGAAGGGACAACGATGTTCCATCAGCACAAGGGGCTCTGCCATGTCCCGGCGTAGGATCGTGGTCGCCCTGGCGGCCGCCAGTGCCGTGGTGTTCCTGGGCGCCGCCGGAATCGCGCTCGGTGGCACGGTTCCCGGCGACGTCGGCGCGACGGCCGGGACGGCGGGCTGCGGCAAGCCGCCCGCACTGGCGAGCGGCCAGCACACGATCAACAGCGGCGGCCAGAACCGCTCGTTCATCCTGCGGCTGCCGCCCAACTACGACAACAACCGCCAGTACCGGTTGTTCGTCGGCCTGCATTGGCGGGGAGGCACCGCGAACGACGTCGACTCCGGTGGCGGCGACGGCTACAACTGGTCGTACTACGGCTTGCGGCGGCTCTCCGACCAGGCGAACAACGGCACGATCTTCGTGGCGCCGCAGGGCAACGGGAACGGCTGGGCCAACCCCGGCGGCCAGGACACGACGTTCATCGACGACCTGGTCCGGCGGCTCGACGGCGGGCTGTGCATCGACACAGCGCAGCGCTACGCCGGTGGCTTCAGCTACGGCGGCGGCATGTCGTACGCACTCGCCTGCGCCCGCGCCAACGTCTTCCGCGCGGTCGTGGTCTACTCGGGCGCACAGCTCAGCGGCTGCGACGGCGGCAACCAGCCCATCGCCTACATGGGCATCCACGGCATCAGCGACAACGTGCTCGGCATCGCCCAGGGCCGTGGCCTGCGTGACAGGTTCGTGCGCAACAACGGCTGCACGGCCCAGAACCCGCGCGAACCGAGTCCGGGCAGCCGGACCCACATCGTCACCGCCTACAGCGGCTGCCGGGCCGGGTATCCCGTGGTGTGGGCCGCGTTCGACGGCGGGCACACGCCCGGTCCGATCGACTCCGGCGGCGACGGCTGGCGCACCTGGACGTCCGGCGAGGCGTGGAAGTTCATCAGCCAGTTCGAGGGCGGCCCCACGAGCACCACGACGACGACCACGACCACCACGCCACCGCCTGGTGACGCGGAGTGCCAGGTCACCGACGCGATCAACGCCTGGAACACCGGCCTGACGTCGACCATCACCATCAAGAACACCGGTTCGACGCCGATCAGCGGCTGGTCGCTGGCCTTCACCCTGCCCGGCGGGCAGACCATCACCTCCGGCTGGAGCGCCACCTACTCCCCCGCCTCAGGCCAGGTCACCGCCAGGAACGTCTCCTACAACGCCGACATCGCGCCCGGCGCGTCGATCGGCATCGGCTTCCAGGCCGGCCACACCGGCAACGCCTCGGCACCGGCCTCGTTCTCCCTCAACGGCAAGACCTGCGCCATCTCCTCCTGACAGAGAGTGCGGACATCCATGCGTCAGAACAACGTTCTGCGGAGGGCGCGGTGGCTGGTCGCCGCCGCCTCCACCGCCACCGCCTTCCTGCTCGTCGGTGGCGGGGTGGCCAGCGCACAACCGGCGTCCCCTGCCACCGGCGACTCCGGCCCGGTGGCGGCCGCCTGCGGCCAGGCCCCCACGCTGCGCAGCGGCACCCACACGATCCAGAGCAGCGGCAAGTCCCGCTCGTTCATCCTGAGCGTGCCCGACAACTACGACCCCAACCGCCGGTACCGGCTGGTGTTCGGCTTCCACTGGTGGGGCGGCACCGCCGAACAGGTCGCCGGCGGCGGCAGCGACGGTGACGTCTACGCCCACTACGGCCTGCGGCGGCTGGCGAACAACTCGACGATCTTCGTCGCCCCGCAAGGACTCGGCAACGCCTGGGCCAACTCCGGCGGCGAGGACGTCCGGTTCGTCGACGACATGATCGCCCGGATCGAGGGCGACCTCTGCGTCGACCCGGCGCAGCGCTTCTCCCTGGGCTTCAGCTACGGCGGCGCGATGAGCATCTCGCTCGCGTGCTCGCGCCCGACCATGTTCCGCGCCATCGCCGCCATCGCCTCACCGGGCGAGATCAGCGGGTGCGCCGGCGGCACCGCACCCGTCGCCTACATGGGCATCCACGGCATCAACGACAACATCGGCTCCGGACGGGGCCAGCGCGACAGGTGGGTCCGCAACAACGGCTGCACGCCGCAGAACGCACCAGAACCGCGTGCTGGCAGCAACACCCACATCACCACCACCTACTCCGGCTGCCGGACCGGCTACCCGGTGGTCTGGGCTCCCTTCGACGGCGGCCACCAGCAGGGACCGGTGGACGGCTGCGGGGGCTGTGAGAGCGGTGCCCGCAGCTGGGTCAAGACCGAGGTGTGGAAGTTCTTCACCGGTGACACGACGCCCACCCCGACCGCGTTCCGGTTGCGCGGCGAGGCTTCCGGCCGTTGCCTCGACGTCAACGGCGCAGGAACCGCCAACGGCACCCAGATGATCGCCTGGGACTGCCACACCAACGCCAACCAGCAGTTCGCCCAGAACGGGCAAGCGCTACAGGTCGTGGGCAAGTGCCTGGACGCACCCAACAACGCCGCTTCCGGCGCCAGGGTCCAGATCTGGGACTGCCACGGCGGCGCCAACCAGAGCTGGAACATCGGCACCAACGGCACGATCACCAGCGTCCAGACAGGACTGTGCCTGAACGCCACCGGCACCGCCAACGGCGCGGCCGTGACCGTGGCGACCTGCAACGGCGGCACCGGCCAGCGCTGGGCCAAGGCCTAGCGACGAGGAGGGGAACAGGTGAAGGCGGCCACCGGGCGCGGCGGCCGCCTTCACCCATGCCCTGTTGGCGTCTGCAAGTACCACCAACACGTGATCAAATCGCCCTCAACTACTACCAACCCGTTCTCTGTGCCGACCGGACAGCGGGCACGGAGAACGGGTTGGTAGTAGTTGAGGGCCTGTTGATGTTGAGTTGGTGGTACTTGCAGACGCCATTGGGGATCAGCGAGTGGGTGCGGCAGGGTCCGGGGTGCTGGCGCGCCGGGACAGCTGCGGAGGCAGCAACATCAGGGCCGGCGGCTGTCTGCCGTCGAGCTTGGCCACCAGGAGGTTCACCGCGTGCCTGCCGAGCTCCCCGGCGGGCAGCCGCACCGAGGTGAGCGGCGGCGTCATCTGCTCGGCGAGGTCGTCGGGACAGATCGCGACCACGGCGACGTCGCCGGGCACCTGTCTGCCGGCCGCGCGCAGGCATCCGGTGATCCAGCCGAGCGCCGCCTCGTTGTGCACCACCAGGGCGGTCATCGACGGGTTGGCGCGGATCAGCGTCGTCGTCGCGGCGAGCACCGAGTCGTGGTCGTGCTCGGCGGGCAGCGTGGTCGCCACGACGCCCCGGCGCATCGCGGCCGCGCTGAACCCGGCCATCGTCCGGTGGGCGAACCCGGTGTTGCGCCGGTAGACGGCGCTCGGCGCGCCGACGAAGCCGATCGACCGGTGCCCCAGATCGGCGAGGTGGTCCACGCACTTCGCGCCTGCTGCCTCGAAGTCGAAGTCCACGCAGGTGAGGCCTTTCGCGTCCACCGGGTGTCCGATGAGGACGGACGGTTTGGACAGCTGCCGCAGCAGCGGCAGCCGATCGTCGTTCATCTCCACGTCCATGACCAGGAAGCCGTCGACCATGGCGCCGGCGACGGCCCGGCGCAGGCCGGACGCGCCCTCGTCCGCGGTCATCAGCAGCAGGTCCAGGTCGAATCTGCGCGCGGCCGTCACAGCGGCGGCGACGAAGCGCATCACCACCGGCAGGTGCATGCCCGCGCGCAGCGGCAGCACCAGCCCTATCACGTTCGTCCCGCGCGCCGACGGCGCGCGGTCACCCAGGTGCGGCTGGTAGCCCAGCGCCCTGATGCTCCCTCTGACCTTCGATTTGGTGTCCGCGGAGATCGACCTCTTGCCCGTGAGCACGTAGGAGACCGTGCTCGGGGCGACCCCCGCGTGCCGCGCGACATCCGAGATGGTGACCACACCGACCTGCTTTCACCCGTAGCGGCCGCCGCCGTCGCGGATGCGGGGCCGCGACGGCGGCGGTCGACGCCCGCACGGACGGAAGCCGTGCGGGCGTCGTCTCACAGCGGACTCGTCGTCACAGCGCCGGGTAGGCGTTGCGCATGAGCTCCTGGAACTGCGCGGAGAACCACTTGCCCGACAGCGGGGCGTCCGCCAGTGCGCCCGACAGGTTGTTGCCGTTGCGGACGTTTCCGGTGTAGGCCGGGTCGCACATCTTGTCCGCGCCCTTGCCCTCGTTGTTCGGGATCTCCTTGCTCGCACCGTCCGACTCGCCCGGTGGCTTCATCCACACGTACGCGTCGACGCCGGACGCGGGTGCCGCCGTCGGCCGTTCACCCAGACCGGCACCGGACTGGTTGCACCAGTTGCCGAGGTGGATGCGCCGGTCGAGCTTGCCGCCGTTGACGTAGGCGTCCACCGTCGTCTTCGGTCCGGGTCCGGTGGGACGAGCGGCGCCGCCCCAGCCGTTGCGGCTGGTGTCGATCAGCATGCCGACGTTCGCGTCGAAGCCCGCCTGCACGGCCCGCTGCCGGAACGCCTGCGCGTACGACAGCTCGTCGACGTAACGGTTCCAGTCCACCCACTTCGACTGGCGCACGGACGTACCGTTCACCGTGTCGTCGATGGTGAAGTTCGGCTCACGCAACGCGCCGTAGTTGGCCGTGTTGGCGATGAAGCCCTGCACGTTCGCCTTGGTGCTGCCGGACGCGTTGGCCGCCTGGAACAGCAGCTCGGCCGTCGGGCCGAAGTTGTCGTCCCAGCCGATCCAGCCGTGGTGCCCGATGTCCAGGTAGTTGTAGACGTTCGGGACCGCGCCGAGCTTCGCCAGCGCGTAGCCGACACCGGTGACGTAGTTGCCGTTGGCCTTCATGACGTCGCACTGCGGCACGGCGGTCGGGCGCGGCGTCACGTTGGTGACCAGGTTCGGCAGGGAGTCGATCTCCACCGTGGTCACGATCCGCAGATCCTTGTACGCCGGCCTGGCGAGGATCGCCGCGATCGGGTCGATGTACTCCGTCTTGTACCTGTCGATCTCGGTCGCCTTGAGCTCACCGTTCGAGGCGAGCGCCGAGCAGTCACGCCCCGGCAGGTTGTAGATCACGAACTGGATGACGAGTGGTGAGCCCGCCGCCTGGCGCACCGCCTCGTCCAGATGCCCGACGATGCCACGGGAGTCCGCGGTGCCGGTGATCGCCGCGATGCGGTCGATCCACACGCCGGTCGGCTGGTTCGCCACCCGGCTGCCACCGGGCTCGGCGGCCGCCTTTGCCGACCAGTCCGGGTTGACGTACTGCTTCGCGCCCACATACGGGTTGTCGACGCGGTTGCCGGGATCCGGGTTCGGGTCACCGCTCGTCGTGGTGGTGGTCGTGGTCGTCGGTGGCTGCAGGCCCGTGCAGACCGTGCCGTTCAGGGAGAACGACGTCGGGTCGGCGTTGGTGCTGCCGGTGTAGCTGCCGTTGAAGCCGATGTCGATGGACGCGCCGGTGCCGAGGCTGCCGTTCCACGACGCGTTCGCCGCCGTCACGTCCGCACCCGACTGCGTCCAGGTGGCACTCCACCCCTGCGTCACGCGCTGTCCGCCGGGGAAGCTGAACTTCAGCGTCCAGTTCGACACCGCGTCACCCAGGTTGGTGATCTTCACGGCGGCGCCGAAGCCTCCGCCACCCCAGTTGTTCGCCTTGTAGTCGACCCGGCAGCCAGGCGCGGCGCCCGCGGGCGCGCTCAGCGCCACCCCGAACGTCGCCACCGCGGTGGCGACCGCGACTCCCGCCGCGGCCCACCGCCTTTGTCCGTTGAGCCTCATTGCCACGGATCTCCTGTCTTTCAATGGTGTTTGATCTGGACGAGAGCGCACGCGGCAGGCGTGCACTCGAGTCGTTTCAGGCCGAGGTGCTCCATCCCGGTCGAGCCGGTGATCGCGAACCCGTCGCCGAACACGAGGTCCGGGTCGCCCCGGACCTCGCCCCGTGCCAGCGCGCCGCGCCAGGCCTCCTCCAGGCCAGGTCGAAGCACCAGGAGCCCCAGCTGTTCGTAGGGCGGTTTGGCGCAGGTGCCCCACTCCGCGACGAACGGCCCGTAGACCTTCGCCCGCACCGGACCGGCGAACGCGGCGAAGTCCTCGCCCTTGCGCACGTCGGTGCAGTCGCCGGCGACCTGGTTCAGCCAGGCGGCGATCCCGTCGACCCCCCTGGCCGGGTCCGGAGCCGGTTCGGCGCGCGCGATCACAACGGCGAGCGCGACCGAACCGGCCACGAAGAGGGCGAGGAGGACCCTCATCACGGAACGGCGCAGGAGACGCCGCTGAGCTCGAAGCTGACCGGATCGGTCACCGCACCGGTCATCGCCACGTTGAACCCGAACTCCACCGAACCGCCGGCGGCTATGTCGGCGTTGTACGAGGCGCCCTTCGCGGTGGCCTTCCCGTCCGCGACGGTGATCGTGGACGACCAGGCCGACGACACCCGCTGCGTGCTGGGGAAGTCCCAGACGAGCTGCCACGCGCGCACGGCTTCCGCACTGCCGTTGGCGATCTTCACGTTCGCCGTGAAGCCGCCGTTCCAGCTGCTCGGCTTGGTGTAGGTCACCGTGCAGGCCCCGGCACCACTGCCGGTGCGCACCGTGGCGCTCGGCGACAACGGCGAGACGTTGCCCGCCGCGTCGACCGCGACCACGCGGAAGGTGTAGTCGGTGTTCGAGCTCAGCCCTCTGACCGTGACGGAGTTCGTCGTCGACGTGGCGACCAACAGGTCACCGCGGTAGACGCGGTACTCCGACACACCGAAGTTGTCCGTCGCCGCCGGCCAGTCCAGCCGCACGGAGCTGCCGGTGACCGAGGACGCGACCGGGGTGCCGGGAGCGGACGGTGCCTGGGTGTCCGGCACGCCACCGCCGAACAGCACGTCCGAGCAGCTGTAGAACGCCTCCGGGCTGTCGGAGCGCTGCCAGAGCGAGTAGATGATGTGCCGGCCGGACTTGTTGGGCAGCTTGGCCTGCCAGCTGTACTCGCCGTTGCCCAGCGGTGGGTTGGTGATCTTGTCGAACGGCACGGCTTCCAGATCGGACCACTTCAACGGCTTCGTGACGTCGAAGCCGTCCTTGGTGACGTACTGCTCCCACGTGCCGGGGTGCGGTGCCCACGCGTTGTACCGCAACGTGACCGTGGCGTTCGCCGTCACCGAGGTGACCGGCCAGTCGGCCCGCGCCTGGTTGTAGGCGTCGTACTTCGTGGTGGGGCCGCAGAGGCTGCCGTCCGGGATGATCTCCCGGTGCCGCCCGGCCGCGTTGCTGATCAGGTTGCCGTACCAGTCCCACAGCGGTTGCTTGCCGCCGAGGGCGACCGCCTGGACGCACGCCGAGTTGGTGGGCTGGAGGTCACCGCCGCCGCTGCCGGCCCGGCCGTCCTGGTAGCAGGCGTAGGTGCGGCTGGCCGGCCAGACCATCGAACCGTGTGCGACAGCCGTCCCGCCGGTGTGCACGAGAACAGCGCCGGTGGTGGCAGCGACGAGCAAGAGCGCGATGCGTTTTCTCATCCCGGTACTCCTCACCCGTAGATCTCGGCGTGCAGGGAGAACGCCGTGGCTATCTCGGCTTGCGCCCAGAAGCGGTGGTAGGTGAACGTCGGTGCCGGTCCACCGTCCAGATAGGACTGCACCTTCGGCCACTGCGGGTCGTTGCGAAACATCGACCGCATGGACAGGAACGTCGAGCTCTGCCCGATCTGGTCGCCGTTCGGCATCCGCCCGGTCCAGCCCGGCGGCACGTACGGACCCTCACCGGTGGTGGCGTTGTACGTGTCGTCGAACCGGTTGTAGTCGGCGCGGGTCTCCGGTGTCGCGATGCCCAGACTGTCCTGCTTGGACAGCAACGACGTCAGCAACGCCTCACCGGTGGTCTTCGCCTGGGCGTTGCCCGACCTCGACGCGTAGTTCAGCAGCACCTTCGCGTACGACGCGGCGATGCCGACGTCCTGGTTGTGGTTGAGGACGCGGACTCGCAGGTTCGCGTTCGCGCCGGGGTTGGTCGCGTTCCACGTGTCCGGCGAGCCGGACCACTCCAGATCCGCCGGGATCTGGAAGTTGGTA